>NZ_JBBKTX010000016.1:0-130007 GCF_044962685.1 Oceanobacter antarcticus
ATCCGGTGCTCACTCTGGGCTACCGGAGGGTGTCGAATCACGAAGCCGACTTGCAGGCCTGACGGGTCACGTCAAACGTCGGCGACACAGAGTCGAGATCATCCGGCAGCCCCCGCAGGGCGCGGGTTGCCGCCGTCCAGAGCGGTGTTGACGCATGTGAAAAGGACGCGTCATTTCGCTGCATTCGCCGCCTTGCCCTGAACAACGGCAACACTCGCGCAGAGCCGTGCAGGATTAAATAGATGTCCCCCATACCTGCTGACACCGCAATAGATAACGCTGAAAATCAGCCTGAAAATAACTGATTATATATGCAGTATAAATCAACAAAAGTCTGAATTACCGCACGCTGTCCGGGTGATGTCGGGGGCAAACCCCTGACACAAAAACGATTGCTCTAACGGATTACACATTGGTGTGCAGCAAGACCCAGGGTGAATGTACATGCTTATCTTTCTGGCAGGGAGTGACGATAAAATGGGATTTAACTATTAATTATCAATAAGTTACGTTGGATTTCTGGAGTTTGGTTTGCTGGGAAGCCGAGCAGGCGCACGAGTATGGCGTTACAATTCTAGGTGCTGTGTTTAGCGCGCTAAGCACGTGACGAATAACGCCGTGCTGACCGTTGCCGGCTCCGTCCGTGGCCGGTTCCATCGTGGCCGTTGTGCAATATGCGCGGCCGTTGCCGGTTCCATCGTGGCCGTTGTGCAATATGCGCGGCCGTTGCCGGTTCCATCGTGGCCGTTGTGCAATATGCGCGGCCGTTTCGGACAGCCACGGAGGGCGTCCCTACGCTGACAGCGGGCATGTCTTCACGGATGATTCAGAAGGATGAAGCGGGTCAATCCCGACTGATTCGGGAGCAATCTCGCCAGCTCAAGGTGTTGGAGCAACGCCCTTGAGCGTATCGAAAAGAAGCTGGATATGTTGTGAGAGCCACTTTTCCATGCGTGTTGTTTGCTCAGGCCTGCTGTTCGTGCCGACTGGCACATTGCAGGCAGCGAATGGCATAAGGCACTGCTTCCAGTCGTGCGCTTTCGATGGTTTCTCCACATTCAATACAGCTGCCGTAAGTACCCTGTTCAATTTGCTCCAGCGTCTGCTGGATCGCTATCGCTTCAATACAGGCTTCGCCGCTGATAGCGCCTAGTACCTCGTCGTTTTCACGCTCGGTTGCCTGTTCAGCAAAATCTGCCGACAGTGGGTTGTCACGGTGACTGGCGAGTCGTTCGGCATCGACAGAGCGGGTTTGAAGCTCATCCAGCTGTTGTCTCAAGCGGCTCCGTAGTGCATCAATGTTCATCGGATTCTCCTTAATAAACGTCGAATATATTGGCGTGTCTGGCTGTCAAATTACGTTGGCTGTTGGCCGACCGCCTTGATATGGGTCAGCGGCGTGCAAGACAGCTTTGGCTAGACTGAAGAGAGTGGCTTTTGCCTTGTTTTTGTTCGTTTCTGCTCCTGGAGGTCGTTATGGCCAATGCCTCAGAACAGCGTTTTATCGACCCCTACCAGCAGTTGGCACAGCCGCTGTCATTCGGTGATCGGTTGCAGCATCTCTATCGGGTGTTGCGTGAACAGTATTCCGGTATTGATCGTCTGTCTCTGGCGTTGTATCAGCCAGACAGTGATCAGCTATCGACCTTTACCTGTGCCGGAGATGACGCATCGCCACTAACGGGGTACAGCGTGTTATTAGACGCGGTGCCATCGTTAAAAGTTCTGGCCGATAACCCGCTGGTGCGGGTGGTCGGTGATATGCGCGAGTTTCGCTCTGATGAGCTGTCAACGCATACGGCGGCGCTGTTGGGGCAAGGTTATCGCTCAAGCCTGACGATGCCACTGACGGTGGAAGGCCATTTTCTGGGGATGCTGTTTCTGAATGCTCGTACCATCGACTATTTCTCGGCGCCCATGGCGGCGTATTGCACCCTGTGGGGCCATTTGGTGGGGCAGACGCTGGCGCAGGAACAGGAGACGTTACGCCGTCTGCATGCGCTGGCACGTTGGGCACTGGATGTCAGTGGCGTGCGCTGTATTGAGTCGGACGACCATATGCAGCGTATGGCCGCGTACACCCGGCTGATTGCCCGACAATTACAATCGTCACAGCCGTTGTCAGATAGCTGGATAGAATATCTGACGCTGTTTGCGCCGTTACATGATATTGGCAAAATATCGGTGCCGGATCGGATTCTGCACAAGCCGGGCAGTCTGACAGCAGAGGAATTTGATGAAATGAAGCGTCATGTTTCTGGGGGCAAGACACTGCTTGAAAAGGCGATTCGGCGTTTTGATCTGGGCCGGATCGAGCATATTGATATGCTAATGAATATTATCCAGTATCACCACGAGAAGCTGGATGGTTCCGGTTATCTGGGGCTGAATGGTACCCATGAAATTCCGCTGGAAGCTCGTATTGTCGCCGTGGCGGATATTCTGGATGCGTTGCTGAATGCTCGTTGTTACAAGCAGGCATGGGAAGAAGATGCAGTGTGGCAGGAGCTGAAGCGGCTTTCCGGCCGCCAGCTGGATCCCGACTGCGTAGCGGCGGTGCTGGATAACAAAGCCGCGATTCAGGATATTCAGCAACGCTGGCCTGCCCGTTAGGTTGGCACCGGATTGGGTTTGAAGCGATCGTTAGTTGTTCTGTTGCAGTAACGTAATGGCCAGTTTTACAAAGTCTTGTGATGTCAGCATGCCGACCAGTACCTTGTGTTCATCGGTGACCAGAACACACCCTTGGCGGCGATTGGCGCGCAGGCTTTCACCCGCTTGCTGCAATGAGGTATCGGGTGTCACAGCGACAACCTCGTGCTGCATGCACTGGCTGATGCCGGTTTTGCTCAGGTATTCCTGCAAGTGGTGGGCACCAAATTTATCGGTGATGCGGAATGCTTCCGTCAGAAATTCCCGTTGGCTCATCAGGCCACAGAGTTTGCCCTCTTCATCCACCACAGGAATATGGCGAATATGGTGTTCTGCCATCGTCTTTTCTGCATCGCGCAGGGTATCCGTTGGCAAATGGGTATGAAGGTGAGTGGTCATCAGTTGTTTGACGAGTTGCATGGTGGTTCCTGCCTTGGCTGTTCTGATTACAGTAAAGCAGGAAAATACCGATCCGGCGGAGAAATACGAACCCCCATCTCTGCCTCTTGAATCCCTGTTGGTCGATGAGTGATAAAGATGGCCACCACGCCGGAGCGTGGAGGCCAGGGGTATGCAGAGCAGTCTGGTGATACTGCCAACAACCTGTCAACAACCGCGCTTCAGTTACCCCAGATTTCAGCCACCAGTTCCGGGTGGTCGATAAAGGGATTACGGTTGCCTTGGTGGCTGTAGGCGGCGTCGTTACGATCAAGTTCTTTCTGGCTGACGGGGTCGGTGTTATGCCAGCTTTTCATCAGATTCAGGTACCAGATTTCAAAGACCTGATCGCTGCTGCCATTGAGTACGGCATCGCCATAGCTGGACTGGGTCTCCCAGCCGGAAATCACGTCTTCGTAGCGGGTGGCGATGTAGAAATAGGTGCGGGCCAAATCGCCTTTGAACTCGTCGATGGGTTCGAATACGGTGCCGGAGTAGCCCAATCCGGATTCGGCACTGCCCAGTTTGGAGCCATTGCTGGAGGTGTAGCTGGCGGTAGCCACTTCGCCGTAAGGGTAGCTGCTGCGCTTGCCGTTGACATAGCCATCGGAGGCGTAAATATGGTGTACGTCGGAGTTCATCGGTTCTATTGCACCACCAAACCAACTGCGTGGGAAAGTATGTTCTCGGTTATAGCAGGAGCCTTCGCCGCTGTAGCTGCCGCACTGGTCACTGCTGCTGGTGTAGGTGTATGGGTCTGAACCGTTCGGATTTTCGGAGTAAATATCCAGCAGGCTGCCGTCGGCTTCGTAATAATTATCGCGTTCGTAGTTACTGTAGAAGGTCCATAAGGCACTGTAGCCCTGGGCGCTGTGGCCAGCGCTGATGATGTTGTGCAGTTCAGTTTTGAGGACATAGCCACTCAGGCCATTGGCACTGGCGTAGTAGCCAATGAGGTCGGTGCTGCCGGTTCCTGTACCGGTATCTGTCCCAGCTCCGGTGTCTGTAGCGGAACCCAGGGTGAAACTGGTGCTTTCGCTGCTGGCAAATTCGCTGCCGCTGGCGACGCTGGTGCCGTCGAGAACGAGGTCGTAGGAACCGTTACCAAATGAGCAGCACATACCGTCGCCATAGCTGTCGCTAATGGTGAAGGTGTAGTCGTCGTCTTCCAGGCAAATATCTTCGCTGTAGCTGGTGTTGCTGCTGTAGCCGTTACCATTGGCGATGTCGGTGCCGCTGCTGTTGCTGATGGCCCAGCTGGTTTCGGCGCCGTAGTTGTCGGTAGTCAGGCTCAGAGTGGCTGTTGTGCAACTGGCACCACTATCCGTTGCTCCTGTACCACCGGATGAACCTCCGCCAGTATCTGTGCCGCCGGATGATCCGTCGCTGCTATCGGCGACAATAAAGCTGTTGCTCTGGCTGCTGGTGAACTGGTCGCCACTGACCACTTCGGTACCAGCCACCACCACAGCAAAAGAGCCGTTGCCGTACGAGCAGCAAATACCATCGCCGTAGCTGTCGAGAATGGTAAAGGTGTAGTTACCGGTATCCAGGCAGAATGTTGCGGTGTTGCTGCTGTTGCTGTCGTAATTGCCGCCGCTGGCGACTTCGGTGCCGCTGGCATTGAGGATATTCCAGCTGGTTTCGGAGCCGTAATTATCGGTCGTGATATTGACGTCGGTCGTGACGCAGCTGCCACTGTTGTCTGTATTGCCGCTGTCTGTACCAGTGTTTGTCGCGCTGTCGGTGGTTGGCTCAAAGTCGTCGACATACACCAGTTCCGAGCCATCAAAGCCGCTTTGGTCGTAAAAACGCAGGCCCACTTCGATGGAACCTGTGCTGGTGGCGGTATAGCTGTAACTGAGTTGCTGCCATTGATCGGTCAGGCTGTTATCGGAATAGCCCTGATAATCGGCGACATACAGACGCGCCTGGACGTGGCCTTCGGTGTGATAAATCCAGGCGCTGAAGTCGTAGTGGGTACCGCTGGTGACACTGACGGTCTGGCGCAAGTCGGTAGAACTTTGGGTGCCGGTATTGACCGTAATAGCGGCCGACTGGTTGCCGCTATACACCACACTGCTGGACGCAGCAAGACTGATGCCGCTGTCTATGGTGGTCCAGTCGTCGGGAGTTGAGTTGGTCCATTGTTCAAAATCGCCATTGGCGACGGTCGCATGGCCGGTACTGGCAACGGCAAGTGCCGATGACAGTAACAGCGCGGCGGAAATCTGTTTCAACATAATCATCATCCTGGGTGGTTCTGACGTTGTTTGGGTCTGGTCAAGCAGAACGGCGCAGGCTAGTTGAGAGAGATGACAACCAGACTGAAAAAAGATGACAGTGACTTCCCGCTGCGGTTTTTGTGAACCGATAGCGTTTGTTGATCTGGCGGGTTATGTAACAGCTGTTCTATTGGTTCCCGTAACACCGCTGTTAATACTGTGACACAGTGTCGCACGGTCTGGATTTGAACGGATGTCCCCCGCATTATCGCCGCTGGCTGGTACTCACAGCCAGCGGCGAATTCTTAATGTCATCCAGTAAGGACACATCCATGACCGTTCTTTTTACTCTCCCCAGCGCGACTTTTTTAACCGCTTTCAGTGTGATGACCGCCAGTGTTTTGCTGGTCGGTTGTGGCAGTGACAGTGGCAGCGACAAAGATGCAGCCACGGCAGATTCATCTGCCAGCTACAGCCTGCCGTTTTCTGCATCTGTTGGTGCCGAACCCCTGGCCTGTGGTGAGCGAACCACTTTGGCGGGTAACGCCAATGAAGGGAATGGCAGCCTGCCGCAGATCAGCGATTTCCGTTTGTATATCTCCGACGTACAGTTGGCAACCGCCAACGGAGACTTCGTCAGTCTGACGCTGGATCAGACCGACTGGCAGTACAACAATGTGGCACTGCTGGATTTTGAAGATGGCACCAGCACTTGCACGGCATCCACCACGGCAACCAACAGGGTGATTAGCGGAACGGCCCCAGCCGCAGACTACAGCCGGGTGCGTTTTACTCTGGGTGTGCCGGAAGAACTCAATCATCTGGATCGTGCCACGGCACTATCACCGCTGAATATTGATGGCCTGACCTGGAGCTGGGCAGGGGGTTACAAGCACGCCCGGATGGATATTGTTGGCTGGAATATCCACCTAGGCACGACCGGTTGTACGCTGGATGAAAATAACACCAATCTGGATTGCTCTAACGCACGTCCGAACCGACCGACCTACACCTTTGCCAGCCTGACGCCGGGCAGCAGCACCATCAATTTTGACTATGCGGCACTGGTTGCCGGGTCAGATCTGAGCAGTAATACCGAGGGCACGGCGATCGGCTGCATGTCGTCCGCCGATGATCCCGAATGTGAGGCCCTGTTTAGCCGTATGGGGCTGGATGTGACCACTGGTCAATGCCTGGCTGATGACTGTGACTCCCAGTCCTGGGTGACGGTCGAATAAATGCAGCTGATCAGTTTATCTGTCCGGTGGCTGGCAGTTGGGTGCCTGCTGTTGCTGGCGGGGTGTCAGTCGTCCGACTTCGATCTGCAGCTGCAGCAGCAGGCAGAAGGCGTTACCTTGTTGCAACTCAGCAGTGAGGGCGGTTTTGTGCTGCCTGCTATCCCGGACGAGAATCCGCTGACAGATGCCAAAATTACCCTGGGCCGTTTTCTGTTTTACGACCCCCGGCTGTCGGCCAATCAGACCCAGAGTTGCGAGAGCTGCCATTTTCAGGCGTTGGCTTTTACCGATGGTAAAGCGGTGCCGACCGGCTCGACCGGTGAGGCTCTGGTGCGTAATTCGCAAACGCTGACCAACGTGGCCTATAACGCGACTTATACTTGGTGGAATCCGATTTTCACCCGCATTGAATTACAGTTGGCGATGCCTCTGACCGGGGATACCCCAGCAGAGCTGGGAATTAATGACGCCAATCTGGCCGCGATTCTTCAACGCTTTCGCAGTGATACGGTTTACCAGACCTTGTTTGCTAACGCCTTTCCGACAGCGACGGATCCTTTTACCCTGACCAATATCACCCGTGCGCTGGCATCCTTTACCCGCACGATGATTTCCGATCGCTCACCCTATGACCGTAATGAACTGTCGGACTCTGCCCGTCGGGGCGAGGCGTTATTTTTCTCCGAGGCGCTGGAATGCTTCCACTGTCACAACGGTTTTAATTTTTCCAGCTCCACTATCACCACGAACACCCGCTTTCCGGAACGGCCCTTTTTTAATACCGGTTTGTACAACATCGATAATCAGGGCAGTTATCCGAGCGACAATACCGGCAAGTATCAGGTTACGGGTGATTGGAATGATATGGGGGCTTTTCGTCCGCCGACCCTGCGTAATATCGAATTGACCGCACCCTATATGCACGACGGTTCCATTGCCACGCTGGCAGCGGTGGTGGACTTTTACGCAGCTGGAGGGCGAAACCTGACCGCTGGTGCTTATCGCGGTGATGGTCGTAATAATCCGTACAAGAGCAGTTTTGTGAATGGTTTTGACCTGACGGCCGCAGACAAGACGGATCTGATCAATTTTCTTCACAGCCTGACCGACCAGGAATTTATTAGCGATGACCGCTTTGCCAATCCGTTTGAATAATCTCCGTTGCCTTGTGGCTGCCTCCAGTCTGATGGTTTTACCGGTACTGGCTGACAGTGGTCATCAGCATGAAACCGCCGCTGCGGGAGAGACTGGGCAAGACCGGACGCTGTGGCAACTGGATGTAGTGATGGGCTATCAGAAGACCGCGACACCACGGATTGCCGGTTTTCTGCCTTACGACGGTCATTACCGCAGCGCCGGATTTGGCTTGCAACACCTGGATATCGGACGGTCGTTTCGGTTGCCAGATCAGGGCGTGTATGGGCAGGTGGTGGTGTCGCGTCACAGCAGCAGTACCGACATCCACGAAGCCTGGATCGGACACCGTAGCGGTGCTTGGCAGCTACAGGCTGGGCAGCAGTTGGTTGATCTTGGTTGGCTGAATCGATTGCATAGCCACGACCGCTTGTTTGTTGATCTGCCGCTGATGTATCAGGCGATGTGGGGTGGTGAGTGGTCAGAAGCCGAAGTACGGCTGGGCTATCAGAGGCTGGATTTGGATTCAAATTCGGGTCTGTGGCAGTGGCATTCAGCGCTGAGTTTGCTGGGCACCAGCCAAATGAACACCGCCAGGGACGGCGTGGCTGCCATGGTCACTACTGCCGTCAGTGCTCGCTACGGGCAGTGGCAGCATGCCATCAAACTGGATGTGTATGGAGCCGAGGTGGGGCAACGGGGCATGCAGTTGTTCTCCACCAGTACGGCCACTCATAGTCATGGCTCGACGGCGACCGAGTATTTTGACGGTGGTATTGGTCATATCGCCATGGGCTTGTCCAGTGAGTGGGACAACACATGGGGCCGCTGGCGGCTACAGGGCGAGTATCAACAACGTCAGGAAAAAGGGGATCTCAGCAGTGCTGCCGGGCAAACCACCGATGCCAGCGCAGTACTGGATCTGCGCAGCTGGGGCAGTTATCTCGACCTGTCGTGGCAGCAATCAAGGCTGGCAGCCGGTGTACGCTGGCAGACGCTGGGCAGTGATGTGGGCTTGAGCCGGGTATCTGGAGATGATCTGGCCGATTCGATTCTTAACCACCAGAGCCGCAGCCCCAGCTATCTGAATATGCTGATCGCCTGGCGTTTGCCATGGCAGGGCAGCAAGCTGCGGCTGCAATATAATGTGCCCCTGACCGATGCCCTGGCGCTGCCCAGAATACAGCTGCAGTGGCTGTACAGCGTGGCGTTTTAATCAGCTCTCGCTGGCAATAGCCGCCAGTTTTCCGCGCGTTAGCGCCAGCAAGTCGGCGGCTGCCAGTTCGATCTCCAGCCCGCGACGGCCACCGCTGACATTGATGGTGGTCTGCTGTTCGGCGCTGCTGTCCAGTACGGTGGGTAATAACTTTTTTTGCCCCAGTGGACTGATGCCTCCCACCACATAACCGGTGGTTTTTTCCGCAACAGCAGGATCGGCCATATCGGCTTTTTTGGCACCCAATGCTTTGGCGATGGCTTTCAGGCTGAGTTTTTTGTCCACCGGGATAATCGCCACCGCCAGGGTGCTTTGATGGCCACTGAGGCTGACCAATAAGGTTTTGAACACCTGTGAGGGAGGCAGGCCAAGTGCTTCCGCAGCCTCACCACCCCAAGAGTCGGCCTTGGGGTCGTGTGGGTATTCATGCAGGGTGAACGTGATCCCGGCTTTTTTGGCCAGGTTAATGGCAGGGGTCATAACGCCTCCACAGGCAGGGTATCCGGCTTGGACGGCAGCTCGATAGGCCCCAGATAATCAAACCGGGCAACCGCTTCACCTGCCACGTTGACGGTTTCAATAAACATCTGGTATGGCCGTACCCAGTGGCTGAAGTCGCCATACAGGGTGCGGTAGTGCACCAGCCATTCTTCGGTTTCGCTATGGCGTACCAGACCGAAGACTTCGTAGTCCTGGCCCTTGTAATGGCGGTAACGCCCAGGACGCAGGCCCGCCGGGCAGGGATTCACGGTGTTGGCTGTGGGGTACTGCAGACTCATGGTATGACTCGTCCTTATTCCAGTTCAAAACGCACATCGACACTGGCGCTGATGGTTTGTTGCTGTACCAGCATGGGGGCGCTCTTGCTGCGGCTATCGACGGCCATTTCCCGCATGGCGTACATCGGCTGGGGTGAGCCGGAACCGCTTTCGCTAATCGCCAGGACGTTCCCCAGCCGGCTACCGAGGGTGCTGGCCATCAGTTTGGCCTTGTCTCTGGCTTTCAGCAAGGCGGCCTTTAGTGCCTGGTTTTCCAGCCCATCGCGATCGTCGAAACGAAATTGACTCTGGCTGATTTGCACCAATGGGTTTTGCATCAGTTGATGCACCAGTTCGCCGTAGTTATCCAACTGGCGCAGGGTAATCGCGATCTGGCGGGTGACCTGTTCGCCGACATAGGTGCGGCCTTTTTCATGCCATTGGTATTGGGGGTAATTGGAAATCTGCTCAGCTCGCACCAAATCTTCGGCAATGTTCAACTTGCGGGTGACTTCCATCAGCTGATGAAAGCTGTCGTCGACCTGACGTTTGGCATCTGCCAGGGTCGGGCGGGTATCGCTGATATTCAGGTTGAGCAACAGGTAATCCGGGGTTGCCTGAACATCGGCACTGGCAGAGACCTGGACGTAGGCTTCTTCGGCAGCCTGGCTCGGCAGTGCCAGCAAGGTGATCAGCGGCAAACACAACAGCAGGGCAGTATGGGTGAGGCGTGTCATGGGCATTCCTTTGTCAGGGCATTGAGTGGAAATTCTGACCGCATTCCGGTTCAGAAGTGCTGGTAGCCGGATGTTTTCAGTTGCAACGGCAGGCCATCAAGCGAAACGGTCACTGCGGGTGGCTGACCGGGGGCTGATGGCTGACACTGGCCAATACGACTCAGGGGAAGAGCCAGTCGTTGCGCCAGTGCCTGAATGCTGGCCTGCTGTGCAGGGGAGGCGGTAAATAATAATTCATAATCGTCGCCACCCGTCAGGCAGTTGGGCCAGTCGGGATGACCGCAGCCGACGGCTGTCGGAATCTGCTCTCCGGTCAGGGCCAGGCTAACCGCCGAGGCGGTGGCAATATGGTGGGCGTCTTGCAACAGGCCGTCGGAAATATCCAACGCGGCTGTGGCGATCCCCAGCAGTGACTGGCCAAGTGACAGCCGGGGTGTGGGGTAATAATAAGCGGCAGCGAGCCCATCGGTGGTCTCAGGGTTGGCCAGCACGGTGGGCAAGGACAGGGCTGCGGCACCAATATATCCACTGACCCAAACATCATCTCCGACCCTGGCACCGCTGCGCGTCAAACCGGTTGGTGTCGGGGCAGTGGCTACCCAGCCCTGTACCAGGATGCTGATTACCAGGGCTGGCCCACGAGTGGTGTCGCCCCCCAACAGGCTAATACCGAATTCGGTAGCGGCGTCGCGCAAGCCATGAGCAAAATCATCAAGCCAGTCCGTTTGGTTGTCTGGCAGAGTGAGGCCGAGTAAAAAACCCTGTGGCGTCGCACCCATGGCCGCCAGATCACTGACGGCACAGCGCAGAGTGCGCTGGGCGATCAGTTGGGCAGGGGCGTTGGCAGGGAAATGAACGTCGGCAACCTGGGTGTCGAGGCTTTGTACCAGGTGCTGACCCGCAGGCGGGCAAATAACGCTGGCATCGTCACCAACGCCCAGCAGGGTCGCAGCGTTTTGCGGGTAGCCGCTGCTGAAGCAGCGCTGTATCAGCGCAAATTCAGAACCACCCGGCTGCT
This sequence comes from Oceanobacter antarcticus, assembly GCF_044962685.1. Taxonomy (NCBI): domain Bacteria; kingdom Pseudomonadati; phylum Pseudomonadota; class Gammaproteobacteria; order Oceanospirillales; family Oceanospirillaceae; genus Oceanobacter; species Oceanobacter antarcticus. The sequence goes on from NZ_JBBKTX010000016.1 coordinate 11,417, forward strand.
CGCTCACTGTTCTTTGTTGTCCTGCCGCTGTGGTGCACGGGCACCACGAATCTCGACCGCCCGTTCACGCTGGGCCAGTTTGTCGAGGACGCCATTGATGTACTTGTGGCCGTCGGTGGCACCAAAGATTTTGGCCAATTCCACCGATTCGTTAATTACGACCTTGTAGGGTACATCTGGCCGACGGCACATTTCGAAGGCACCAAGACGCAGAATGGACAGCTCAACCGGTGTCATTTCATCAAGGCGACGATCCATCAGCGGGGCTATTTTTTCATCCAGAGCAGAACGCTCACGCGGTACGCCGTGGAGAATGTCGTGGAAATACTCCAGGTCGACCTTGCTCATGTCGTTATCGGCACGAAATTCCGATTCAATCTGAGTCAGGTTGGCACCGGCGATATGCCACTGGTACAGCGCCTGCAAGGCAAAACCACGCGCTTTGCGGCGCGCAGCAGGACTGGGTTTATGGTTGCCAGAAGCACGTGACATGCGGATCAGGCCTCCAGGGCGGACAGCAGGGAAACCATTTCAAAGGCAGACATTGCCGCTTCTTCCCCTTTGTTGCCGGCCTTGGTGCCAGAGCGTTCAATCGCCTGTTCAATGCTGTCGACGGTCAGTACACCGAAGGAAACCGGTACGCTGTATTCCAGCGAGACGTTGGCCAGGCCTTTGGTGCATTCACCAGCGACGTATTCGAAGTGTGGTGTACCACCACGAATCACTGCGCCGAGGGCAATGATGGCATCGTATTGTTCAGAGGCGGCGATACGCTGCACTACCAGAGGAATCTCAAACGCACCCGGTGCGCGAATAATCGTGATGTTTTCTTCGTCAACACCGTGACGCAGCAGGCTGTCGACCGCGCCTTCAAGCAGGCTTTCCACAACAAAGGCGTTCCAGCGACCAACGACAATGGCGTATTTACCGTCGTTCGGGGTGAGGTTGCCTTCAATGGTTCTGATCTGTTTCATGAGTATTTCCAGTTTGTAAGCAGGGGAATGTCAGGCATCAAATGGCAAGTATTCGGTAATTTCGAGATCGAAACCCGAGATGCCGCTGTATTTCATTTCCGAGCTGAGCAGGCGCATTTTCTGAACGCCCAGCTCGCGCAGGATTTGGGAGCCGGTGCCAATGGTCAGGAAGGCACCGGAGCTGTCCTTGTTGGGACTACGCACCGGGCGGGCGCGGCCAAAGAAGTCATCAAGACTGTCTTCAATCGATTCGCGCTGACCCGCCGACAACAACACCAGTACGCCTTCGCCTTCATCGGCGATACGTTGCAGCGCATGGGAAGACGACCAGCTGGAGCCGCTGGTTGGGCGCATGCCCAGCACGTCGCGCAGATAGTTATTGGTTTGTACCCGCACCACGCAGGGGCTGTCCGGTTGAATGTCACCGAGGGTCAGCGCCAGATGTGTTTCGTTCTGGATGGTGTCGCGGAAGGTGTGTAACACAAAATCGCCATATTCGGTGGAGATATCGTCCTTGCTGACCAGCTCAACGGTTTTTTCATTGGCAATGCGGTAGTGGATCAGGTCGGCGATTGTACCAATCTTGATGCCGTGCTTTTCCGCAAACACTTCCAGTTCCGGGCGACGGGCCATGGTGCCATCAGGGTTTAATACCTCAACGATGGCAGCGGCGGGGTTAAGACCCGCCAGGCGTGCCAGGTCACAACCGGCTTCAGTATGGCCAGCGCGACTCAGTACACCACCCGGACGGGCGCGTAACGGGAATATATGCCCCGGCTGGACGATGTCTTCCGGTTTACCCATCGGGTTCACAGCGGCGAGAATCGTGGCGGCGCGGTCGGCGGCAGAAATACCGGTAGTGACGCCTTCGGCGGCTTCAATGGAAACCGTGAACGGGGTGTAAAACTTGGCGCCGTTGGCGGTTACCATGGCGGGTAAACCGAGGTAATCACAACGTTCTGCTGACAAGGGAAGACAGATCAGGCCACGCGCTTCGGTGGCCATAAAATTGATGATTTCTGGCGTCACTTTCTCTGCAGCAACAATAATATCGCCTTCGTTTTCACGGTCTTCGTCATCCATCAGGATGACCATTTTACCGTCATGGATGTCGGCAATAATTTCTTCGATGGTGTTCAGTGCCATAATGAGCCTGTTCAAAATAACCTGTGAGTGTGTGTCGGTGCCGATCTTGTTGCCGGTCAGTTCCGCCTATTTCCAAAACCCGTGTTGCGCCAGAAAAGCCGCATCCATGGGTGTTTTTTCTGTGGTTGCTGGTGCCTTGACCAACTGTTCCAGATAGCGGGCAATCATATCAACTTCCAGGTGAACCTGCTGACCCGGCTGAATGGAAATCAATGTTGTCTCAGCCGCAGTATGGGGCACAATATTCAGTGTAAAGCCGTCGTCGTTGAGGGCATTGACAGTCAGGCTGACGCCGTCGACAGTGATCGAGCCCTTGGCGGCGATATAACGCGCCAGTTCTGTTGGAGCATTGATGCCGAGGCGAATGGAACGTGCATCGGCCTGACGACTGCTGATACGGCCAACGCCATCAACGTGGCCACTGACCATATGGCCGCCCAGGCGGGTCGTCGGCAGTAGCGCCTTTTCCAGATTCACCCGTGTGCCTGCTTGCCAGGCACCAATACACGTGTGGGACAGTGATTCGCGTGAGACATCGGCCACAAAGCCGTCGCCGGGCAGTGCCACGACCGTCAGGCAAACGCCGTTGGTGGCAATGCTGTCGCCGAGTGTGACATCAGTCAGATCCAGCGCACCGCTGCGGATCGTCAGACGCAGGTCGCCAGAGACGCTAATAACGCTGGCGACGGTGCCGATCGCTTCGATAATTCCTGTAAACATGGCTGCTCTCTATCGGTCTCTATTTTTATTGGCATTGGCGACAAGCCGGATGCCGTTGCTCAGTATTCGGCTAACCGGGCTGATCTTGTTCAGGTCGTAAGGTCAGGCGCAGATCGTTGCCAATCATGCGTATATCCTGCCATTGCCAGCGCATCTGTTGTTGCATGCTCTCTAGTGGCAGCACCAGTAACGGGCGGGCACTGCTGCCCAGCAAGGTGGGTGCGCAGTACAACACCAGTTCGTTTACCAGACCGGATTCGACAAAGGCCGCCGCCAGGTGAGCGCCACTTTCGACCAGCACTTCGTTGTGGCCTTGTGCGGCCAGAAACTGCAGCAGAGCTGGCAGGTCGACCTTGCCAGAACGGGTCGGCGGGCTTTGCCAGAGTGTCAACTGGCCCAATTCTGCCGCCCGCTGGACGGTGACGCGAGTCGGGTCGGTAACCGCCAGCAAAATATCCCCAGACTGGTTAAACAGTTTTTCGTTGCCGCTCAGCCGTTGCTGGCCGTCAATCACCACCCGCAAGGGCTGACGCCACAGGTGTTCAGGCTGTTCAATACCGGTTTCGGCTGGCCGGACGGTCATCGATGGGTTGTCGATCAGCACCGAGCTGGCACCGGTAATGACGGCACAGCTGCGCGCCCGTAAGCGTTGAACATCACGTCGGGCGTCCGGGCCGGTGATCCATTGGCTGGCGCCGCTGGCCATGGCAGTACGTCCATCCAGGCTTTGGGCCAGTTTGATGCTGACCCAGGGCAGCCCACTGCGCATACGCTGGATAAAACCGGTATTCAGGGCTTCGGCCTGGGCTTGCAAGCAGCTTTCTGTGACCTCGATTCCGGCATCGCGCAGGTGTTGAAAGCCGCGTCCGCCTACTTGGGGGTTGGGGTCGCGGCAAGCGCCAACCACTCGGGCTACACCGGCTGCTGCCAGGGCGTTGGCACAGGGGGGGGTGCGGCCAAAATGGCTGCAGGGTTCGAGGGTGACGTAAGCGGTGGCATGTTGGGCCTGATCACCGGCCATGCGCAGGGCGTGCACTTCGGCGTGTGGTCCACCGGCTTGCTGGTGCCAGCCTTCGCCGATCAAGCGGTTGTCCTTGACGATGACACAGCCAACTCGGGGGTTGGGGCTGGTGGAATAAAGGCCGCGTTCAGCCAGTCGCAGCGCTTTGGCCATCCAGTATTCATCGCTGTGTTCAATAGGGGTATTCATGCGTCGACTGCCGTGATGACGGCAGCGGTGACACTGTCTGTCAGGCGTTCAATTTCGGCGCGGAATTCGTCCAGATCCTTGAAACTGCGATATACCGAGGCAAAGCGGACGTAAGCGACTTGATCCAGCTGGCGTAATTCGGCCATGACACATTCGCCGATCTGGCGACTGGAAATTTCTCGGTCGTTTTTGTTACGAATGGTTTGCAGGATGCGATGGATGGCAGCATCCATGGTGTCGACCGGAATCGGGCGTTTTTCCAGTGCTCGTTCAATGCCGCTGCGGAGTTTGCTCTCGCGGAAGGTTTCCCGTTCACCATTTTGTTTGATCACATGGGGAAAGGTCAGTTCGACGCATTCAAACGTGGTGAAACGCTCGGCACAGCCCAAGCATTCGCGACGACGGCGAACCTGGGCGCCGTCAGCCATCAAGCGTGAGTCGACCACCTTGGTTTCCGGATGTGAACAGAATGGACAATGCATAGGCGGAACTGACTAAAGAGCGTGATACGGCCATCGTGGCCAAAGCGCGCCAGTGTACTCCTGACGGAATGGTCAGGCAATGGCATTCGCTGCAGAGGGACAGACAGAATTGAATCAGGCGCTCTCGCAAGCACTGGCGGTCAGGCGTTCGATCAGTTCATCGAGTGGCGTCGGGTCGGGTTCAAAGTGATCGATATTGCCCCAGTTGCGGAATGGACTCACGGCAAAGCCCTGGGTGACATCGTTAAAATAGAGACAGCGGCGGCTGAAGGTCGCCAGTACCCAAAAGCCGCAGCCTTCATCGGCCCAGGGGTGCTGTTGCCAGATCTCGGCATTCGGCAGGCGCACCAGTTCCCAGAGGGCTTTGGCAGGTGCTTCCATGCTGGTTTCTGCGCGTTTGATCAGATCCAGTAGGCGGGATTCAGAAATAGGAGTCCAGCCACCACAGGCGCATTGTTCGGTTGACGTCGTCATCAGAGGCATCCTGAGTATCAGAAAGAGTACGATCGGAACTTCTTGCACGAGCGCTGCGATTCTAAAACGTCGGGGTCAAGTTGCAATAAAAAACTGCAGTGTCGGGTGAAAATCTGTGTTGAGCAGGCGTCGCGCCACAGCAAGTGTGGCGCGGTGTGACAGGTCGATCGATGTTAGCGGTAAACCGGGAATTGGTCACACAAGGCAATTACCTTGGCTTTCACTTCGGCTTCTATTTGCTCGGAGGTGCCGTTTTCCAGGCTATCCAGGACATCACAGATCCAGCCCGCCAGTTCCGTGGCTTGCGCTTCACCAAAACCACGGGAAGTGATGGCCGGACTACCGATACGCAGACCCGAGGTGACGAACGGAGAACGTGGGTCGTTGGGGACGGAGTTCTTGTTGACGGTGATGTTGGCGCGACCGAGTGCGGCGTCGGCGTCTTTGCCGGTGTATTCCTTGCCGATCAGATCCACCAGGAACAGGTGGTCGTCGGTACCGCCAGAAACGATGTTGATGCCACGTTCAATAAAGGTTTTCGCCATGGCCTGGGCGTTTTTTACCACCTGAGCCTGATACGTTTTGTATTCCTCCGACATGGCTTCCTTGAAACACACGGCCTTGGCGGCAATCACATGCATCAGCGGGCCACCCTGGGATTCCGGGAAGACGGCGAAGTTGAGCTTTTTGTTCAGTTCTTCGTCTTCTTTCGCCAGAATCAGGCCACCACGCGGGCCACGCAGGGTTTTGTGAGTGGTGGTGGTAACGACATCGGCGATACCGACAGGCGTCGGGTAGACACCGGCAGCAACCAGGCCGGCAACGTGAGCCATGTCGACAAACAGGTAGGCACCGACGGTATCGGCGATGTCGCGGAAACGCTGCCAATCGACGATACGGGAGTAGGCCGAGAAACCGGCGATGATCATCTTCGGCTGGTGTTCTGTTGCCAGGCGTTCAACTTCTTCGTAGTCGATTTCGCCGGTTTTCGGGTTCAGACCGTACTGTACCGCATTGTAGATGCGACCAGAGAAAGACACCGACGCGCCGTGTGTCAGGTGACCACCGTGGGCCAGGCTCATGCCCAGTACGGTATCGCCAGGCTTGACCAATGCCATAAATACTGCGGCATTGGCTTGTGAGCCAGAGTGCGGCTGCACGTTGGCGTACGGTGCGCCAAACAGTTCCTTGGCGCGGTCGATGGCCAGTTGTTCGATCACATCAACGTGTTCACAACCACCGTAGTAACGCTTGCCCGGATAACCTTCAGCGTACTTGTTGGTCAGCTGGGAACCCTGGGCTTCCATGACACGAGGGCTGGTGTAGTTTTCGGAAGCAATCAGTTCAATGTGATGTTCCTGACGCTGGTCTTCAGCCTGCATGGCTGACCAGAGATCCGGGTCAAAGTCGGCAATGTTCATGTCGCGGCTAAACATCAGGGCGTCCTCGGAGTGTGGGGGGCGTTGCGCATCGGGTTGTGGCTACGCCGGGCAATTTAAAAGGGCGAGCATTCTACCCTAAATTGTGGCTTGCTGGCACGTGAGTGTTATTCACTGTCAGACTGAACGTCTTTCAACTGTGCTGCGCAACAGGCCTGTTGGGTTTTAATGCGGTTTTCGAGCTCTTCGGCGCTGGCCGGGTACGACAACAGGTAGCCCTGGATTTTTTCACAGCGGGCCTTGACCAGGAATTCGAGCTGGTCGCAGTTTTCGACGCCTTCTGCAATCACACCGAGGCCGAGGTTGTGAGCCATGGCGATAATTGTGCGGGTAATCTGAGCGTCATCACGGTTGGTGGGCAGGTTCTGGATAAAACTGCGATCAATCTTGAGCATGTCGACCGGGAATTGTTTCAGGTAGTTGAGCGACGAATAGCCAGTACCAAAATCATCAATCGAGATGCGTACCCCGAGCGCCCGTAATTCATGTAATACCGACAGGGTGAAGTCGATGTCGTCAATCAATACCGATTCGGTCAGTTCCAGCTCCAGATGACTGGGTGATATACCGGATTTCAGGATCGCTCGTTTAACCTCATCGACAAAACCCGGATATTTGAACTGGCGCGCTGAGACATTGACCGCGATCAAACGCACCGAACTGTTGAGTTCGAGCCAGTGTGCCATCTGCAGACAGGATTGTTCCAGCACCCAGCGCCCCACCGGCACAATCAGCCCGGTATCTTCCAGAATGGGTACAAACACCTGAGGTAATACTTCGCCCCGTACCGGGTGTTGCCAGCGTAGCAGGGTTTCCACGCCGACGGCCTTGAGCGTCCTGGAGTCGTATTGTGGCTGGAACAGCAGATGCAGCTCCTGTTTCTGAATCACCTGATGCAGGTCATTTTCCAGTTCCATGCGTTCAACCGCCCGTCGATTCATGGCAGCGTCGTAAAATTGCAGGTTATTGCGACCGGCATCCTTGGCGTGGTACATCGCCATGTCGGCATTTTTTAGTAGTTCGATGACACTGTCGCCATCGCTCGGGTAGGTGGCGATACCAATGCTGGCACTGAGAAACAGCTGGTGCTTGTCAATGTAATAGGGTTGGTTTATTTCCTTGAGAATGCGTTCTGATACCCGTTGGGAAATTGCCACTACATCGTCTGCGGAATCCTTGAAAGCGAGGCTGATGGTGAACTCGTCGCCGCCCATTCGGCACACCATGTCACCACTTTTAACACAGTGACGCAGGCGCTCGGCAACTTCGATCAATACCTTGTCGCCCGCCGGGTGACCAAGTGAATCGTTGATCGGCTTGAAGCGGTCGAGATCGATAAACAGCAATGACAGGAAACCGTCGGAACTGTCGGTCTTGTGCATCAACAACTCCAGCCGTTCGTGCATCTGGGCGCGGTTGGCAAGGCCGGTCAGCGGGTCGTAATACGCCAGGCGATGAATGCGTTCTTCGTTGGCTTTGCGTTCAGTGACGTCCGACATGATGATGGTCAGGCTCTGAATTTCGTGCTGCTGGTCGCGAATGATGCTGATACCGGTCCAGGAGGTTCGGGTTTCGCCATTCAAACAGCGGTATTTCAACTCCCCCTGCCAATAGTTTTCAATCACCAGTGTTTCGAGAATCTCGTGCATGTACTGGTTGTTACGATGCTCCGATGCCACCAGGTGATCCGGGGTTTTACCAATCACTTCATGACTGGAAAACCCCGTGATGTGGGTAAAGGCCCGGTTGACCTTGACTACCCGAAAGTGGGCATCGGCAACAATAATGGCTTCGTTGGTGTTTTCAAACACATCGGCCGCCAGTAGCAGTTCGCGCTCGTTCTGACGTTTTTCGGTGACGTCGCGGCAGATGCCGATGATGCCTTGCATCGCACCGTCCTGGCCCCAGATCATACTGGCCTGCAGCTCCAGCAGGCAGCGTGCGCCACTGCGAGTTTTAGCCTGAATATCTTTTTGTACCAGGACATTGCGGTAGAGTCCGGGGTCGTTGCCGTTATTCTGCAACGCCTGCCGCAGGCTTTGCTGTAATTCACGGAACAAGCTGCGGATATCCCGGCGGCTGAAAATCGCGCCGATACCGAGGCCAAGCAACTCGTCTGGCGGATAGCCCAGCAGCCGCTGTACCGACGAGCTGACAAAGTTGAGCTGCATCTGAGCGTCTGTTGCCCAGATGACGTCGGTCATGTTCTCGGCCACCATGCGGTAACGGGCTTCGCTTTCGGCGACTTGTTGTTGCTTGGTAATCTCGGCGGTTACATCCCGAGCCGTGCCTATATAACGATCCACCTTGCCGTTATCACTGTGCTGGAATGGCGTAAACTCGAAGCGAATAACCCGGATGCTGCCATCGTAATGACGGAATTGGGCGCTGGTGACCAGTGGTTGTCCGGGTGGCAGCGTTCTGACGACCGTCATTACCTGGAGGCAGTGTTTTTGTACCTCGTCGGAGGCATACAGCAGCCAGTCGTGACCATTACGGTTATCGGTTGCCGGATAACCGAGTGTTTGGGAGCCAGTACGGTTGCAGTAAACAAGATCGGGTTCCAGCCGATCGTCAAGGTTGGCAACAAAGACGGTATCCGGCATGGCAGCCATCACGGCAGCCCAGAAGGTTTCCTGTTCTTGCGTCCGCTCTGAGGCACGCTTTTCTTCGGTGATATCAATCAGGGAGATCATCAGTTTGTGGTCGAAGCCGGGACTGAAGTGGGCCGACAGTTCTCGCTGTTGGCCATCAAAGCGTTTGACGGAGACATTGGTGTGGGTATAGCGGGTCTGTTCGTTGAGGCTGTGACGGATCATCTCGAGAAAGGCTTTGCCGTCATCAATAAACAGCTCCCGAAACTGCAGTTGCAGTTGTGGCCGACTGGTGGCTCCTGCCAGCACCACGGCCGCCTGGTTGGCATTAACAATCACCAGGCTGGAGAGCGTGTTGCGGAACTCGGAGACATCCAGTAACCAGTGGGCTACACCCGCTTCTTCGAACAGAGACATATAACGCTGGCGGCTCAGTTCCAGTTCGCGACGAGTACGCACCGATATGCTGATGTCTCGCAGTATCCAGACGATGCCATCCAGTTGCCGTTCGCGATACAACGGGTGGTAGCTTTGTTCCAGAATGCGGGACTCGCCGTTGAGGGTGACCGACAGGGTACGGCCATTATCACGCAGGACTTCCAGCTCGCGGGCGTTGAGGCCGTGGGACCACAATGCTCGCGGGTGTGGCCAGGCTTCGGCGAGTGTGCGGCCGATGACAATCGCGTGACCATTCTGCTCAAGCAGTAGCCTGGCGCGGTTGTTGATATAATTAATGATGCCGTTGGCATCGGTCGAAATCAGGGCGTCTTCGATGGATTGCAGCACCAGGTCGGCCCGTTCTTCAGCCTGTTGGCGCTGGCTATCCGCATGCCTGGCGGCCTGCTCGGCCTTGCGAATAAAACGCCAAAACGCCAGCACAAATGTTATCAGCACCAGGATCAGCAGCAATGGTGCAACCAGACGTCCGGCGAGCTGGCGCTCCAGATAACCTGGCACCTGTCGCGCAACAACAGACCACTCAGTGCCAGCGATTGTTTTTTGTGCCAATGGTGCAGCATGGGGGAGGTTGTCTGGACGATTGTTTAATGTACGGACTAAGGTGCTGCCAGAACGGCTGTCGACCAGGCTGAGGTTAATATCCGGGTTGCTGCTGGACAGGGTATTGGTGCTGAAGCGGCTGATCGAGTGGCGGCTGGCGACCAGATACTGCTGATTGCTGCGATTGCACCAGGACACCAGATAGAGTTGTCCATTGACTAGTTGCGGTTGTGTTGCCGGCTGACGTTGCGGATTTTCTGCCAGGGCAAACAGCAGCTCCTGGCTGACTGGCAGACCTGACAACGTGTGTTGATAGATGATGTTTTGAGCCGATGTCACGATGGCGATGGCTTCCAGTGACGGTGTTAATCCGGCCAGCTGATCGAGGTTGGCTGTGGCTGAGCGCTGACCGTTTGCGGGAATGTGCTCGCCAAGATGGCACTGCAATGGTGTATAGGCCAACAGCAGGGAGCCAAGGGCAGTGGCCCGTTGGCTGGCGATAATACTGGCGCTGGTGAGCAATTTTTCACGATCGGAACAGACATGTTGATACACATTGAATACGACAATCGTAACCATGATGACAAAAGCGGGGATAAAAAAACGCTGTGGGCCAGCTCCTGATTGCACGGGGTTGCCTGCTTGTTTGTCATGCTGCATCGATCTGATTCCTGCTCATTGCCTTACTCTGTGTGCTGAATCTGAACACTGGCTGATTTCGTCCGTGAAAACCAAATCATGCCGGAACCGACCGCTAGCAATGGGATAGTGATGTCGTTGATTGCCATTTTCGGCGGATTTGAGTAGTTTGGCGCAGCATTTTTAGTTAAGGGTTTCACCATGGCACAGTATGTATTTACGATGAACCGTCTGGGCAAGATTGTACCGCCTAAGCGTCAGATTCTACGCGATATCTCTCTATCTTTTTTCCCCGGTGCCAAAATTGGTGTACTTGGTCTGAATGGCTCCGGTAAATCAACCCTGCTGAAGATTATGGCAGGCGTTGATCAGGATTTCATCGGCGAAGCTCGTCCTCAGCCCGAACTGAACATTGGCTATTTACCTCAGGAGCCAGAACTCGATCCAGCCAAAGACGTCAGGGGTAACGTCGAAGACGGCCTCAGCGAACTGATGAATGCCAAGGCTGAACTGGATGCAGTCTATGCAGCGTATGCCGAGCCGGATGCCGATTTTGATGCACTGGCCAAAAAACAGGGCCAACTCGAAGCCCTGATCGAAACTGTCGGTGGCCATGATATTGACCGCCAGATGGAAATCGCCGCCGACGCCTTGCGGCTGCCACCCTGGGATGCCGATGTTACCAAGCTGTCGGGTGGTGAGCGTCGTCGTGTTGCCTTATGCCGATTGTTGATGTCGAAGCCGGACATGCTGCTGCTGGACGAACCGACCAACCACCTGGATGCCGAATCGGTCGGCTGGCTGGAGAAATTTCTCGAAGAGTATCCCGGCACCGTGGTGGCGATTACCCACGACCGTTACTTCCTCGATAACTGTGCCGAGTGGATTCTGGAACTGGATCGTGGCCACGGTATTCCCTACGAGGGCAACTACACCACCTGGCTGGAAGCGAAAGAGAAGCGTCTGGATCAGGAAAAGAAAGAAGAAGATGCTCACGCCAAGGCCATTCGGCACGAACTCGAATGGGTGCGTCAGGGAGCCAAGGGCCGTCAGTCGAAGTCGAAGGCGCGTTTGGCCCGGTTCGAAGAGATGAACTCGCGCGAGTTCCAGACCCGCAACGAAACCAACGAAATTTACATCCCGCCCGGCCCACGTCTGGGTGACAAGGTGATTGAATTCCATAACGTCACCAAGTCTTACGGTGATCGCGTTCTGATTGATGACCTCAGCTTTACCGTACCGGCTGGCGCCATTGTTGGTATTGTCGGTGGTAACGGCGCGGGTAAATCAACCTTGTTCCGCATGATTGCGGGGCAGGAACAACCGGATTCCGGCGCAGTCGTGATGGGTGAAACCGTCAAGCTGGCCTTTGTGGAGCAGCTGCGTGATGAGCTGGACGACAAGAAAACGGTATGGGAGGCGATTTCTGACGGCCAGGATATGTTGAGTATCAATGGCAAGGAATATCCAAGCCGCTCTTATATTGGTCGCTTCAACTTCAAGGGTGGTGACCAGCAGAAGCGTGTTGGCGACTTGTCCGGTGGTGAGCGCGGCCGCTTGCAGCTGGCTTATACCTTAAAGCAAGGGGCTAACGTACTGTTGCTGGACGAACCATCCAACGACCTTGACGTGGAAACCTTGCGGGCACTGGAAGAAGCGGTACTGGCCTTTCCGGGCGCGGTCATGGTGGTCTCCCACGATCGCTGGTTCCTCGACCGTATTGCCACGCACATCATGGCGTACGAAGGCGATTCCAAAGTGAACTTCTTTGAAGGCAACTACACCGAATACGAAGCCGATCGCAAGAAACACCTGGGTGCCGACGCGGCACCAAAACGTATGAAGTACAAGCGCCTGGCGTAGTCATCGCGGGAGTACGGGCATCTTGTCTGCCGGTAAAATCAAGCCGCTCATTTGGGCGGCTTTTTTATGAAAATTTGTTATTACTCGACCCCTCGTCATTGCGAACGCGCAGCAGATCCGAATCCAGTAACGCAGAGAGACAGTTCACCGCTTTTCGAGACACCAAACGGTGGGGCTAATTTGAATGAACATAGAGGAGGCAGCCGTGCTGTTTTTCCCAATCCAGCAAGAACTCGACTGCATCAGTAACGATGGCCGTATCATAGGGCGCATAAAGTATAACGGTGCCACCCGCAACCACGTCTTTCAATTGGACGCTGATATTGTCGAGCTAACCGACGCTGATCAGGCGAAGATTGCTGAGCGGCTGGCAGGACTGGACACCGGTGTTTATTTGATCCCGATGCAAGACGATGATTGAGGTGGGGATGGGGCTTGTAGCCTCGTAGGGTGGCATGGCGGAGCGCCGCCCGGTATGACACGACTCTTTGCATGCACGTTTAGCCCGACGTGTTTGCTCGTTTTTCCAACCACTGGTAGCGCAAGTGACGGGTTTCAGAGTTGTGCGCCAGGTAAAAGGTAACAGTGAGGTTGACACGTTCCGCAACCCTCAAACTGGCAAGACATCTCTTCTGCCCTGATAGCCGCCTATTGGCCTGATTTGCTCATTATTTGACCAGTATTGAGCCAGCCTGCTGATCCTTGGGCCTGGCAGGCTGACTCATCAGTCTCGCGGCAAGGGTGCCGCTTACTGTAAGTCAAACAGGGTCTTGATCTCACGCCAGTCGATGTATTTGAAATTCTGATTTTGTTCCGGCATCAGATTGCGGCCATCCTGCACAACCAGCATTCCCAACGGGTATCGATCGCCCAGAAAGGCGGAACTGATGGCCAGCCCATCGGTTTCAGACGCGCCGTCAATCCCTTTGGCAGCGTTGAGGCCAACACGGAAACGACCGATATACTGGTACGGCGGAGTGGCGTTGAACAGTACGTAGCTGTCGTTGCCCTGACTGGATACCAGCAAATAGTTGGCCGTGGCGGTCTGATAAATATCCATGCCTTCGATATCGGCGTGCAGCCATTCACCAACGCTGGCGATTTCCAACATTCCGGTCGTGGCATCTGGCTCCGCTGGCAGCGTCCAGACGGCGCGGTTTTCTTCACCTACAAACAGTCGCTGGGCGCGATCATCAGCGGCGCAGCCTTCTGGCTGACTGGCGACGGCAAATTCCCGCACCAACTGGCCTTGCCAGCCAGTCGCGCTATCCAGAATCTGGTACTGCTGATAACGTCCATCCTGATCGTTGATAAAGACAAATACTTGGCGGGCACGGTTTTGATACATACAAAGACCGTAGACGTCGTCCAAAGTGGTGACGATTTCTCCTGCGCTGCTGACCACACCGGTTTGCGGCTGGATGCGGAACAGGGCAATGGAGTGGCGATCGCGCTGGCTGGCGGCGGCGATGTCCATTGGCTGGTTACGATAGTGGAACCCCTGACGCAGATCGACGTTGTTGACCCGATCCACCAGTAATTCCTGCAACTCTGTGCCATCAAGGTCGTAGACGTATAACCCCTGCTTTTTGTTGGTGCCCAGAACACGGCTGGCATCTGGCTGGTTCGGGTTTACCCAGATCGCTGGATCATCGGCGGCGTCACCGGCTTTTTTGACCGGCTGAGTCTCGCCATTGGCAACCACGGTCGTAATCACATCGGTTACTTCAACGGCAGGCAGCGAGGGCAAATCCAGCATGATCAGGCTGCCGCTGTGTTTATCCAGCGCTCCTGCCCGGGTATCTTGCGGCAAGGTCAGCAGAGTATCGATGGCGATGGTCTCGGCCAGCAGGGTGTGGCCAAGATAACGACCGTTATCCTGTTGATACTGGTACAGGCGATGTCCTTCACTTTCGGCCAGCCACAGGCTGCCCTGGCTCAGGGTGATGGCTCCGGCTTGCCCCTGAATATGGCCAAACGGGTGAGTCAGATCGATCATCTCGCGGGCGGCATCACTTTCTGCCCGTGCGTTCATGCGCCATACACCGACACTTTCTTCGCTGATATAGAGTGTATCGCGCTGGTCATCGGCAACACAGTATTGGGCACCGGGTGCGATGGCGAACTGACGCAGCAGGGTGGTGTTCAGTGGAGTCGTGTGCGGCTGTGAAGCTGAACCGTTTGCAGTTGGGGTTAGCACCAGCTGTCGAGCCATGGCGTCTTCGCCGAGCAAAAACAGTTGCAGGTTAGCAGACTGGCTATTGCTAAGCGGGGCGTACAAGCACAGCCCTTCCAGTGGCTGTTGCAAGGGAGCGCTGACGGCGTCTTGCTGCAGGGTATAACCGCTCTTCGTGTCTGTGCTGGCTACCAGCGTCAGCAGATGTAACTGGTTCTGTTGGTCGAGGCTGACAATCTTGATGACTGTTTGGCCGTTTGCTGTCATTTCGCGGGCATCGAGCAGTTCGCCACGCCAGCTGGCCTGCCAGTCGGGTTGGCCGGTCTGGGTGTCGGTCAGTTGCGCCGGGCTGTCTGGCCCGATGCTGAAAGAGCGCTGACCCGGCAACACCAGCAGGTGTTCCCCTGTGGTCAGTGTCTTGGTCATCGTCATGGCCTGCGTAGCCTGAGCCTGGGTCGTTGAGGCCGTCGAGCTGGCGCTCAGACCCGAACAGGCGGACAGGGTCGTGAGCGTCAGGCCAATCATGGCCATGCTCAGTAATGTGATGGTGTGTCGTTGTACTGTCATAACAATTCTCTGTAGCAGTGGGGCATAACCCAATGGGTGCCAGCGCGGGTATCCAGACGCAACAATCCCCACAATCCCGGCGAAACGTCACCAGGGTTGTGGGCGGCACCGGCAGTGCCGGTGCAGAGCTGGCGTCAGAAGCTGGAGTAGCTCACACCCAGGCTGTAGGTTGGGCCGTAGTCTTCATATTGGGCATTGTATTGTTCGCTGCCCTGGTAGGTGTAATACGGTTCATCGGTCAGGTTGGCGGCCTTGAAGCGTACTTTCAGCTGCTCGGAGAGTTTGTAGGAGGCGTTGAAGTCCACCTGAGTTTGCGATGACTGTTTGATGTCTCCGCTGCTGTCTTCGAGGTTGCCTACTTCGTCCAGATAGTCGGACTTGTAGTTGGCGGCCAGACGCAGGCTGATGGTGTCGTTCTCGTACCCGACCACCAGGTTGCCGGTGGTATCCGACTGCTTCGGTAAGCTGATGGTGCGGCTCAGTTGCTCGTCTCCATCGTCGGATGTGATCGTTGCTTTGGAATCGACAAAGGTCACGTTGGCAGACAATAACAAGCCATTGAACGGTGCTGGCAGGGTGGCAAATTTTTGTGAGTAAGCCAGTTCCAGACCTTTTACCGTCGCGGATGTGCCATTTTCAAATGTGGTGGTGGTGGTGTCTTCCTCCCCTGCCAGGCTGTTGTAATAGGCATCGTTGGCGACGTCGGTTTCGTAGGCAAAATTGTCGATATTCTTGTAGAAGGCAAAGGCAGAAATCACCCCTGCGTTACCCATAAAGTGTTCGATCCCCAGATCCAGGTTACTGGATTCCAGTGGTTTCAAGTAGGGGTTGCCCGCTTCCAGTTCATCACCGTCAATGGCCACGTTTGGACGAATCATTTCGAAGGTTGGGCGCACAACCGAATTGGTCCAGGCCGCTCGCACCTGGGTATCGGCCGCTACATCCAGTTTGGCCAGCAGGGAAGGCAGGGTATGAGAGTAGTCGTTGGTGAAGTGTGTGCGGCTGACAGCGGCTTCATTATCGTCACCATTAATCTGGTAACCCTTGCTCTTCTGTTTGGTTTGTTCATGGCGCAGACCGCCAATCAGCTGCAGTTCATCCATATCAATACGGCCCATAACATAAGCAGCGTTGACGTCTTCTTCGATGGTGTAGTCTTCAATGAGTGAGTCAACAAAGCCTTCTGCCACGGCAGCGGCTTCTGCTTCGGAGTCTGCTGCCAGGGTATTCATCAGCGCGCGCAACTGGCTGTCGTTCAAGGCCGGGCCAAAGTTGCCGAGACCGTAGTCGACGCTACCGGAGACGTAATCGGACATGGAAATGTCATCGGCCTCATATTTGCGAATGTCGACATCCATGTGTTTTTTACGGCTTTTCAGCTTGCCCCCAAACTTCACCATGGCCGGGTAGTCCGCCACGATCAGGTCGCGGGTGATATCGACTTTGGCGACGTTCATATCATCGGTGGAATGACTGTGTACCCGTTCGATTTCGTCGAGTTCAAAGTTGCTGGCATCGTACAGCTCACTGCCGAACAGGATGGGTTTTTTGCTGCCGTTAAAACCAATGTTATCTACGTCGGCGGTGAATACCGCGCTGTCCATGGAATCCGGTTCTTCTTCCTTGGCGCTGGACATACCCAGGTCGTATTCGACAGTCCAGTCGTTGATAAAGTGTTCGCCACCCAGGGTCACTGACTTGATGGTCTGGGTTTCTTTACGATCCTTCAGTTCACGGGCGACTTCGCCGAGGCCGCTGTCACCGGAAGCACGGGAAGTACCGTCACGCTCTTCCTCTCCATCTTCAATGACCAGTTCCTGAAACTCCGCCACCAGTGCCTGGCGTTGTTCGTCATCGCTGAATTCTGAATACAGCGTGCGCAGGTAGAAGGCGTTGTTGATGTCGTGCTCATAATCGAGGTTCAGTGCCGCGCCAATCCGTTCACGATTGATGGTGTAATCGCGCATTTCCATTTCTTCCAGCTCATCGCCATCCCACTTGCCGCCGGTTTCGGTATTTTCAGAACCGAAGTCACGGCTTTCGTAGCTGGCGGCTGCAGCGATACCCAAACGACGTTCGCCCCCCAGTGCCAGGGTCGTACCGCCTCCCAGAGACAGTTTGGGGTTGGTGTTGTCGGTCAGTTCGTCGTAGCTGTATTCGAGGTCGGCATTATAAAACGGCCCTTCACGATCCAGTGCCGAGATACTTTCAATCTCGATTGCACCACCGATGGAGTTGGCGTCCATATCAGGCGTTAGAGACTTGGTGACCACCAGCGAGCTGATCAGGTTGGATGGAATTACATCCAGCGCCACTGAACGGGTTCCGGCTTCCGGTGCTGGAATCTGGGTGCCGTTGATGGATACCGAGTTGTAGTCTGATCCCATACCACGCACACGAACAAAGCGGCCTTCGCCCTGGTCGCGTTCAATCGACAGGCCGGGAATACGCTGCAAGGCTTCTGCCGCGTTTGAATCGGGCAGTTCACCGATGGCGTCGGCATTGACGGCGCTGATAATACGATCGGAATAACGCTGACGATCGAGGGCGCGTTGCATCCGCGCCGCCTGACCAAAGACCAGCACCTCGTCGATGATATCGTCGCCTTCGTTAACCACCACGTTGGCGCTGGTGACGTCGTTGTCGATGACGGTCACCCGCCGGGAATCCAGGGTCTTGTCGCCCAGGGTAATGGTCAGGGTGTAGTCACCGGCGGGGACTGGTGGCAAACGGAAGCGACCCGCCTGACCCGACAGGGTTTGACGTTTGGCTTCTTCGAGGCGCACAACCGCACCTTTGTAAATGGTTTGTGAAGCCGCGTCGATAATACGGCCTTCGACGATGCCATCGGCTTGCGCCAGAGCGGCAGATGCCAGAGCAATGCTGGCTACCAGAGGTTTGATTAACAGTTTCACTTCTGCTCTCCGTTGAAATAATGGCTCTGGCCCGGGCAGTCTCGTTAGCTGGCCTTGGGGCGAGAGTGAGTCTCTTGTCAGGACGTTGCGACAGTAGGAATTGGTGGTGACACTATTGTTACTGCCTCTTTGGCAACCATGTAGGTGGTCGGAAAGGAGTGTTAAAAAGCCGTGGTTTGATGTCGTAATGATCCAAATTAACCCATGGTTTGGTGGTCGAAGCGGGTCTTTGAAAATGAGCTTTATTGATATGGCTCACGGAATTAACTGGCTCAAATCGCCCTGCCAGCCCCCAGGCTGGCTGTCATAAAAAATTCATCGAATTTACGGTAACTTTTACTGAGCCGATATGACCCCTGAAGCCCCGCAACCGGATGATCATGCTTTAATGCCGACCACGTACAGAGACACATCGGCTGGTTTTACCGAGTGTGTTTCCGGTAACTCAACGGTCTGGATAGGTGATTGGGGATGTTTTCGACTCTGGGGATACACCGGCGCAAATTGCTGTTGGTGTTTGGCCTCGCCATTGGCGGGCTGGTTGGCAGCCTGATCATGGGCGATGCCAAACAGTGGGCAGAAATTGACTGGCTGGATGTACTGGGTGAAGGCGGCACCGCGATTGCGCTGGCGGTCTGGATGATGCTGATTCTTGGCAGTCGTCCGGCGGGGCGGGTGACCGATTTGCTGACCCTGGGGCTGGGGTTTATGTTTCTGGCTATGTGGCAGGACAACCTGGATGAATTTATCCGTTTGCCTGCCGAGCAGTTCTGGGATCAGTGGCTCGAATCCGGTGCCATGCCCGTGGGAGTGATGCTATTGACCTATGGGCTGGTGCACTGGCATCAGGAACAATTGTCGATCAATCAGCAACTGCGCAAGCGCGAACAGCTGTTTCGGGAGCATCGGTTTATCGACAACCTGACCCAGCTGGGCCGGGTTGACTACCTGAAAGAACAACTGCAAGGCGTGATGACCCAGCTGCCCGCCCAGAAGATGGTGTTGTTGATGGTGGATGTTGATCGTTTTGCTGAAGTGAACCGTTTGCATGGTCATCGGGAAGGCGACGCCCTGCTGTATGAACTGTCGGAACTGATGCTGCTGAACCTGCGTCAGGACGACCTGATTTGCCGTTATGCCGCCGACCGTTTTGCCGTACTGCTGCCAGACACCGGCGTTGACAAGGGCAAAAGCATTGCCGCTGAACTGAGCCGGGCCGTGCAGCATTTTGCCTACAAGCATAAAACCAGCGGCGAAACCCTTTATCAGACCATTAGTATCGGCCTGGCAGACTGGCAGGGCGAACCGTCCGATCTGCTGATCAAACGCGCCAATCAGGCGCTGGCCAATGCCAAGTCGGGTTCCGGTTTTGGCGAGGTTGCCTGAAATGACGACACCCACCTGGTATGAGTGCGATGAGCGTATTTTTGCTGCGCATTATCAGCCAGCGTTGTTGATCGATCTGTTACGTTCCCGTGATATTTGCAGCCACAAGATTCTGCGTGGCACCGGCCTGTTTTATGAAGATATTCTGCAAGGACAGGTGATGATGTCAGCAACTCAGGCGGGGCTGTTGGTGGGTAATGCCAGCAAGCTCAGCAAGGAGCCGGAATTGTCGTTTCGCTGGGGTGCCTCGCTCTGGCCAGGGCACTACGATAGCGCCAGCAGCTTGCTGGGTAATGCCGGGTCATTACGTCAGGCACTGGACGCGCTGGTCAGTTACCGGCGGGTGCTGTCTCCTTGGGTAACGCCCTTTGTGGTCACCGATGAGCGTTATTGCTACGTCCACTGGCTGACCCTGGGCAAGCATCAGGGCGACCGCCGCTTTCTGGTCGAGGCGGCGATGTCGTCCCTGACGTCGTTCAGTCGCTGGATGAGTGCCACACGACTGCCCTGGCGTTACGGTTTCAGTTATGGCCGCCCGGATTATGAGGAACAGTATCAGGTGAATCTGGGCGACCAGCTCTGGTTCGACCTCGGCATGGATGTGATGGTGATCGAGCGCAAGTGGCTCGACCAGGAGTGGCCACGAGGGTCGGCGACGGCCTATCAGGTGGCTCAGCGTCAATGTGAATGGATACTGGCAGGCTTGCCTGCGGCGTCGTTGCCGGAACGGGTGTACCGGCTGCTGCTGGAGCGGGTGCGTGAACCGATGACGCTCCCCGACATGGCCGTACGGTTGGAGATGAGTCCGGCAACCCTGAAGCGTAAACTGGGCAAGCATGGCTGCCATTTTCAGCAATTGCAGGATCAGTCACGGCTACATATGAGCCTTTATCTGTTGCATGTGTGTGGCTGGAACAACGAACAGGTCGCCGCGCACCTGAGCTTTAACGACAGCACCAACTTCCGCCGCGCCTTCAAGCGCTGGGTCGGGATTACCCCCAGTGACAGCCGTACCCGTTTCTCACTGTTTGATGCCAGTAGCAACGCGGTGCTGACCGAACTGGCAGGGTTGTGATACGGCAGATCAGCCACTGACACCCGTTAGGCGTAGGCGTACGGCCCGCTTTTGGTTAATGCGCGCTGGTAGGCATCGCGCTGGTGAATCCGTGCTACCCAGGCCGCCAGGTGTGGATGCGACTCGGCGCTTGCACCTCGCTGCAAGGCGGCTTCCAGTGGGAAACTCATCTGAAAATCCGCCAGCGACATCTGGTCACCGGCAAACCATTCATTTTTGCTCAGATGCCGTTCAACGTAATCCAGATGGCTGCTCAGATTGGGCGAGACAAAACTGTCGAGTGCCTTGTTGGCAATACCACGGGCGACAGGCCGGACAAAAAAGGGCATGGGTGCGGTCTTTATACGCTGAAACACCAGCGTCATTAACAGAAAGGGCATCAGGCTGCCTTCGGCATAATGCAGCCAGTATTGGCATTGCCATAACGACGGGCTGTCCTCGGGCCAGAAGCGCCGTTGGCCATAGACATCGTTGAGATACTCAAGAATCACCGCCGACTCTGCCAGCGACAAGTCGCCATCGGTAATCACTGGAGATTTCCCCAGCGGATGAATGGCCTTCAGGCTGGCTGGTGCCAGCAGGGTGTGGGGATCGCGTTCGTACAAGGTAATCTGGTAATCAATTTCCAGCTCTTCCAATAACCAGAGCACACGCTGGGAACGAGAGTTATTAAGGTGGTGGAGGGTGAGCATGACGATACCTGGAAAGTATTTCAGAAAGCGTTAGATAAACCCGGTTGGCTGTCGGGCAGGTTTTATTCAGCGGCTGCTATCATCTATTCCTTTGGGAGCCGTCGTCTATAGGGGGCATCTATAAATTACTGCGCTCGAAATGACGGCGTTAAAAATCGACCGGTTCTGACGCTCAGGCCGGATGATGGAAAGCGGGCAGATCGAACCACAGCGCGGTCAGGTGAGTGTCAGCTGTCGCGCTTAGTGTCAGCCCGGTTGCCGCCATAATGCCCACGGCATCCCCTGGCCCAAGCGGTTGATCGACAACATTGACTGCGGCACTGCCCTCAATCATATGCAAATACCCGGCGCGGCTGCCAACCGGCAAGGTGATGGACTCGCCGGGTTGTAATTGCAGCCGGGAGATCACCACATCCTGATGGATCTTCAGTGAGTTCCCCCGCGCATCGGGCGACACAATTGCAGTCAGAGGCCCTTGCTGTGGTACTTGCCGCTGTTGATACCCAGGCTCCAGCCCGCGTTCGTTTGGATGAATCCATATTTGCAGAAAGTGTACCTGAGCTTCCGGGGACTGATTGAATTCGGAATGCACAATCCCACTGCCTGCGGTCATGCGTTGTATTTCTCCGGCCTTCAATACGGACGTTTTACCGGTGCTGTCCTGATGGCGCAGAGCACCTTCCAGTACATAGGAAATAATTTCCATATCCCGATGACAGTGGGCTTCAAACCCGGCGCTGGCAGCCACGGTATCGTCGTTGATCACCCGCAATAATCCCCAACCCATATGCTCCGGCGCATGGTAGTGACCAAACGAAAAGCTGTGGAAACTGTTCAGCCAGCCGATATTGACATGGCCGCGTTGTTGCGAGGGGCGAAAGTAGATCATATGGTTCTCCTGCGGGGTGGGTGTGGGTGTGGTGTGGTGCGAGTGTGGGGTGAGTCGGACAGCGGGAGTAAACACCGCAACGGGCGTGATACGGACGTTGATACTGGTGTCGATGTTATTGGGATATTTATTTCTTAAAAAGCGGATAAATATCGTCAAATTTTTCGAAAAAATAGAAAATTTTAGCAAAACAGAACAACCGGCAGATATTCCCTTCCAGCGGAAATCCCCTACAATGCCCGTCGAATGCCGGTACAAAACCGTATTGGCGGGTATTGGCCCGATTGACCTGAGAGAGAAACAAATGGAACGCATCGAACGCGATTTTTTTGCCCGAGAAAAAGACGACCAGGATGCTTTCCTGAGCCAGACCTGGTGTAACGAGTGTATGGAAGCCGACCTCGGCATGGTCGAGCCGCAAGAATATGAAATGGATGGCGTTGTGGTAGTGGAAGGCAAATGTGCCAAGTGTGGCTCCGCCATTCTGACTGAAATCGCCGATGACGACACCGATGGCGAGTGGGAAGACGACCAGTAGCCGTTTGGACGCTACCGATCCGTAGGGAAATCACCGCACTCGCGCTGTAAAATACCCCGGATTCGGATGGAGGAGGTTGGCGGGCACAGCGGCCCGCCCTCCCAGGATGACGCCTTGGATGAGACGCGTGGGGTGACGATTGATGATTACGGCACAGCGCGGCCCGCCCTCCCAATATGACGCCTTACAAGCCTGCCTCAACCCGCTTCTGCCAGCGGGTGAACAGAATCGCACTGACAAAAATCGCCAGGCTGGCGAGCACCAGCAGCCAACCCCAGATGCCGCTGCCTGGTGTAAAGACTCCCAGTACCGACACCACAAAGTAGAGCAAAATCATATAAGCCAGCCAGGAAGCTGACTTGTGAGAGCGTGCCACCAGGCCGGGTATAAACAGCATCAGCGGCAAGGCCTTGAATAGCGCGATACCAATACCGGTTAGCCATAGCATCAGGCCGGGTTCGGCGGTTGGCGGTGGATGACTGAGCGTCGCGCCCAGTAATACCAGCAACATAGCAATGTAGCTGCTCACCAGTACACGGTAGGCCAGGGCTGCCTTGGCAACAAACGGACAGCTAGCGGCAGGTAATTGGGTCATATCAGATTCCCGTTCCGTGACTGTTAAGCAGGGCGGTGGCCAGCGTTGCAACCCGTTTGCCCTGGGCCAGACAGAGGGCTTTTTCTGGTGCGCTGATAGCTTGCTCATTGTTGGCACCGGCCCAGTGGCTCATGCCATAAGGCGTTCCACCCGAGCGGGTATCACTGAGTTCGGCATGACGATAGGGAATACCGGCGAACACCATGCCGTGGTGTAATAACGGCAATGCCATGGTTAGCAGGGTGCTTTCCTGACCGCCATGCAAGGATGAGGTTGAGGTAAATACTCCGGCGGGTTTGTCGGCCAGCGCACCGCTCAGCCACAGGCTACTGGTGCTGTCGAGAAAGTATTTCAGCGGCGCGGCCATATTGCCAAAACGGGTCGGACTACCCATTACCAATCCGGCGCAGTGGCGCAGATCATCCTGGCTGCAATACACTGCACCGGTATCCGGCACCGGCGGCAATGAAGATTCGGTATCCGGCGATACCGGCGGCACGCTGCGAATACGAGCATCCATTCCGGCTTGCTCAACACCACGAGCGATCAGCCGTGCCAGCTCTGCGGTTTTGCCGTGGCGGCTGTAATACAGCACCAATACATACGGGGCAGATGCCATCAAAGAATCTCCAGCACCTGTTCTGGTGGGCGGCCGATACGGGCCTGGTTGCCGTTGATGACGATCGGGCGTTCTATCAGTTTGGGAGTGTTGGCCATGGCGCGGATCAGAGTGGCTTCATCGGCACTGGCCAGGTTCTGTTGTTTGTATTCTTCTTCTTTGGTGCGCATCAGCTCACGGGCGCTGCTGAAGCCGAGCAGCTGGATCAGCTGGCGAATCTCGTCTTCCGACGGTACGTCTTTCAGGTACTCCACGACCACGGGTGTAATGCCTTTGTCCTGCAGCAGTTTCAGGGTCTCCCGCGACTTGGAACACCGGGGATTGTGGTAGATCTGTATATCACTCATGCTGTGCACACTCTCAAATTGTCAACCAATTGGCAGCGATTGTAACAAGGAAGCCCTAGATGCTCACCGCTTTCCGCCGTGGTCGCCGGGTACTGCGACTGATCTGGCAAACCCTCAAACGGTTCGAGTCCATGGAGCGCAGGCGCGATGCCGCCGCCCTGACCTATACCACCCTGTTTGCCCTGGTGCCGGTAATTACCGTGACCTACGCGATTCTCAGCGCTATCCCGTCCCTGCAAGAATGGGGTGCGCAAGCACACACTAACCTGCTGGCCTACGTCATGCCTGAAGGCAGTGACATGATTTCCAACTATCTGGTGCGCTTCAGTGCGCAGGCCCGCGAGCTGACCTGGATTGGTGTGGTATTCCTGTTTTTTACCGCGTTGATGTTGTTGCAAACCATCGAACAGCAGTTCAATAAAATCTGGCAGGTCGAAGTCTCACGTTCGACATTGCAACGCTTCTTTCGTTACTGGGCAGTCCTCAGCCTCGGGCCGTTGCTGTTTGGTGCCGCTCAGGCAGTCAGCTCACTGCTGGCCTCGCTCAGCGTACTGCCAGAAGGGATGGATATGACGATTCCTTCCTTTGCCCGGCTGGTGCCCTGGTCGATGACCGTGGCCGCCATCACCTTTGTTTATATGATGGTGCCCAACTGCAAGGTTCCCCCCAGAGATGCCGTGGTTGCCGCGCTGGTGGTGGCGACTGTGTTTGAAACCGGCAAATACCTGTTCGCCAAAATCGTCGGTATGTTTCCGTCGTACCAACTGATCTACGGTGCTTTTGCCGCTGTTCCGCTGTTCCTGATGTGGACTTACCTCAGCTGGATGCTGTTGCTTTTTGGTGCTGAACTCAGCTATGCCCTCAGCCACCCGGAATCGCGCTCGGTACGTGACCCGTTACGGCAACGACTGGCTCTGGCTGCTGCGCTTTACCAGGGCCAGCAAGCAGGCAAGGGTATGAGCGAAAGCGATCTGCGGCAGCGTTTGCGCAGCCTTCCGGCAGCAGAGCTGTCGGTGTTGCTGAAGTACTTTCAGCAGGCGGGTTGGGTGACCAAAAGCCAGGACGATAGCTGGATATGGTTACCCGATATGCGTTTGCTCACCCTCGACCACTTTTTTGCCGACCTGACATTGCAGCAACTGCAAGCAGCTGAACACGCTGTCCCGGAAGATTCGTCATTGAGTGACTGGCTGAATGGTTGGCAACAGGACGTTGCCAGCCATCTCTCTGTCTCGCTGGATCAATTGCTCGATGAAGACGGCGGCTTTCGGTTGTAAATTCAATTGTAAAAAAGTAGTCGTTATGATTTGGCAAACGTCATTGCTATTTTTCTGCCGCGCAAATACCTACCTTTTAACAAAACCTGCGACTAAAACCTGGCGATTAAAAACAGCTCAGGCTGGTGGCGGGTATTAAAGGAAATACGATGTTGTTGAAAGCAATCAAACATTGGCTGGAAGTTCGGCGTATTAACCAGCAGGGGTTTACCATAGAGCAGTGGGAGGCGGCTGTTGCTGATTGGCCAGTGATGGCACGTTATCAGGGGCGTGAGCGCGATGAGTTACGCCATTTAGCGTTTCGGTTGCTGGTGCATAAGGATTTTACTGCCGGTGGCGGTTTTGAACTGACTCAGGCGATGTGTCTGAAAATTGCCACCATGGCTTGTGTGCCGGTGTTGAATCTTGGCCTGGAGTGGTACGACCACTGGCAAACAGTCATTGTTTATGAGGGCGATTTTGTTCCCAACCGGCCTTATCGCAGCGCTGATGGGGTGGTTCACGCACAGGCTCCGGGATTGAGTGGCGAAGCCTGGCAGCGGGGGCCGGTTATTCTGTCGTGGGATGCGGTATTACATAGCGGGGAGCGCGTTCGTCATGGCAAGGCCAGTAACGTGGTGATTCATGAGTTGGCGCATACGTTGGATAGGTTGCGTGATGGCGCCAATGGCGCACCACCGATGCATCCTGATATGCGCCCTGGCGAATGGCACGATGTGTTTACGGCAGCGTGGGACGGTTTGAACAAGGCTTATCTGCATCATAAAGTGTTGCCTTTGGACGAGTATGCGCTGTCAAACCCGGCGGAATTTTTTGCGGTGTGTAGTGAAACGTTTTTTGAGGCTCCTCTGCTGATGAAACAAGCCTTACCTGATGTCTATCGGTTATTAGGTTTGTTTTATCGGCAGCGACCTGAATAGTGCCAGGCCGGTTTGGTCTTGTTCTGGTTATACGTTCTGTCGGTCAGATTTTCAGGCTGCTTGCCAGAGCAGGAATAGCTCTCCGGTATTGGGTCTAATAGACACCTTGGCGACAGGGTGTTGTTCCCTGTAGGCTGGCATTATTTTTCGACAATTCAGGATGTTATCGACTCATGATCAGTAGCCCACATGTGCCGGATATCGCCAGTCCCAGTCTGTCTCTTAACGTTCATCCAATGCGATCGGTGTTGTACGAGGAGCTGCATAATCGCCCGTCGCCGGTGATTGAGGGGAGCTGCCAGGTGGCTCATTTTACGGTCAAGCTGAACGACAACCGGCAGGAGTTGCATGCCCATGTGGTGGAGTTGTGCCGCCGTTACAGTGTGCCAGCACCGGATCCGGATTCATCCTGTTTGTATCAGGATTTTGGGGGCTTTGAGTTACGTTGGGAGCGCCATCTGGAGTTCGCCAACTTTACCTTTATCGTCGCGACCGAGGAGCCTTTTGCGACTGATGCGCTGGCGTTTATTCCAAAAGACTGGCTGGCGGCGATGCCGGGTGAGTTGGTGGTGGCGGTGAATCTGTCGCTGGTGAACGATACACCGGATGAAAAGCAGTTGTACGACTGGTTTGAAGGGCAGCGGGTATCGGGTGCATCCGTCGCCAGCGGCCAGGCGTTGGTGTGGACGGCATTTCGTTTACACAGTGATGGCTTTGGTCGCATTGTGGCGGTGAACAAGGGGTTGAATCCGTATCAGACAGGGCGCTTGGTACAGCGCTTGTTCGAGCTGGAAACCTATCGCTTGATGTCGCTGCTGGCGTTGCCGGTAGCGCGTAAAATGGGCAATGAGCTGACTCGGGTTGAGACCAGTCTGGCGCAGTTGATCCAGAATATTTCGGAGTTGGAAAACCAGTTTGAAGACCGTGATTTGTTGAAGTCATTGTCACAGTTGGCAGCGGATGTGGAACGTTATCGCTCGGATACCAATTTCCGTTTTGCGGCGGCCAAGGCCTATCACGATCTGGTACGTGACCGTCTTGACCAGTTGAAAGAGGAGCCACTTGACGGGGTGCAGAGCTTGCGGGAATTTCTTGAGCGGCGATTAACGCCTGGCATCAAAACCTGTAATTCGGTGCGGGATCAGCTGGAAGATTTGTCGCGTCGTATTCACCGCACAACCAGTTTGCTGCGCACCCGTGTGGATCTGTCGATTCAGGAGCAGAATCAGCGTTTGCTGACGTCGATGAACAAACGCAGTGAGTTGCAGTTGCGGTTGCAGCAAACGGTCGAAGGGTTGTCGGTGGTGGTGATCTGTTATTACATTCTGGCGCTGGTGGGTATTGGTGCGGATGGTCTCAAAGCATTTGGCTGGCAAGTTGATCCCTATATGCTCAAAGGTATCGCCTTGCCGGTGATTGTGGTGGTGGTTTTTGTGGCGATTCATCGGTTACGCCATCATTTAAGCGAAAAGCCGTTTGATCTGGAGGAAAAATAGGATCCGGCTGATGCGACTGGTTTTGGTATTCTTTGCATGTGGGGGCAGCGGCGAGGAAGATTGGCCGCTGTTTGACGTTCTGAGGCTTTCTCCCATTGTGCGTCTCATATCGCTTCTCATATTGCCTTGTCCAGTCTCTTTTTCCAGGTTGTTTTTTACGCTGTCAGAGTTCTGGCACTTGCCAGCCAGTTTTGGCGGCGATTTTTTGCCGTTTTCGTGTTGATACGTTTGTGTTTTTCTCTAACTCGTTGAAATAAAGCCGTTTCTTCTTACTGGCCTAGTCCTTGCTGAAGTCTATCCAAACAGACTTCAACGAGGGACACTTTATGAGTCGATCAGAGTCATCACTGCTGCCCGCCACCTTGTGGCGCCAGCCTGTAGCAGACAACGAATCGGTCGTTGGTCGTTCAGAGCGGTGGTTTATTTGTGAACAGCGCGATCCATTTCATCCTACTTTGCCGACGGCAGGCTGTGGCTATTCGGTGATTACCTGGGCCGATCTGTTTTTACGCAGTTATGCCAACGGTCTGTTCCGTCGTGGACGTCCTGATCTTGCCATTCAGATAGGCCAGGTGCATCAGGTATTCGACACATTGGAACAGTCGGAGGGGGAAGACTGGCGACGTCGGGAAACGGAAGCTTATGAGTTTGCTGTGGAGCATTACGATGATCTGCACAATGCCGGAGCTCCTGAGTCATTATTGCAAGCATTTCAGCTGGTGATGTTACTGTTGATGGCGATCAATCAGCTGAGAAAACAGTACTCTGGCCAGGGGGTGCTGATGAGCTATGCCAGCCTTGAAGAGGCGCTGAATGTGAATGGCGAAATATTTTAATGACTGTGGATGGGCGGAATCTTAGGGGGCGTTCTCAATTGATCAATCGGACCTGCTGAGAGCCCGCTGGCTTCAGAACAAGGCATGAGGAGTGTGGTTTGGCCTGCAAACCGGCTTCGTGATTCGACACCATCCGAAAGCCCAGAGCGGGCACCGGATTAAATAAATGGGGACATCTATTTAATCCTGCACGGCTCTGCGCGAGTGTTGCCGTTGTTCAGGGCAAGGCGACGAATGCAGCGAAATGACGAGTCCTTTTCAAATTCGTCAACACCGCACTGGACGGCGGCAACCCGCGCCCTTCGGGGGCTGCCGGATGATCTCGACTCGGTGTCGCCGACTTTTGACTTGACCCGTCAGGCCTGCAAGTCGGCTTCGTGATTCGAAACCATCCGGTGGCCCAGAGTGAGCACCGGATTAAATAGATGTCCCCAAATGTCCGCTAAAGTGTATTGGCCTATTGAATAGGACGCTTTTTTGGCGTCCTGGTAAAAATTTTATTTTATATTGGTGTTTTGGTCGCAAGTTCAGAATATCTGCATTAATATTTATCGTTCACTAATAATGGGTATGATAAATATGAGAACAAAAATTGCTGTAGTACTTACGTCGACGACCTTGCTGGCGAGCTGTGCCAGTGTTGAACATCATCATACGGATGCGCACAAGCCGGTTTCCGATCAGGTGGTGGCAGCACAACGCAGCTTGTTGGCGCAAAACACCGCTGGTAAGGGATTTGGCCCTCAATCTCCTCGTGATATTGATATAACTGATGGTAAGAACAATCGTGTATTCAGTGCGGCTCCTGCCTCTGAATATATGAATTTGTGTAATATTCACTTCCACAAAAATGCCGAGCACAAGGGGGGGGAATTTACCCGCTATGCTGGTAATGGCGATGGTTATGGTTATCAAAGTGGTTATGAATATACCGGGTCACTGAGTGCTGGTGAACTCACAGCCGTTACCGAAGATATTTGCCCGAGTGCGCATGGCAGCCTGGTTCCGGGAGACACGATTGAGGTTCATTATGTACATTCAACTGCACAGGTTGCCCCTGGGCCAACTCTGGGCGCTTGTCTGGATGAATCCATCGGTAATCCCCAGTTGCGTGTAGAAACACAGGTGTTTGTTCTGGTAAATGACAGCAGTGCTCTGGACTTTGGCCAGCTGACCCAACAGGGTGTCCGTCATGGTGTGCATCAAGCGTTGAATATACCGACTGATACTGGTTACCCGGTGCAATATGCCGGTTCTACAACAGGCCCTGGCTACAATGAAGCCGGTTCGCCTTTCCAGGTGTCATGGAGTGTCAGACCCAAGGTGGCCAAGGTGAACATTGCCACGGTTGGTCTGTGGTGCAAGGGCAACGTATTTAATGAAGATCACGCACACGGCGTCAGAAATCTGGTGACTAATCCAGACCTGCTGTCACCGGTGAAGTAACAGATTTAACAGCGTAGCACCGATAATAACGGCCTCCAGTAGCCGCTCAGATAACGACGGGCTACTGGAGTGCTACGAAGTGTTAGCAGACCTGAGTGTGGTGCTTGCTCTGGAAAACTAAATTTTTTTAAAATCTGAATTTTTATTTTTTTATTATCTGTTTTCAGTACGGTAAAGCTTTCTGATTTTATATTTTTAATACTCAGGCACCGGTTGGTAAAATATAGACTGTTCTTGTTTCTACGCTTTATATGGAAATGTAATGGACACTGCTGGCTACTACACAGGAGTGTAGGAGCCAGGTATTTCTGTGAGATTTCTGGTTTTGTGTTTTTGATATTCAGCTGCCGGTTTATAAAATGGGGGTTTTTTAGTATGATGTGCTTGAATATAACCGGTTTGGGAATACATCGTGCAACAAACAAGGTCGTCCGCTATTGCGTTATGCAACCCCAAAAGCCCTTCTAATGTAGGTGTGGTAATGCGTGCTGCCGGTTGTTATGGTGCCAGTGCCATTTATTATACCGGCAAGCGATTTGCGCGAGCGGCAAAATATCATCAGGATACCAAGAACGCTAGCCAGCATATTGAACTGAGCGCGGTTGAGTCTTTCACTGAATTGGCCGGACAGCACCGGACGCTGGTGTGTGTTGAGTTTGCTGTCGGGGCAACTCCGTTACCGGAATTTATTCATCCTGATCATGCCTTGTATATCTTTGGCCCGGAAGATGGATCTGTCGATCAGTCCATCATTGATGTGGCTGATGCTGTGGTTTATGTTCCAACCATTGGTTGCATGAACCTGGGGGCCACCGTCAACGTGCTGTTGTATGATCGTATGGCCAAACAGCAACAGGCTATTGATCACAGTGAGCGTATCAAAAGCAGCCGTGATGTGAATAATCGTTTGGTATTCCGTAACGGGAACCGCTAGGGGTTCAAGCGCGCGGCGTTACAACTCGACTCAAAACGCTCAGGTAGCCCACATGACGCACGACCTCGACAATACGGGCAAGCGCCAGTACTGTCGGTTGTGCTGTTACTGCGCCACCCATAACCTTAACCATTGGCCATACAGTGCTGGTGGTAGCAGTCCGGCTGCCAGCCAGTCGCTATAAAACTGTTGGCCGACGAAGTCTTGCCCCAATTCGGATTCAGCCGACTGAATCAGGCTCAGCAGGTTGGCGCGCGAGATTGCCGGACGAGCCAGGCGTCCGGGTGCTTCCATTATCTGTTGCAGGCGTTGTTGGCAATCCTGTTGCGACAGAAAGCTGTTGATCTGGCAATAACGGATGGCCTTGTCTTGCGGCCATTGATAAAGATGGATGCCGATATCCAGAATAAGATTCAGCTCCTGTTCCATTTCATCCAGCAATACCCAGGCGTGTTCTCCGGCATTCTGATAGCCGCCAAGATCGGCTGCCAATTCGGCGGCGATGGACAACCAGCCCGGTTCAAAGTCGTCGTTGATGGGAGCACGCATAAAGTCGGGCAATTGCGTGTTTTCCTGCGCCAGTGCTACTTGCAGGTGTTTGCCCGGCAGGGTATTGCGGTACAGATCCAGTGGCCAACGCCAGCTGCTGGCCGGGTGATTGGCGACGGTCCAGTAGATACCCGGCTGTTCCAGTGCTGGTCTGGGGGCTTCATACCAGGGGCTGATGACACTGGCGTCCTGGCTGGGTTGAATCACCAGTGCTGTGGTGGGCAGGTAAGCAAACAGCTGGGGGAGCTGCTGGTTCAGCTGTTGCAAGCGCTCACGGGCGGCCTGCTGGGGCTGTGACGGTTGTATCCGGTGTGATGCCAACCAGGCGCGCAACTGGGGAGCCAGTGTTTGGGCTGGATCCAGGGTCAGCTCTTGAACCAGTTGTTGCTGTATGGCAGAGAGGCGGGTTTTGGCTATTTCCTGTAACAGTTCGGGAGATTCTGCACTGCCCATCTCGGTCAATTGCAACCGGTAGCAGGCGTCGCCGTTGGGCTGTTGTTGCCAACTCAGGCTGGTTTGCACGGGCAGTTCAGTCAGTTGATGACGCAGCGCCCGCAAGGCGGGTAATAAATGGTTGGTGAGGATGCTGGCGGCCTTGCTTTCGAGGATCCCGTGACTGGACGGGTAGAGATCCAACCGTGTCAATCGGGTTTGAACATCGCGCCATAAGGTGGATGGTTCCGGGCTGTCGGTAAACGGGTAGCCAGACATCATCTGGTCAAGCTGGCGCAAGGTGCGCTTGCGGCTGCTGCCTAGCATGACGACGTGGCGCTGATTGCGTTCGCTGATTTGCTGCTGCCATTGTTGCAACAGCAGCGCGGCGGATTCAAGGCGTTTGAGGTAACGGTGGAAGCCGGGGATGTTATCGACCCGAGTATCTTTCGACAGGCTGGTTTCAAGCAGATTAAGCCAGTCGTGCTCACTGCCTAGTGGCATGCTGTTGTTGTCACAGTCGCGCCAGTCCAGTTGTTGGTTGATTCGGTAGATCAGCGTACTGGCGACCAGCTGTTGCTGCGCTGGCAGGGCATCGAGCGGCAGACTTTGCAATTGTTGTTTCTGTTGTTGCAGTTGCTGATAGATGCCGTTCTGACTGCTGCTGGATAGCGCTGACCAGGTGGCTTCAGGCTCTATTCCCAGTGCTCTGGCTCGTTCAGGAAAGCGGTCAGCCAGCTGTTGAAAATAGTCGTTGCTGGCATTGTCCAGTTGTTCCTGAACGGCTGCTTGTTGCTCCGTGGAATAGGTGAGCGCTGCCGTGCTCGGGGTATCTGGGCGAGTTGGCAAGCTGGCCTGGCAACCTCCCAGAAACAGCAGTGTCAGAGGCAGGGATCGCAGCAATATAGGAGAAAGGCGTGACATGAGGACTCGGTCGCTGAATTCGAAGGCGGCAGTGTAGCAATCTGGAACGCTGCGTTGTAGTAAAGCTGTTGCTGGTCGATGTGATTGTCGCAGTCGCGGGCATAGCTCGTGTTACGCTGTACTCTATAATGAGTATTGAATATTGGTATTGAGGTAGTTCTGTGACTGGAAATCGGCAGCAAAATAACCGGTGCGGCAATCGCTTATGTCGGATCATTCTGATGATGTTTGTGGTCTTGAGTGTATTACCGGTTGAGGCGGCGGATGAGGATCGTTTCAGTCGGCTGGTGGCCCCGGTGGGGGCGCGGGTGCTGACGGATCGAACCTCTTCGATTGATCATTTTCGTCTGGTGTTGTCGGCACAGAAACGTGCTGCGGCGACGACCTTTGCGGATCGTGAGTTGAGGATCTCCGGTTCTTTACGGCGATTGGCGTGGGAATCCAGTGAAAAACTGGATCTGGACGGTTTGCTGGAGCCGCTGCAAAATGAGTTGGCACAAGGGATGTCGGCGCGAGTGTTGTACCAGTGTCAGGATCTGGATTGTGGCAGCAGTCATTTCTGGGCCAATGAAATCTTTGAAAACGGTCGCTTGGTGGGCAGGGACAATCAACAGCGCTATATGGTGGTTTATTTGCCGCCAACGGCTGCGGCGACGCCGTCCACTCTGCGAGCTCCGGCAACACTGCTGCTGGTCTACGCTACCCAGCGTGGCCCACGTCAGACGGTGGTGGGGCTGGATATGATTGAGACTTCAGACAACGTGCTGCCGGGAGTGGTTAACCGTGCGGATATCAGCAGTATGTTAAGTATCAGCAGCGGTTGGCTGCCGGGATTTCAGGTCACTGATGGCCAGTTCGATAGCGTTGCCAGTGCGCCATTGCTGAATGTATTGACGTCGTTGTCACAGGGCGTACAACAGCGTCTGTTTCTGGTGGTGCACTGTTATCAGTCGAATGATATGTCGGTGAATCAGACCTGTTCTGACCGCCTTGCGCAGCAGTTGCGGGTCGCCGGTTTTGATATGGGAGCGGGGTTGAATGTCAGTGGGCAGGCAGCACTGGCGCTGCCTCCCGATGGCCGCCTGGTGCCTGCCTTGCGTTTTGTATTTTGGCCACGGAGATAAAAAATGACGAAAACAGTCGCGTTGGCGTTAGGGAGTGGTGGCGCACGGGGGTATGCCCATATTGGTGTACTGGATGTGCTTGAGGCTCGTGGTTATAACGTCGTGGGTATCTCGGGTTGTTCCATGGGGGCTGTGATCGGTGGTTTCTATTGCGCTGGCAAGTTACCGCTCTTTCGCGAGTGGGTTGGCAAGCTGGGGTATCTGGATGTGCTCAAGCTGGTCGATGTGTCCTTGTTGTCGAGTGGAGTGATCCGTGGTGATCGTGTGTTCAGCATGATCAGCGAATTGTTGGAGGAC
Organism: Oceanobacter antarcticus; assembly: GCF_044962685.1. Classification (NCBI taxonomy): domain Bacteria; kingdom Pseudomonadati; phylum Pseudomonadota; class Gammaproteobacteria; order Oceanospirillales; family Oceanospirillaceae; genus Oceanobacter; species Oceanobacter antarcticus. The sequence continues at coordinate 45,991 of NZ_JBBKTX010000016.1, forward strand.
TGCCTGATAGAGGATCTGGACATTCCCTTTACGGCAGTCGCAACCGATATGACGGCCAAAAAAGAAATCTGGTTTCAACGTGGGTCGCTGGATTTGGCGATTCGGGCTTCGGCGGCCATTCCCAGTATTTTGCACCCGGTGAAGATGAATGGCAGAACGCTGGTGGATGGTGGTGTGCTGAATCCATTACCGATTTCTCCCTGTATCTCCATTCATGCCGATTATCTGTTTGCCGTCGACCTGAACTCGGATGCGGCCATGCCAGACGATTTTGTCTTTGCCCGCGAAGACACCGGCCAGCAAAAACGCGACTGGTTCAACTCGGTGGTAGACAAGGCGACCAGCTGGCTGGATTCGAAACGTCGGGCCGATGCGTCCAGTCATGTCGATGAAAATATCGGCAAGCTGGAAATGATGAACCAGATGTTTGAAACCATGCAGCTGTCGCTCACCCGCTTCAAAACTGCGGCTTATCCGCCCGACCTGATGATTAATATGCCGATTGAATCCTGTGAAATGTATGAGTTCTACCGTGCTAAAGAGATGATCGAACTGGGACGCCATATTGCCGAAAAAGCGCTGGATGCCTTTGAGCAGGGTAGCTGCAGTCCTTACGGTCAGCGTATGGCTTGAGGATGTGGTCTGAGATCCGTTACGTCACGGCAAGCTGACTACTCAGCAAGCCTGTCTGATTCGAACGATTTTTGCTTTCGGATCGATTTGAGCCTTGTCCTGTTGTCGCTCGCGACATTTCTGCAGGCAGCCAGTAAACTAAGCTGATTTCCTAGGCGGGCAAGTAAATGTATTTGCATCAGAATGCCTCCGCGGCAATTGAAGAGCTGAGTACTATTCAGGATATGCTGAGATGGTCGGTCAGTCGTATGAACGAATTCGACATCTACTTCGGTCATGGCACCGACAATGCTTGGGATGAAGCCCGGCTGCTGGTGATGCATGCGCTGATGTTGCCATGGGAGTTATCCCCTGAGTGGTACAGTGCCCGGCTGACACAGCAAGAGCGTGAATCCGTCATTGCACTGGTCGTTGAACGCATAGACAGCCGCTTTCCGGCACCTTACCTGACCGGGCAAGCCTGGTTTTGTGGTTTGCCGTTTGTGGTGGATGAGCGGGTATTGATACCTCGTTCACCGATTGCAGAATTGATTCAGAATGAGTTTTTGCCTTGGTGGCAGGGTGAGGGTAAACCACAGCGTATTCTTGACCTGTGTACCGGTTCGGGCTGTATCGGTATTGCTTGCGCTGTACAGTTCCCGGATGCCGAAGTCGAGTTGCTGGATATCTCCTTTGATGCGCTTACGCTGGCAGAGGAAAACATCCAGCGCCATGGGTTGGGGCACAGGGTTCAGGCATTACAATCTGACCTGTTTGCTGCAGCCCATGGCCAATACGATCTGATTGTCTCCAATCCCCCCTACGTTGATGCGGAAGATATGGCTAGCCTGCCGGAAGAATTCCAGCATGAACCAGCGCTGGCGCTGGCAGCGGGAGAGGATGGCCTCGACCTGGTGCGGATTATGCTCCGCCAGGCCCGGCAGTATCTCAGTGATGATGGTTTGCTGGTGGTGGAGGTGGGCAATAGCTGGCCTGCTCTGGAGGCTGCTTTCCCGGACTTGCCGTTTGTCTGGCCAGACTTCGAACGTGGAGGCCACGGCGTGTTTGTACTGCAAGCCCGCGAGTTGGAGCTATTGTCTGAACTGCACTCTGATGACTGATTATTTTTACTGATTTTTATACAGATTGAATTTAACGCCCCTGTTGCTGCCCCTTGTCCCGGTCAGCCGGGCCGCTACCTCGGAATTACTATGTCTGGAAATAGCATTGGAACACTTTTCACTGTGACCACCTTTGGTGAAAGTCACGGCTTGGCATTGGGTGCCATTATCGACGGTTGTCCTCCGGGCATCGAGCTGAATGAGGACGATCTGCAACGTGATCTGGATCGTCGCAAACCGGGTACGTCGCGTTATACCACCCAACGTCGTGAAGACGATGCGGTGCGTATCCTGTCAGGTGTATTCGAAGGCAAAACCACCGGCACACCGATTGGACTGATGATCGAAAATACCGATCAGCGCTCCAGGGATTATTCCAATATTGCTACCACATTCCGTCCGGCCCATGCCGATTACAGCTATAACCAGAAGTATGGCTTTCGTGACTATCGTGGTGGTGGTCGTTCATCGGCTCGCGAAACCGCCATGCGGGTGGCTGCTGGCGCGATAGCCAAAAAAGTACTGGCTGCAAAAGGCATAGAGATTCGTGGCTACCTGTCCCAGCTGGGCCCGATTGCCATAGATAACAGCCAGTTTGACTGGCAACAGGTGGAGCAAAACCCGTTCTTTTGTCCAGATGCCAGCAAGGTCTCGGCGATGGAAGAGTACATGACGGCATTACGCAAGGAAGGCAACTCGGTCGGTGCCAGAATATCCGTGGTTGCCAGTGGCATGATGCCGGGCCTGGGTGAGCCGGTGTTTGATCGCCTCGACGCCGATCTGGCTCATGCCTTGATGAGCATCAATGCGGTAAAAGGCGTGGAAATTGGTGATGGCTTTGACGTGGTGGCACAAAAAGGCACAGAACATCGTGACGAAATGACACCGGAAGGGTTTCTCAGTAATCATGCTGGCGGTATTCTCGGCGGGATTTCTACGGGTCAGGATCTGGTTGCCCATATCGCTCTGAAACCAACGTCCAGCCTGGTCATTCCAGGACAATCGATTGATGTTGAGGGCCACTCGATCGAAGTAGTGACCAAAGGGCGTCACGACCCTTGCGTCGGGATTCGTGCCACGCCCATTGCTGAAGCTATGATGGCCATTGTGGTCTGCGACCATTTGTTGCGTCACCGTGGCCAGAATGGCGACGTGTATTGCAGTACACCAATTATTTCTGGACTTGCTGGTCAAACAGGTCACTGACGGAGCTATCGGTGTCTGATATCCATCGCCAGGTTCGCCAACCCCTGGCGATTTTTTACGCGCTGTTTTTCTCGCTGGTTGGCTGTAATGCCCCTTACTGGGGGCCATATCTGCAATCCCTTGGCTTTGATTATGGCGCTATTGGTAGTGCCATTGCTGCTTTCTCCCTGATCCGTATCGTTGCGCCCATGCTCTGGGCTCACTGGAGCCGTCATTTTCAAACGCCCTTGCACATGGCTCGTATTGCCGGGTTGCTGACTGCCGTTTGCTTCAGTGCGATCTGGTGGGTAGATGGTTTCTGGCCGGTGGTGGGCGTTATGTTGCTGTATGGCTTCTTCTGGTCAGCGATGTTGCCTCAATACGAAGTGCTGACCATGCAAGCCATTGCCAGCAGCCTGGAAGACTACAGTCGTATCCGCCTCTGGGGGTCGGTCGGCTTCGTGATTACCGTCGCCTTGTTGGGTTGGCTGTTTGAATACATCAGTGTGCAATGGCTGCCTGTGATCATGCTGGTGCTGATGTTGGGTGTGGTGATCAATAGCTGGAGGCTGACACGGATCAGTACGGGTCAGGCTCCGACTGGCGACGGAGCCGGGAGCTCAATCTGGAAATTGGCTGGGCGCTGGCCAGTGATGGCCTTTTTACTGGTTAATCTGTTACTGCAGGTGAGCCATGGGCCGCTGTATACCTTCTTCAGTATTTACCTGGAAGAGAATGGCTACTCATCTGCCAGCGTGGGGTTACTTTGGGCACTGGGCGTGATAGCTGAAGTGATTTTGTTCTGGCGCATGCGGTGGTTGTTACGCTGGCTGAGTTTACGCCACTGGTTGTTGGCCAGCCTGGCGATGACGGCACTGCGCTGGCTCTTGATCGCCGCCTTTCCACAGCAGGTATGGGTACTACTGTTGGCTCAGGTTTCTCATGCATTCACCTTCGCCATGTTGCATGCTGTCTGTATTCGTTATGTCCCGCTGCTGTTTGCTGGCAACCAGGGTCAGGGGCAGGCATTGTATTCCAGTGCCGGATTTGGCTTGGGTGGAGCATTAGGGGCCTGGCTGAGTGGCTATTTTTGGCATTTGGGTGGGGAGCAAGTGTTTATCGGAGCAGCGGCTGTTGCCATTTTGGCACTGGTCGTTGCCTGGCAAGGTATGAAAATAGAACTTGAATAAGCAGTAAATTATTCAGATTGATAAGAAATAAAAGGAACAAAAATATGAAAATAAATGTCAGTTTTGATTTAACGCCAGAAGAATTTCGCCGGGTTATGGGGTTACCGGACGTTCAGCAATTCCAGCAGGAAGTTTTTAGCCAAATGATGGAAAAAATGAAGTCCGGAGAAGAGGGTTATGATGCCATGTCGCTATATAAACCCCTGTTCAGTGAAAGCATGAATGCCATGACCCAGTTTCAACAGCTGATGTTTGGCATGATGGCCGGAAAAAGCGAAGAAAATTCTAACGAGTGATAGTCAGGTATTATGCGGCTTCACAGTCGTTCTTCTAACATGTGTTAGAATCTAACGATTGTTATGGGGTAAAATGAGCCATTAAAAATCATGGTTAGCGCCAAATTTCCGACGATTTAAATAAAATGTGAAATAAGCTGTGATTTGGGGCAACAAAGTCTGTCAATTCTGTTTTTTTGTCATTTAAGTGTAAAACGCCATAGGCTAGTATGGCTGTGGCAATACTTGCTAACCACGACCTTTTGAAGGAGCAAAACCATGCAAGATACCGTCCTGAATGCATTCGCAGAACAAGCGAAAACTATGTATGCGCCTATGTCCAAGTTCAACAGCCTGTTTGTTGAAAACATGGAAAAAATGACTGACTTCCAACTGACCGCCATCAAAAGCTATGCCGAGATGGGTCTGGATCAGATGAAGAAAGCATCTGACGTGAAAGACGCAGAAGGTATGCGTGCTTACACTGCTGCACAGGCTGAAGCTGCCACCTCGCTGAACAAGAAAATCATGGAAGATGCGAAAATTTTCTCTGACATGGCCATGGAGTTCAAATCCCAGGTAGAAGGCATCATGGAAGAGGCTCGCACTACCGCGGCGACTACTGCTACTACTGCAAAGCCAGCGACCAAAGCAGCTACTAAAGCCGCTTAATCCTGGTCGAAGTTTCTGAGGCCACCCTTGGGTGGCCTTTTTTCTTTCTTCTTTTCGGATTATGGGTTTGACCAATATGACCAAGGAAAACTTTGAAGTCGCAGTCGGCGATTTTTACGAGATGTCAGGTCGTCTGGCAGAACAGTACGGACTCTTCTGGGAAAAGGCGGTTGTTCAGCCGACTTCGGGGGAAGACCCCGCCGCGTCTGTATTGTCCGATTTCTCCGCCGCACTGCAGGAAGTCGGTTCAGCGATGCTGGACAACCCCAACAAACTGATTGCTGATCAGATGGATCTGATGAAGCAGCAGCAAGAATTGTATCAAAATACGGTATTGCGCTTTCTGGGGCAGACTCCGGATCCGATTATCAAACCGGATCCGTCGGATCGTCGTTTCAAAAACGAAGAATGGGAAGAGAATCCTGTTTTTGACTATATCAAGCAACTGTATCTGATTCAGGGCAATTTCCTGATGAAGATGATCACGGATACCGATGGCTTGAGTGATCAAACTCGCCAGAAGGTAGAATATTTTGTTCGCCAGTATATCAATGCCCTTGCTCCCACCAATTTCCCTACCCTGAATCCTGCGGTGATTCGCAAAACCCTTGAAACTGGTGGCTCCAACCTGGCAACCGGTATGGATCATCTGATGGAAGATATGGAAGGCAGCGTCAAGGGATCGCTGAACATCGCGATGACCGATACCAGCGCGTTTCAGGTTGGTCGTAATATTGCCGTTACACCAGGCAAGGTCGTGTTCCAGAATGACGTCATGCAGCTGATTCAGTACACCCCGTCAACTGACAAGGTATTCAAACGTCCGCTGCTGGTGATTCCACCCTTTATCAATAAATATTATATCCTCGATCTGCGCGAAGATAATTCCTTCCTGAAATGGCTGGTGGACCAGGGCCATACCGTATTTTGCATCTCCTGGGTCAATGCTGGCCCGGAACTGCGCGACAAGGGCTTTGACGATTTTATGCTGGAAGGCCCGATTGCGGCCGTTGATGCCATTCAGAAAGCCACTGGAGAAAAAGAAGTTAATGCTATTGGTTACTGTGTCGGTGGTACCTTGCTGGCAGCGACCATGGCTTACCTCAAGAAGAAACGGAAGGCACCGATCAAGTCAATCACCTTTCTGAATACCTTGCTGGACTTCTCCGAGCCGGGTGAAATTGGCGTATTTATTAATGAAACGGCCATCTCGGCGCTGGAACGCCAAATGGATCTGGTGGGCTATTACGACGGCCGCCAAATGGCGTTCAGTTTTAGCACCTTGCGCGAAAACGATCTGTTCTGGTCATTCTTCGTGAATAACTACTTGATGGGGGAGCGCCCGGCAGCGTTCGATTTACTCTACTGGAATACCGACAGTACCAACCTGCCTGCGGCCATGCACAGTTTTTACCTGCGTAATATGTACCTCTACAACAAGCTGATCGAACCGAATGGTATTACGCTGGCTGGGGTGCCAATTGACCTTAGTAAGATCAGTGCACCCAGCTACTTTATCTCCTGTGCTCAGGATCATATTGCCTTGTGGAAGGGTACCTACAAGGGTGCCACGGTACTGGGCGGTCAGAACCGTTTTGTATTGGGTGGATCCGGCCATATTGCCGGTATCGTTAACCCGCCACAAAAGAAAAAATACGGTTACTGGACCAACGACGCTTTGCCGGGTGACGCTGACGAGTGGTATCAAGGTGCTAGTCACAACGAGGGCTCCTGGTGGGTTGACTGGCAAGAATGGATACTCAAGCAGGGCGGCATGGAAGAGGTGGATGCCCGTCAGCCCGGCAGCGATGCCTTGCCAGCTATTGAAGATGCACCAGGCTCCTATGTGCAACGCCGCATTGCAAAAGTAGCCAAGTAAAACAAGGCGTTGAATAAATGCCTTGAATAAATGCCTTGAATAGATGTTGAACGATAATAAAAACGCCGTGCTGTTTATAAAACAACACGGCGTTTTTTTGTTTTCGGTCTCGTACCGCAAAGACTTGTTTCTGTTCTCTCCGGTCATAGCCCATGGCGCTTGATTGTGGAAGTATGGCTGACATATTTCTGCCGGATCCGTGTGCCATGACTGCTACTCCCCAACCGACCCATTCTCCCTCCACACAGCGTGTGAGCTGGGAAGTGAATCAGCATATTGCTGTGGTTTATCTTAATCGTCCCGACAAGTTGAATGGTCTGGATCGGCCGATGTTTCAGCAACTGATCCAATGCGCCCAGGATATTCGTCGGGATCGTTCGATCCGGGTGGTGGTATTGGCGGCCCGAGGGGATTCGTTTTGTGCCGGGCTGGATTTTTCTGCCGTCAGCAAAGATCCCTGGATGATCCCGCGTTTGTTATTGAAGTGGCCCTGGAGCAAAACCAATCTGGCCCAGCAAATTGCCATGTGCTGGCGTGACTTGCCGGTGCCTGTTATTGCGGTTGTGCATGGCAACTGTTTTGGCGGTGGTTTGCAGCTTGCGCTGGCGGCGGATTTTCGTTTTGCCGCTGTGCAAACGCGCTTTTCCATTATGGAAATGAAATGGGGCCTGATACCGGACATGAGTATTCTGACCAGCCTGACCAATCTGACCCGGCAGGATATTGCCAAAGAGCTGACCATGACAGGGCGAGTGTTCAGTGCCGGTGAAGCCCATAACTATGGTCTGGTGACACAGGTAAGTCCGGCACCGTTGCAAGAGGCAATGGTATTGGCAGAACGCTTGGCGCAACAGTCACCAGATGCTGTGGCTGCGACCAAACGGTTGTTTAATCAGGGCTGGAAACGGGGCGAGTGGTCGGCACTACGTCTTGAGCGTTGGTTGCAGTACCGGTTGCTGGGGCGTAGAAACCAGCAAATTGCGATGAAAAACGGTCTGGATAAATCCGCCAAGGAGCCACGGCCCTTTGGGCCGCGCTGCCGTTAAGCGTTAATAACGTGGTTCAGTCTGCGCCAATAAAGCCGCCGGTTTGATGGTCCCAGAGCTGGGCGTAGATGCCCCCCTGATCCAGCAGCTGCTGGTGTGACCCTTGCTCGACGATGCGGCCCTGATCCATCACGATCAGGCGATCCATGGCGGCAATGGTTGATAACCGGTGGGCGATGGCGATGACGGTTTTGTTCTCCATCAGTTTGTACAGGCTGGCCTGAATGGCGGCTTCTACTTCGGAATCCAGCGCCGACGTGGCTTCGTCCATAATCAGAATCGGTGCGTCTTTTAACAGCACTCGGGCAATGGCAATACGCTGGCGCTGGCCACCGGACAGTTTTACACCGCGCTCGCCGACTTGGGCGTCAAAGCCTTTGTTACCATGGGGGTCGTGCAGACCAGCAATAAAGTCCAGGGCCTCGGCTTTACGTGCAGCTTCAATCAGATCGTCTTCGCTGGCGTCCGGGCGACCATACAGAATATTGTCGCGGACGCTACGGTGCAGTAACGAGGTATCCTGGGTAATCATGCCGATGTTGGCGCGCAGGCTGTCCTGGGTGACTTCGGCGATATTCTGGCCATCGATACGAATCGTGCCGCTCTCAATGTCGTAAAAACGCAGCAACAGGTTCACCAGTGTCGATTTACCGGCACCCGAGCGGCCCACCAAGCCGACCTTTTCTCCGGCCTTGATGTGAATGTCCAGTTCCTTGAACACTTGGCGGTGGGTGTCGGAGTCGATGCCCTGATACTGGAAGTTGACAGTGTCCAGGTCGATTTTTCCGTGGCTGACCGTTAGCGGTTTGGCAGCCGGTGTGTCCAGCACACTCAGTGGTGTTGACAAGGTGTTCATGCCATCGGCGACCGTGCCCAGGTTTTCAAACAGGGCACCCACTTCCCACATGATCCACTGCGACATACCGTTAATCCGCAAGGCCAGGCTGACGGCGATGGCGATGGCACCGATACTGATGGCACTGTCCATCCAGAGCCAGATTGACAGCGCCGCCACGGCGAACACCAGCACGTAGTTGATAGATTGCACCATAACGTTGAGGCCGGTGGCGAGTCGCATCTGTTTGTGCACCGAGGTCATGAATGCCTTCATGGAATCGCGGGCGTATTCGGTTTCGCGTTGGCTATGGGAAAAGAGTTTCACGGTCTGGATATTGGTGTAGCTGTCGACAATCCGGCCAGTCATTTGGGAGCGGGCGTCGGCTTGCTCCGCTGCGACCCGTTTCAGACGTGGTACAAAGTAGATCTGGATCAGGATGTAGGCAGCCAGCCAGCCCAGCAGGGGCAGCATCAGACGCCAGTCGGCCACTGCAACGATAGCGACCATGGCAGTGAAGTACACCAGAATGTAGACCAGTACATCCAATAGCTTCATGACGGTTTCCCGCACCGCCAGAGCGGATTGCATGACTTTGGTGGCGATTCGCCCGGCAAAGTCATCCTGATAAAAGGCCAGGCTCTGACGTAACAGGTAGCGATGCGCCAGCCAGCGAATTTTCATCGGGTAGTTACCCAGCAAGGTCTGATGCACCAGAGCGGAATGCAGGAAACTGGTTAATGGCATCAGTACCAGGATGACGACGGACATCCAGATCAGGCTGGCGCTTTCGTCTTGCAAAAAAGTGGCGGGATTCTTTTCGGATAACCAGTCGACCAGGTTTCCCATAAAGCCAAACAGGGAGACTTCCAGAATGGCGCCCAGTGCGGTGAGTAGTGACATGAATGCCAGCGGAATTTCAACGCCTTTGCTGTAATGGCGGCAAAAGGCATACAAGCCTTTGGGCGGTTGTTCTGGTTGTTGTGGTGGAAACGGATTGATCAGTCGTTCAAAAAAACTCAGCATAAAGTTAAGACTCGGGCATCTGTCGGGCAAAAGTACTGGGGGAAGCAATAGTGGCCATCAACCATCGGTTGCCTCCGAGACATCAAATGCCGCTACCTTAAACCAGCAAGATGACCTTGATAAGTCCATCCGATGGATAGCCTTGTTCGATCAGCCTGCTGACGGGCCACTTTTTTGCGGCAGTTGTTTGCAGATGTCGCCAAGAAAATCGAGAAACAGCGCGGTTTTGTGCGCCGTGGTGCGGCGGCTGGCGTAGACAGCGGAGATCAATGAAATACCCCGGTGAAATTCCAGCCCCGGCAGGATTGGCAGCAGTTGACCATCCTGAATAAAACGGTGGCAATACTGGTCTGGAATCAGACCGATGCCACAGCCTGCGGCGACAGCGTCCCGAACGCTGCAGGGGTCGTTGATTTTGATCGCGCTGGCGGGTGGTTTTAACCTGCCGTTGCTGACGGACGTGCGATAGGGTAACGCCATATTGGCATAACGTTTTTCAATAACCTGAATATGGTCGGTAATATCTTCCGGGCTGAGTATGTCGTTTGTAATGGACTGGATATAACCGGGTGATGCCACACATAATAACTGGCTGGTGTAGAGGTTTTTTAGTATCAGCTCAGAGTCCTTGGGTGCGCCTACCACCACCGCGATATCAATGCTGTCACGAATAACGTCAACGCTCTGGCTGGATATGTTCAGCTCCAGTTCGATATCCGGATATAACTGCCGGAAACGGGCCAGGTGGGGTGAAAAGATTTCCCGGCCAAACGACATCGGCATGGAAACCACCAGTTTGCCGGAGGGTTTACCCGATAAGGCCGACATTGCTGCTTCGGTTTCGTGGGCACGCTCCAGTACCGCCAGCGAATGCTGATAGAAGGTCTCTCCTTCGTGGGTAATACGAAACTGACGACTATTACGTTCAAACAGGCGCACGCCGAGTCCTTTTTCCAGCCGGGTAATGGCCTTGCTGACCGAGGATTTTGCCATCCCCAGGTAATCTGCAGCAGACGATATGCCCTGGTGTTCGGCAACGGCTAGAAAAATTGGCAAGTCATCGAGGTTCCAGAGCATGGTTGGATTGTGGTCCTGTTTGGGTAACGTGTTTTTTTGCGGAAACGATGGGTTTCCTGCTCCGGGGTGTTGCTAGCGGGTCAGGCTGGTTAGCATAGTCGCAACTAAAACAACCATACCAGCAGGAAACAGCATATGGCCACAATCGTGGGCGGCCTTGGCCTGTCTCATTCTCCAACCATTATTTCCGGCAAGCTCAATAACAAGGCTGCCGACCCGGCCTGGAAGCCGATCTTCGATAACTTCGAGGTGGTGCGTGATTGGCTGAAGCAAAAAGATATTGATGCGATATTCATGATTTATAACGATCATATAACCTCTTTTTTCTTCGACCATTATTCCGCTTTTGTCATGGGCGTGGATGATGAATACAAGCCTGCGGATGAAGGTGGTGGTGTTACGCCAATTCCGCCGATTCCAGGCCATGCGGCGCTGGCCCGCCATATTGGCCAGGTGTTGGTAGCGGAAGAATTTGATATGTCGTTTTTCCAGAATAAAGGCATTGATCATGGCTGTTTTTCGCCGCTGTCGATGATCGCACTGGATGAGGATGGCTGGAAAGGTTCTATCGTGCCGCTGCAAGTGGGGGTGCTGCAATGGCCAGTTCCCAGTGCTGCGCGTTGCTACAAGCTGGGCAAGGCGCTGCGCCAGGCAATTCAGAGTTACCCGGAAGAGTTGCGTGTCGCCGTTGTGGCAACGGGTGGTTTGTCGCATCAGGTACATGGCGAGCGCTGTGGATTTACCAATCAAGCCTGGGACGAAGAGTTTCTTGATTTACTCGAGAGTGATCCTGAGCAACTGACCGAGCTGACGATTGGTGAATACGCCAAACGGGGAGGCTGGGAAGGTGCCGAAGTCATTATGTGGCTGATCATGCGGGGCGCGCTGTCTGATCAGGTAAAACGAGTCCATCGTGCGACCTATTTGCCGTCCATGACTAACATTGCCACGCTGGTACTGGAAGACCTGGGTGAAGATATGCCGGAACCGCAGCAACAGGCGGTACGAGCCAAGATGACACACCAGTTGTCTGGCTCCGAGGAGCTTGAGGGCACCTATCCGTTCAGCTACGAAACCAGCCGCAAGGCATGGCGCATGAACGAGTTTCTGCATGAATTGATTGTCCCTCAGCATCGCCAGGCCTTCCTTGAGGATCCAGAAACGCTGTATGAGCAGTATGGGTTGACGGAGGAAGAGCGTGATATGTTGCGCCATAACCAGTGGATCGAAATGATCCATTACGGGGTGATTTTCTTCCTGATTGAAAAAACCGCAGCGGTGCGCGGCGTATCCAATCCAGAGTTGTACGCCAACTTCCGTGGCATGTCGTTGGAGGATTTCCAGCAGACCCGTAACGTTGCGATCAAGTATTCGGTATCCCACACCGCTGACAGCGAGTAACTGTCTTCGACTTCAGCCACCGGGATCCATCACCGGGTGGCTGTTTTGCCGGGGCCTGCTGGCCCCGGATTTTTCATCAAATCGAGCGCATCTGGCCTTCGCTGACGTCACCTGGACTCAGTGGCACAATCCCAACCGGAAAGCGTGCTGCGTCAATTCATCACGGAATTTGGGATGGGCAATACCAATCAGGGCGTTAACCCGTTGCGGTATCGACAGCCCTTTCAGGCAAACATTGCCGTATTCGGTCACGACGTAGTGTGCATCCATGCGGGTATCGGTCACGGTGCCGCCGGTTAATTGCGGCACGATACGACTCAGGCTGTCGCCCTTGGCGGTTGAGTGCAGGGCGATAAAAGAACGCCCACCTTTCGAGCCGTAAGCCCCACGAACAAAATCCAGCTGGCCTCCGGTACCGGAAAACGGGTTGCCGAGAATCTGCTCGGCATTGATCTGGCCGGTAATATCAACCTCGATGGCGGAGTTGACCGACACCATGTTGGGGTTCTGGCGAATGACGCTGGGATTATTGACCCAGGAGGCCGGGAAACCCACGATTGAGGGGTTGTCGTCCATAAAATCAAACATGGCGCGATCGCCCAGAGCCAGGGTGAAGACGTGCTTGTGCTGCATGACCCGCTTCACCCGTCCGTTCAGGGCACCTTTCTGAATCAGGTTGACCATGGCCGGGGAAAACAGCTCGGAGTGCAGGCCGAGATTCTGGTGGTGTTCCAGCATGGACAATACCGCATTAGGAACGCCCCCCACGCCCATTTGCAGGGTGTCGCCGTTTTCAATCCGTTCGGCTACCTGTCGGGCAATGGCCCAGTCGATATCTGAAGCCTCAACGTTGGGCACTTCACTGAGTGGCACATCGGCTTCAATCAGAGCTTCAATTTCTGAAATATGCACCGAGCACTCGCCAAAGGTGCGTGGCATGTGGCGGTTCACTTCGACAATGACCTTGCGTGCCTTGTGGATCACTGTGGCACTGTAATCGGCGTTGGTACCAAGGCTGAAGTAGCCGTGTTTGTCCATGGGTGACACGGTTACCATCAGGCAATCCGGGGTGATGTTTTCAGTCAGCAGGCGTCCGACCTGGTGAAAGGCAGACGGCACAAATTCGATCCAGGGATGCTCGGTGTTGGCATGCAGGGCCAGACGGTCGTGGCTGCTCAGAAACAGGCAACGGGGCGTAAATTTGCCGCGCATGGCGGGCGTCAGCAGTTGTTCCTGCAAGGTCGCTGAACCGTGCATGTAGTAGATATTCAGTGCTGGCAGTGTCTCGGCCTTGTAGGCAGCGGCAATCGCCGTAATCAGGGCTGGCGGCATGGCAACCCCCATACCGAGAATCAGATTGCTGCAATCACTCAGCCGCTCCGCTGCCTGTGATGGGGTCAGGCGTTTTTCCAGATAGAGATCGTTCCAGCTCATGGGGCATCCTTTTGGTTTTGCGGGTCAGGTTGAAATATTGATGAACGGGTTTATAGCATTTTCCGGTGACAGTACGGCAGTATCGAGACGACCTGGGTCAAGGTATTGCTGACTTGGTGGTGACAGGAAAGGGCGTTTTTCATGTCTGCCAAGGCTCGGTAGCGGTGGTATTCAGCGTGGCTCGGCAAGCTGACTGCCAGAGTGTCCCGGGGCTGTTGTAACGATCATGTTTCAAGATCGTCAAGAGAAAAAAAAAGCGCTTTTACTTCTCGAAAATACCCCTATCTTTGCGCCTTCCCGTCAGCACCAACGCTGACTGCTATCATTTCGAGGAGACAACGAGCCAGATGCTCACTCAACCAGAAGACTACTACGACGCCGACACCTTTGCGCGTATCAAAGCCTTTGCCGACAAGCAGGAAACCCCTTGTCTGGTGGTCGACAAACAACTGTTTGCCCGGCAACTGGATTCTTTGATCCGCTGTTTTCCATATGCCAAAACCTATTATGCCGTGAAGGCCAATCCGGCCCCTGAACTGCTGGCTATTTTGCAGCAGCGTGGTTGTAATTTTGATGTGGCATCCCGTTATGAACTGGACAAGGTACTGGCGCTGGGCGTTTCTGGCGACCGTGTGAGTTTTGGTAATACCATCAAGAAAGCAGCGGACATCCGTTACTTTTTTGACAAGGGTGTCACGCTGTTTGCGTCCGACAGTGAAGCCGATTTGCGTAACATCGCCCGTGCAGCACCGGGTGCACGGGTGTTTATTCGTATTCTGACGGAAGGTGCGCAAACCGCCGACTGGCCGTTGTCTCGTAAATTTGGCTGTCAGACCGATATGGCACTGGATTTGTGTATTCTGGCTCGTGATCTGGGGCTGGTGCCTTATGGTATTTCGTTCCATGTGGGTTCCCAGCAGCGTGAAATTGGCGTGTGGGATTCTGCTATTGCCAAGGTGAAGTGGATTTTTGAGCGGCTGGAAGAAGAAGACGGCATCAAGCTGCAGATGATCAACCTGGGGGGGGGCTTCCCGGCTAATTACATCAGTCGTACCAACGAGCTGGAAACCTACGCTGAGGAAATTACCCGTTACCTGCGTGAAGACTTTGGTGACGAGTTCCCGGAAGTGATTCTGGAGCCAGGCCGTTCGCTGGCAGCTAACGCCGGCGTACTGGTCAGTGAAGTGGTGTTGATCAGCCGCAAGACCCGTTTTGGATTACATCGTTGGGTGTACACCGACATCGGCAAGTTCGGGGGGTTTATTGAAACCATGGACGAAGCCATCAAGTACCCTTTGTATGTCGAGAAAAAGGGTGAAGCAGAAGAGTGTGTGATTGCCGGGCCAACCTGTGACAGCGCCGATATTCTGTATGAAAACTACAAATATGAACTGCCACTGAATCTGGCAATGGGTGACCGTATGTACTGGTTCTCAACCGGTGCCTACACCACTACCTACAGTGCGGTTGAGTTTAACGGTTTCCCCCCGCTGCAATCTTTCTGTATTTGACTGCTATCCGGTAACCGCTGTTCATTAATCATCGCCCGGCTCCGGGCGATGTCTTGCTCTGATGGTGCTTGTAATTAGATTGCTTGTCTTCTGTGGCTTGTCTTTGGTGGCTTATGGTAGCTGTCAGGGTGCGCGCACCGCACACCCTGATTGCCAAGCAGAAGATGACCAACCCGAGTTAGGCAGTATCAGGCCTTGCTGAATACGGCACAGAACATGGTGTCGCTATCCACTAGCGGAGCGCCCAGCAGGGTCTGTTGGACCAGAACAAATTCCGGGTTGGCTTCGAGGAAGCGGCCACAGACACTTTCATTTTCCTCGACTTGCCAGCTACAGGTGGCGTAGATCAGACGGCCGTTGGCTCTGAGTGATTTGGCGGCACGATCAAGTAGGTTGAACTGCAATTGATGCAGCTCGCGGGTGTTCTCTGCCGTCAGACGCCAGCGCGCATCCGGGTTCCGGCGCCAGGTGCCGGCATTGGTGCAGGGGGCATCGACCAGAATGCGGTCAAAACCCTGTTGACGAGCAATTTCAATCGGCAGGCGCAGTGGTGCTTCGCCATCCCAGACAAAGTTGCGGATGTTGGCGATGGCAGCGCGTTTGGCGCGTTTTTTTAGCTCATCCAGCTTGTACTGATGCAAGTCGGTCGCAATGACGGCGCCTTTTTTACCCAAGGCTGACGCCAATGTCAGGGTCTTGCCGCCTGCTCCGGCGCAGGCATCCCAGATTTTCTGGCCTGGCTGGACGTCGACCATTTCGCAAATCAGCTGACTGGCGGCATCCTGAATTTCTACCTTTCCGGCCTTGAAGGCATCGCTGCGGATGACGTCATTACCGCCTTCGGCGGCATGAAGGGTATAGCTATGCTCCCCCAGAGTGACCGGGTACTGATGCACAATCACACCATCGCGTTTCAGTGCCCGTTCCAGTGACTCGTCATCCGGTTTGGTCTGGCTGGCCACCTGGCGCAACCACAGGGGTGGGCGGTGGGTTTGCTGCTCGATCCAGTGTTGCAGTGTATCGTCGTTCCAGCCGGATTTTTCAGCTCGTCGCTTGAGGGCTGGTTCCCAGCTTGGACGGAGGCCATGCCAGAGCATAAACAGAGCATTATCCGAGGTATTGGCAACCCGTTGGCGAAACTCGATAAAGTGTTCGCGGCGGGCTTTTTGCTGGGCGACTTCCGGAGTGCGCCAATCGGCTTCACTGCGTAATTGCAGCCAGTGCCAAAAATGTTGCGGTGCTGCCTCGGTGCTATTGTTGGGGGACCAGGATTGATCCCATCCCACCCAATCGTCGAAACCGGGATCCTGAAAACTGTGCTCCAGCGCGTCGGCCAGCTGGCGATAGCGCATGGCGTCCATCATGGCGTTGTCGATCGCCATGCGGTAACCACCATGATAACGCTTCTGGTATTTGGCACGTTGTTTCAGCCAGCGGTCGAGAGGCGGGTGGGGAATGGTGTCTAACCAGTCCTGCCAAACAGTCAGCAGGTCGGAGTAGGTAATCAGAAAGGTATCCTGGTGGGTCATTCGGCGTTCACAGCTGTAAAAAATCGGTGGTCAGTTTACCCGAATATACGGCGTTCGTTGTGCTGTTTTGTTCGCTGACTGGTATTCCCTCATTCATCGGGCATAATGCCCGCTTTTTCTGAAGGGGTAATCCGGTGAGCATTGAACACACTTTGCTGGAACGTAGTGGCCACCGCTGTGAATTGTGCGGAGCGACAGAGAACTTGTCGCCATGGGCTGTACCGCCACAAGAGCTGGCATCGTCGGATAACCATATTCTGCTGTGTGGTACTTGTCTGGCCCAGATAGACGGTGCCGAGCCGGATCAGAATCACTGGCGCTGTCTGAACGACAGTATGTGGAGTCAGGTGCCGGTCGTTCAGGTCATGGCATTCCGTATGCTGAAGCGTCTGGGTAGCGAGACCTGGGCCCAGGATTTGCTGGAGATGTTGTATCTGGAAGATGATACCCGCAAGTGGGCAGAAGCCGCTGCTGGTGTTGAGGACGCGGAACCCACGCTGGATGTGAATGGTGTGGTGCTGGTTGCTGGAGATAACGTGACGCTGATCAAGGATCTGGATGTCAAAGGCACCAGTATGACGGCCAAACGCGGCACCGCGGTACGAGGAATTTCGTTAAGTGATAATCCCAAGCACATTGAAGGTCGTGTGAATGGCCAGCGTATTGTGATTATTGCGGCTTACTGCAAAAAATCCTGATGTGATTAAAAAGCCGGTTTCAGTTGTATTGTTCCAGGTAGGCCGCAACAGCCTCTGGTGCCAGTGGGCGGCATATGTGATAGCCCTGGGCTATGGTGCAGCCCAATTGTTGTAGCAGCTCCAGAGGTTGCTGCTCTTCTACACCTTCTGCCACAACGGCCATATTCAGGGCGCTGGCCATCTGGATAATGGCACCGACAATGGTGCGTGCTGTGGGTTCTTGTGCCATTTCACTGACAAATGAACGGTCAATCTTGATTTTGTCGAACGGAAAACAGCGTAGGTAAACCAGCGATGAGTAGCCGGTGCCAAAGTCGTCGAGGGTGATTCTGACACCCAGGGCTTTCAGTTGATGAAGTTTGTCCAGCGCATTGTGGCTGTCGTCGAGTAGTGCGGTTTCGGTGATTTCCAGCTCAAGGCGGTCAGCGACGACGTCGTGGCGCTTGAGGGTGTCGGCGACCTGGTTAACGATGTCAGGATTGGCCAGTTGTAGCGGCGAGATATTAACGGCCACCGTCAAGTTGGCTGGCCAGCGACTGAGTTGCTGACAGGCCTGATTCAGCAATAACTGCCCCAGCGTGTGAATCAGGCTGGATTCCTCCGCCACACTGATAAACAGGGCGGGGGCGATTTGCCCCAGCTGCTGGTCATGCCAGCGCGCCAGCGCTTCAACACACGTGACTTTGCCGTTGATCAGATGGCGTTGCGGCTGGTAGGCCAGTGTCAGTGTCTCTTGTTGCAAGGCGCTTCGCAGTGCCTGTTCGATACGGTGTCGGGTTTGGGCTGTGGCGGCCATGGTGGGGGCAAACCGTACCACCTTGCCACGTCCTCTGGCCTTGGCCTGATAGAGTGCGAGATCGGCGTGTTTGAGAATAACGTCTTGCTGAGCGCCATCTTCCGGGATAAACGCGACACCAATGCTGGCGCCTACCAGAATACTGGCGTTATCGATTTGACAGGGTTGGTTGATACTGGCGACCAGCCGTTCGGCAATCTCCAGCGCCTGCTCGTGATTGTCGAGTTGCTGCAGAATGAGGCCAAATTCATCGCCGCCAATGCGGGCGACCAGATCCTGCGGGCGGGTATGGCTGCGCAGGCGATCGGCGACCACCTGCAGTAGCTTGTCGCCGGCATCATGACCAAAAGCGTCATTTACCGCCTTGAAACGATCCAGGTCGATGGAGAGCAACGCCCTTAATTCCTGATTCGGCCTGGCCAGATCCAGCGGTGCCAGAATTGACTCTATGCCAGTCTGAAAACCATGGCGATTGGTCAGACCCGTGACATTGTCTTCATGAGCCAGTTGCCAGATGCGCTGCTGTGCCTGGTGGGATTCGGTGATATCAGAAATGACACCGCGCCAGCCACCCTTGACGGTGGGCTTGGCGGTGATTGCCCACCAGACGGTGCGCTGATTAATACACATCGGGACTTCAATATCGCGGAAAGCCCTACCTCCCTTCAAGGCGGTACTCAGCGCGGTATACGCTGAGTGTGCAAGTTTCTGGATGTGGTCTGTGAGCCGGGCTTGACTGAGTTGCACCAGAGACAAAAAATCGGTGCTGCCCAGCTCTTCGCTGTCATTGCCAAACAGTTCAGATAACTTGTTATTGGTACGGCGAAATGTCAGCTGAGCATCGACTTCCCACAACACATCGGCGGTGCTTTGTTCAAAATCATTCAGCAACAGGCTGATGACTTGCTTCTGGTTGTCTGAGGTCATTTCTGCCAGAACGTGAGCGCGGAATACCCTTCCGGCGTGAACAATACTGACGAGGAGAATCGTCAGGTACATCAGCAACAGCAGAATCAGATAAAGGCGCGACGCCAGATCGGAGCTAGCCAATGCGATCACTGATGCCGCGCCGAGGATACCGGTAAATAGCTGGGCTGCAGCAGGCAGCGTATACAGCGCAAACCCGCCTGCACACATCATCCCTGCACTGATCGCAGTAAGAAACAGTTGCTGTTCAGCAGAGGCTTGATGGAACAGAAACACGGGGGGAAGTGCCCATAGCAGAGCGATGAGTCCGGCATGCCAGGTGGCGCGATGAAGGGTTTGCTCACGGGCATATTGCGGTGGTTGCGGGCGTTTGACCATACGGTACCAGCCGATCACTGAGGTTCCCATCAGCAGCGATATCAGGGTGGACCAAATCAGAATGATCGCGGGGTGGACAATGCCCCAGAGCACGATGGATGACAGTATGACGTTAAAAACATTGGCGACGGCATTAAGAGGGGTCAGTCGGGCGATGGTGAGCAGTTGCCTGGCCCGTAACCGGGCAAGGGTATCTTGCGAGAGCTCCTGACCGCTGTCACCATATTGATCGGCAGTGGCGGTGCTGGTCTCGGTACCCATTTGCTCGGCGGTGCCGGGACGGTGGCGTAACAGCATACCCGGCAATATATCCTTCCAGGGGAACACGTATCTCCATCTACTTGTTTGTCTGAAACAGGAATTCTACTGCTATGGCGGGTAAAAAACCCGTTTAATCTGAGACTTGGCCTCGATTGCAGGAAATTGCGCTATGGGTCGTTATGTCGTCAGATTGTGACGCATCGCGTCTGCTTCAGGTTTGCAAATCCGGCGCTGTGTTTGCAACAGCCGCCAGATCACAATTTCCGCCGCTTCAGGCTTCAGCCGCGTGGGCGGCATCCTTCATGACGGTCGCCAATGTGACGTAGGTTGCCGTCCATGCGTCTTTGGTTGCGGGGGTAAAGTCCGGGCCAAGGCCCTGCTCCAGCGTCCACAGCAAGGCGGCAGCGACCGTGTCGTAATGCGTGTCGGTGACGCCGTATTCAAGGTGGCGAACCCCCAGATTCTGCACGGCCGGTAGGATGGCTTCGAGATTGTTGAGGCTGTGCACGGCGACACCAATCATGGTCATCAGTTTGGCACCCTGTTCCGTGATGTCGCCCTTGAACATCGGCCGTACTGACGGATCCAGTTCAAACAGGCGGTTATAAAACAGCTCGGCAGCCGTGTCGGCGATGGGCTCAACCTTGGCGAAGCTGTCTTGTACAAGCGTAATCTGTTCCGGTGTCATGTTCTCTCCATTACTTGTGGTTGTTTGGGTGTTGGTATTGTTATTGATGGTCGTTGTTTGATGGCTGGCTACCGTGTATCCGAAGCATCCTGTATGCCAGAAAATATTTTTCATCTTATTCATCAGGTTACAAAATTTTGTTGATGAAAATAAGATTGTGGTAAATAAAATGTTCTTATTATGGTGCGTGATGAAATGGCCAAGCACCGGACTGGATCATCGCCGACAGATGGCTCCTATTGTTATGTCCAGAGGTACAAACCGGCTTCGTGATTCGACACCATTCAAAAGCCCAAAGCGGGCAGTGAATTAAATGGATGATCTCTGTACACGATCAACACAAATGCAGTCTTGTGTCGGGTAGTGCCAGCCAATATCAATGTCCCACAGCCGGGTGCCGTAATGGCGTTCTGGGGAGGGCTGTTGATAAGCCGGTTTGGGATCCTGGCTGAGGCACTGTTCGATTAAGGCAATCAGCGGTTTGCCGGTCTGTTGCTGCAGTTGTAATGCCGCTTCCAGCGCCGTTGTTTCCCAGTCAACCCGGATCGGCACGGGTGCGGCGGCGGCAATATGATTCCAGGCGGTGTCGATGCTATCGGCGTAGGGGACGTAAGGTTTGATGTCGATGATGGGCGTTTGATCGAGCAAATCGACACCACTGACCAGCAGAGTGTCCGTTTGGATACGTTCGATTTTAACTAACGATTGTCCGATAGCGTTGGGACGATGACTGCTGCGGGTGGCAAAGACGCCGAGTTTACTGTTGCCTCCCAAACGCGGCGGTCGTACTCGCATGCGTGGCACGCTGCCTGGTGCGGCCATGGCCTGATGAAACAGAAAAATCAACCAAACGTGGCTGACCTGTTCGAGTCCGTCAAAGGCCAGCGGATCATTAAAAGGTGGCAGCAGTTGTATTTCTCCCACCGCCGCTGGGGCGAGCATGGGCTGTCTTGGAATAGCAAATTTTTCCCGGAACGGAGTATGGGCAATAGCCACTGGTGATAACGAATACATATCTGGCTGACGTCTCTGCGGATGCTGCTCCCGGCGGAGCAAAGCGGCCAGTATATCGCTCCGGTAGCGCTGTTGCAGTCTCTGCTGCTGTGGTAACGCCAGTCGGAGAATGATGGGCATGTGAAGTCATGGGTGAACATGGTTAAATTGCAGTACAGGGTTCTCGGGTTGGAGAGAGCCGGAGTTGGTCTATACAGGAAACGGTTGAATGAGTGATCAAGCAGAACCCCGCTTTTCATCGCTAACAGCACGCTTGCAAGACTGGTGGTCGGACGGCAGCACGGTGCGTACCGGTGTGTTGGTATTACTGGTGATCTATTTACTGGTGTCGCTGGTGCTGGGATTTATCTGGAGCAGTGAACCGGATGCCTTTGCCGTCCGGGAATCCGCCAATAGTCGTGCGGAAGCCATGGGGGTAAGCCCGGTGACCGGGTTTACCACCACCAGTACGCTGATTACGATAACCGATACCCTGCTACACAAGCCGGGCGGCTATTTGAGTAACGATGTGTTTCCTCCTGGTGTCTGGCTCGACAACGTTCCCAATTGGGAATTTGGCGTACTGGTTCAGGTGCGGGATTTTTCCCGGGCATTACGCAAGGACTTCAGCCGCTCTCAAAGCCAGTCAACGGAAGACAAGGATCTGGCCATCGCAGAACCACAGCTGAATTTTGATAACGAGAGCTGGGCGGTGCCTTCCACCGAGTCGGAATACGGTCGTGGACTGGATGCCCTGGAAGCTTATTTGCAGCGGCTGTCAGACCCGAATGAACCAACGGCTCAGTTTTATGCCCGTTCTGACAACCTCCGGCAATGGCTGTTGGATGTTGAAACCCGCCTTGGCAGCTTGTCGCAGCGACTCAGTGCATCGGTCGGCAAACGTCGTTTGAATACCGATTTGTCGGGAGATACCGCTGCTCGTCAGGCGACCCCTAGCGGCTACGATCAAGAAGTAAAAACCCCATGGCGTCAAATTGACGATGTTTTTTATGAAGCCAGAGGCAGTGCCTGGGCGCTTTCCCATCTGTTGCGGGCGATCGAAGTTGATTTTAACGACGTGCTGGAAAAGAAAAATGCTCTGGTGAGCTTGCGCCAGATTATTCGTGAACTGGAGGGCACTCAGGAAGCGGTCTGGTCACCAGTCATTCTGAACGGCAGTGGTTTTGGGCTGTTCGCCAATCATTCATTGGTGATGGCGTCTTATATTTCTCGTGCCAATGCGGCCATTGCCGACTTGCGAGAACTGCTCTCCCAAGGCTGATTGACATCCCATCAAACTGGCTGTCAGGTCGGCTCTGGTCTGACAGCACCTCTATTTACTTCCTGTCTGTCTCAAAATCGCTGTCACACAAGTGTCATATTTGAGCAACCTTTTTGAAATATTCTGGAAACATACTGCAGCCTCAAAATAGGGTGCGGGTGATTGTTTGTTAGCAGTTCATCACCGAAGCAATGTCGGCAAATCTCTGGAATTCCGGCGCTCCTCGGCGAAATGCCACTCTTTTATCCCGAACTTAATATCCCAAAATCCTTCAGGGGGCTCAATGAAACCGACACGAGTGTTGCTTACTGCAGCGTCAACGCTTTTCGTTTCTCAAGTGATGGCTGGTGAAGCCGTGTTTTATATCACCGAAGACGGTGCATCCATGCGTGATGTAGCAGTCAGTGTTGATGGTCAAAAGCAATTGATCGGTAAAACCGGTTTTGTCAGTTTCGATATCAACAGCGGCACTCACAAAGTTGAATTGTCCAAATATGGTGAATGGCTGGGTGACTTTGAGTTCAATACCGATAGCGGCGATCAGAATGCCGAAATCCAAGTAGATGTGCTGGGTGGCGAAGCCCTCGAAGACGTACTCGTTTACACGCCGGGCCAGGATGAAACTCCGGCGTTGGGGCAGATTTCCGGTTATCTGCAATCGGAAGAAACTGGTGGCGCAGTGACTGGCGCAAGCATCTCGCTGGTTGGCACCGACTTGGCGGTTGTCACCGATGAAGATGGTTTCTTCTCTTTTGAACTGCCACGTGGCAACTACGATGTCGCTATTGCCCACCCGAACTATGGTCAGCAGACCGTCAGTGGTGTGCGCGTGATGGCCAACGTCAACACCGGCGTTAATCTGACGCTGGGGATGTCTGGCAACGGTGTGATCGAAGAAGTGGTTGCGGTGGGTTCCTACATTCCATCGACGGCAACAGCTCAAGAGCGTGATTCATCAGCCGTGCTCGATTCCATTGGCTCAGAGCAAATGGCTCGCTTTGGTGATTCAAGTGCAGCATCTGCCCTCAAGCGCGTTGCGGGTGTCGCCGTTGCTGGCGGCCAGTTTGCTATTATTCGTGGTATGGCTGGTCGTTACATTTCTTCCACATTGAACGGTAGCCTGATGCCAAGTACCGATCCAATGCGTCGTGACGTGCCGCTGGACTTGTTCCCGGCTTCGGTATTGGGCGGTATTGATATTCAGAAGAGCTTTACACCAGACCTGCCTGGCGATTCAACTGGCGGTGCAATTCGCATGACCACTAAGGGCATGCCCGAATTCACTGGTGGCAAGGCAAGTGTCAAGCTGGGTATGAACTCCCGTACAACTTTCAGTGACGTTAACAGCTACGAAGGCGGTGGTACTGATTTTCTGGGTGTTGACGATGGCACCCGTGAGCAGCCGTCTTACGCCGACAGCTTCACCGATGGTGGCTACAACGTACCTACCTTTATTACAACGGATGAGCGTATCCAGTTGACACAGTCTTTTGATCATCAATATGGCGTTCAGCAGGTGCAAGCGAAACCAGAGCGTGGCTTCGCTGTATCCTATGGACATGTTGCTGAAGGGAATGACGCAACTCGCGGGATGTATGGTGCATTCAGCTACGGCGATGAGTGGACTGCACGTCACGATGCGGAAGTGAACGACCTGAGTGAAGTCGGCACTTATGAGCGTACCAAGCGTAATATCGATCTGGCAGGTTACTTTTATTACGGCATTGAGAATGCAAACTTGTTGCTTGAAAGCAAAACCGTTTTGCTGCGCAAGACTGACGATACGACCAAAGTGAGCCAGATCGTTGACGAAGGCAAGGATCAGGAGCTGAAATCAACCCTGTTGCAGTGGGTTGAGCGCCAGTATCTGGGACAGCAATTTTCCGGTACGCATTACTTTAACCTACTGGGTGATGATACGGTTCAGTGGCGTGCAGGTATTGCCCAGACTTCTCGGTATGAACCAGATCGCCGTAGTTATACCTACGGTCGTGCAACGGGTACCAATAACGATTTTGCCTTCCAGGGAACGGTTGAACGTCGTTACTCTGATCTGACTGAAACAACGGTTGATCTTGGTTCCGATATCACCAGTGAAATCATGCTGAACGATCTTATGCTGAAAGCCAAAGTGGGTTTCAGTTACACCACCAAAAGCCGGGATGTTGAACTGGCGCGATATGCGAATCGTACCGTCAATGGTAGCGCCGTTGATGCCACAGCAAGCCTGGATGATATCTTCAGCGATGCAAATGTTGATGATGGCGTAGTGACTTTTACGGGCACGACAGCTTCTACCGATAGCTATAATGCGGATGAAGACACTGTGGCGCTGTATGCCTCGGGCGAGCTGGATATGGATACCCTGTCCGTACTGGCAGGTCTGCGTTATGAAAGTATTTCTCAGGAACTCCGCTATCCGAACTCTGCCGACTCCTCCAATACGCTGGATGAAAGTTATGTGTTACCGGCGTTGTCTGCCAACTGGCGGGCAACGGAAGAAGCGCAACTTCGAGCCAGTATTACCCAAACAATCTCTCGTCCAGGTATTACTGAACGTTCAGAGTCTATTCAATATGATCCTGAAACCGATAAGCCGATGACCGGTAATCCCGATCTGGAAATTTCGGATATTACCAACCTGGATCTGCGTGGCGAATACTATTTTTCGGAAGAAGAAAGCGTCACCGTTGCCTTGTTTTATAAGGATGTAACCAACCCTATTGAGCGCTCAGTGGTTGATGGCGATGGCAGTGCGGCAACCGGTTACACCTATAATAATGTGCCTAGCGCAGAACTCTCCGGCCTTGAAATGGACTTCCGCATCAATGTACTGGAAACGGATCTCTGGAGTGGCTTTGTTTCTGGCAACTTCGCTTATGTAGATTCTAATGTTGATTTGTCCGGTTCCGAAGCAGAGCGCCTCGAAGGTACTTCGTCTCGGGAATTACAGGGGCAATCAAAATATCTCGGAAATCTGCAATTTGGTATTGACGAGCTGTCGACCGGTCAATCCCTGACTCTTCTGGTTAACTATTTTGACGATCGCATTTATGCGACCAGTCGTGGCGAGCTGGCGCCGATCATAGAAGACGGTCGTACCACCTTTGACATTGTGTATCGCTACGATGTCAGCGAAACCTTGGCTGTCAAAGCTAAGGTTGCCAACATCACTGATGAAGCCGTGACGTATTCACGAAATGGCACGGCAATCGAAAGCTATTACGTTGGTACCGACTTTAATGCTTCCGTCGAGTATCAATTCTGATTTTTGTAATCGTAGTGACATGAAAGTGCACGAGACTTTGTGCACTTTCTAAAGCAATCGTTCTTAAATTGAGGAAGATAGAATGAATCTGAATAAAAATTACCTGGCAGTTGCTATTGTGGCAGCGACACTGGTTGGTTGTGGTAGCGATAGTGATAGTAACAACGATGACACTCCTGTGACTGGGACACCAACGTTCCTGGAATGTAACACCTCCGGTGATCAGTGTGTTGTTACTGGTACCATCAACGAAGACTTCACCATGACTGCGGATGTTCAGTATGTTCTGGACGGTCTGGTACGTGTTGGTCGTGGTAATACCTCTTTCACTGCAGCGTCTGATGTCACTGCAGCTCAGGCTGATGGTGTCACTCTGACCATTGAGCCAGGAACCGACGTTCGCGGTGCTGACGATGGCGTTCTGATTGTGACTCGTGGTAACAAGCTGATGGCTGAAGGTACCAAGGACGCACCGATCACTTTCAGCTCTTTGACTGACGAAAACTTCGACGGCCTGGGAGAGTGGGGTGGTGTGATCATCCAGGGTTTGGCCCCTCAGTATGGTCAGGGTGGCACAGGGGCTTGTTTTGCTGACGGACCTGATGACACTACCGTTTATGACGAAACAGCCGTATGTAACGTACAGGGTGAAGGCGGCGACGGTGTTGGTTACTACGGTGGTAATATTCCAGCTGACAACAGCGGTGTGCTGAAATACGTTCGTATTGCTGAAGCCGGTAAAGTTGCTGGTCCAAACAATGAAGTGAACGGTCTGACCCTGATGGGTGTTGGCCACGGTACTACTATCGATTACGTACAGGTTCACAACAACCTGGATGACGGTATCGAGTGGTTCGGTGGTACTGTCAACGTGACTCACGTAGTATTGACGGGTAACGACGACGACGATATCGATTTTGATACTGGCTACAAAGGCAACATTCAGTTCGCTATCGTGCGCAAAAACCCTGATCTGACTACTCCTAGCGGTTCTAACGATCCACGTGGTATCGAAGCCAACTCCTCCGATGAAGAGTACGTTCCTGAGACTGAAGGCGCTCTGGCCAACGTCACTCTGGTAGGTGCCAAAGTGACTGCTGGACAATACGGTATGCGTTTGCGTGGTGCTCTGACGACTCGTATCTACAACACTGCAGTTGTGAACTGGGAATCTTGTGTACGCGTAGATGACGCAGCGACGGGTACTGATGCTGGTACTATTGACAGCAACGTCACTCTGGTTAACGTTATCGGCGATTGTGCTCCAGATGGCTTCTACACCAAGCGCGCTGCTGATTCTGAAGTTGGGGTTGTTGGTGCTGTTGCCATTGACCTGACGGATGCGGCGGCTCTGACGGATACGACTGAGTATACTGTCAGCTCTTGGGAGCCTGTTGATAACGGTTCGGGCTTCGCTTTTGAAAACACCAACTATGTTGGCGCGGTTGCCCCTGGCACTGCTGCTGCTGATGCATGGTGGGCTGGCTGGGTAATCGATGGTTCTTTGGATGGCATTGCTGATCAGGATGCTCCAGAAACGACTTTTGCTGAGTAATTAAATGGAACAGCCCCTTTGAATAAGAAGGGGTGAGTTTTCAAACAAAAACGGCGCCTTCGGGCGCCGTTTTTGTTGCTATTGCTAACGCGATTGTCATTTATGGATGTCATCATGACTATCTATAGCAAGTTGTGCCGCAGAGTGTGAGCGATGTAACAGAAATGTCATATTGCTTGAGTAGTGTGCGCATTCAAATTGGGGAGTCTG
Source organism: Oceanobacter antarcticus (assembly GCF_044962685.1). Classification (NCBI taxonomy): domain Bacteria; kingdom Pseudomonadati; phylum Pseudomonadota; class Gammaproteobacteria; order Oceanospirillales; family Oceanospirillaceae; genus Oceanobacter; species Oceanobacter antarcticus. The sequence continues at coordinate 73,840 of NZ_JBBKTX010000016.1, forward strand.
TTTCTGTAACAGGCATCACGGAGTCTATACGGGTAATACATATGCCAATGCAACTGCGAACTCGAAATATTCTGGCCGCAGCCATTCTCAGCGCCGGTGTTGTGCTTGGCGCAACTGCCGCCGATGTGAACACGGCGATCGATAAGGGTGTCAGCCGCGTTAATAGCGCACAGGCGTCTCAGCAAAAAATCGATTCTATCGATAACAGCATTCGTGCTGCGGAGCGCGAGTATCGCGGTGTTGTCAAGGAAGTAGACGGTTTGAAGGTCTACGTCGAACAGCTCGACAAGCAGCTTGCGGCTCAGGACAACGAGCTGGCTGGTATCGAAGACAGTATTGAAAAAGTAACCCTGGTCGAGCGGCAGATTACACCATTGATGCTGCGCATGATCGATTCCATTGATCAGTTTGTCAAAGTTGATGTGCCTTTTCTGGTCGACGAACGTTCCAAGCGCGTAGAAGGTCTCAAGGCGCTGATGGGTCGTTCTGATGTAACGGTTGCGGAAAAATACCGCAAGGTCATGGAAGCCTATCAGGCTGAAATTGACTATGGCCGTACCATCGAGTCCTATCGTGGCACGCTGGATGGTCGCGAAGTGGATTTCTTGCGCGTTGGTCGTATTTCGCTGATGTATCAATCCCTTGATGGCAATGTTCTGGGTGTCTGGAACAGCGCTGCAAAACAGTGGGAAATGCTTGAGCCAGCCATGAAAAGCAAACTGATGGCGGGTATCCGTATTGCGCGTGAGCAAGCTGCGCCAGATCTGATCAAAGTACCTGTTGCTGCACCTCAGGAGGCCAAATAATGAATTTCAAGGCAATCGTACTCTCTGCCGTTATGGCTCTGGGTGTTAACACTGCTGTTGCTGCCGAGGCGGTCTCTGTTGATTCCCTGCTGAACTTGGTAAAGCAAGGTCAGGCACGTGATAACAAGGAATTTCAGGAACGTCTCAAGCGTTTCAATTCCGACAAGGTTACCCAGGAAAAGATGCTGGCAGAGGCTCGACGTGAGCGTGACAATCTGCTGAAGGAAAGTGAAAGCAAGGAAAGTAAGTTCCAGACTAACGAAACGACCGTGGCAGAAGCGCAAGAACGCCTGACTAATCGTATGGGTTCGTTGAAAGAACTGTTTGGTGTCTTGCAGCAGGTGGCGGGCGATACCAAATCTGTGTTTGAAGGCTCTGTTGTCAGCTCTGAACTGCCAGGGCGTGATGTGTTTTTGCGTGATCTGATCATCACTGCTGGTTCTTCTTCCAAGTTGCCATCCATCGAACAACTTGAACAGTTGTGGTTCGAGATGCAGCGTGAAATGACTTATAGCGGTCGTATTTCCCAATACACTGCCGATGTGGTTGTACCGACGGGTGAAACCACCCAAAAAGAAGTGATCCGTGTTGGTGGTTTTAACGTGGTATCTGATGGCAAGTACCTGAACTGGGATCTGGATTCAGGTCGTCTGGTTGAGCTGGACAAGCAACCGGGTGGGCGTTACACCGGCCCGGCTGCAGAGCTGGAAAGTGCTTCCGGTACGACGCTGACCAGTTTCTGGATTGACCCTTCCCGTGGTCAGTTGCTGAAAATTCTGGGTCAGTCACCTGAGCTGGGTGACCGTGTTGACCAGGGTGGTGTGGTTGGTTACATCATTATTGTTTTGGGTAGCATTGGTATCTTGCTGGCGGTGTGGCGCATGCTGGTGCTGATCGCTGAAGGTAGCCGTATTCGCAAGCAGATGGCGTCTGATACGCCGCGTGAAGACAACGCTCTGGGCCGCGTGATGGCAGTATTCCAGGCCAACAAGGACGCTGACATTGAAACGCTGGAACTGCATCTGGGCGAAGCCATTTCTGCTGAAGTGCCGAAGCTGACGCGGGCCATTGGCTGGATCAAGATTATCTCGGTGGTTGCACCGCTGCTGGGCTTGCTGGGTACGGTAACCGGTATGATCGATGTGTTTGAAACCATGTCCCTGTTTGGTACCGGTGATCCAAAATTGATGGCTGGTGGTATTTCCCAGGCATTGGTAACGACGGTTCTGGGTCTTGTTGCTGCGATTCCTTGTGTGTTTTTGCACACCCTCACCAACAACCGCAGTCGCGAGTTGATGATGATTCTGGAAGAGCGAGCGACGGGTATTCTGGCTCGCCAGTCTGAACAACAACACGCTAAAGCGGCGTAATCATCATGTTTGGTGAACTGTACGAACCCGTTTATCTGTTCATGGAGCGTGGAGGCGATGTCCTCTACGCCATCTGTGGGCTGGTTTTTATTCTATGGTTGCTGGTTCTTGAGCGTGTTGGTTACTTTCTGTTCGTTTACCGCACGTCTGTAAAGACGGCATTGACCGAATGGGAGGCGCGTAACGAACGTCGCTCCTGGACAGCGCATCAGATTCGTCAGGATCTGATTGGTCAGCTGTCTTTTGAACTCTCTGCCAATATGAGCACCATCAAGATGTTGATCGGCCTGGCACCGCTGTTCGGCTTGCTGGGTACTGTCAGTGGCATGATTGAGGTATTCGATGTTATGGCGTTCCTGGGTAATGGTAGTCCCAAGGCCATGGCATCCGGTATCTCCAAGGCTACGATTCCGACCATGGCTGGTATGGTGGGTGCTATTACCGGTGTGTTTGCCCAGTCCTTGCTGGATCGCTATATCAAGCGTGAAAAGATCCGCATAGAAGACAAGCTGACCTTCGATCACTAATTCAAGAGAAGATTGCTATGAGACGCGGTTTTTCAAATTTGACCCCACAGGCTGAAGAAGGCGAAATCGACATTACGCCGATGCTGGACGTAGTGTTTATCATGCTGATCTTTTTCATCGTGACGGCTTCCTTTGTCAAGGAATCCGGTATCGAAGTGAATCGTCCAGATGCCAGTACTTCGACCGCCAAGCCACGTGCGAATATCCTGATTGCCATCAATGATCTTGGAGAGATCTGGATTAACAAACGCCATGTCGATGAAAGTCAGGTACGGGCCAACATCGAACGTATGCACGCCGAAAACCCGCAGGGAACGGTGGTGATTCAGGCAGACGAGGAAGCTAAAACCAAGCAGTTGGTCGCCGTTATGGATGCTGCACGGGCCGCTGGGGTATATGACGTATCTCTGGCAACAGAGGAGCGCTAGCTATGTTCCCAACCCTGCTACGCTTTGGTGCAGCCCTGGCCGTTGCAGCGGTTGCGACCTTTGCCGTTTTCTGGATGATGCAGAGCCTGATCAGTACTGGTGGCTCTGTACTCAACGAGAATGATTTTGGCCGCATCGAAAGCTTCGTCATGAGCAAGCCGGACGATGAGGTTCGAACCAAGGAACGCAAACCGCAAAAGCCGCCGGTGGCTGCAAAAGAGCCACCCAAGCCTGATATGCCAAAACCCCAGGTTGCCAAGGCATCCGCTGAAGGATTTGATGTGGGCGGGTTTGATATGGGGGCTGAACTGAATGTCGATGCCGGTTTGTCTGGTGGTTCTGGCGATGGTGATTTTTTGCCAATCGTTAAAGTCGCTCCTAACTATCCGCGTCGCGCCGCCCAGAAAGGCATCGAAGGATACGTCGTCGTGGAATTTACGGTGACGAGTCTGGGAACCGTGGTTGACCCTGTCGTCATTGAAGCGGCTCCGCCAAACATTTTCGACCGTGAAGCGCTGTCTGCTGTGAAGAAATTCAAGTACAAGCCAAAAGTGGAAAATGGGAAACCGGTAGAGGTAAAAGGTGTCCGCAATATTATTCGCTTTGAACTTGAGAAAAACGGCAGATAACCGGAGGTAGCATGAAAAAGTCAATTGCCTTGTTGAATGCTGGTTTGATGGTATTCACTCTGTCTTTTGTGAGTGTGGGCGCTTCCAGCGTCCAGGCTGAAGAGCAGTCAAGTGCTGAGTCCAGTAAAAAGCGTGTCCGTCGCTCTGCGACCATGCGTCCGGTTATTTACAAAAAACTGGATGGTGCTCGTGAACTGGCCGATGCCAAAAAATACAAGGAAGCACTGGAAGAACTGCAGTCTCTGGAGAAGCGCAAACGTAACTCCTATGAGACCGCCATGACGTACAACATGTATGCGTACGTTTATTTTAACCAGGAAAAATACAAGGATGCGTCTGCTGCTTACGAGCAGGTATTGTCGGTCGACAATATCCCTGAAAGCCTGGAGCAGACAACGCTGTACAGCCTGGCCAAGTTGTATCTGATTCAGGAAAATTACAAGAAAGCACTGGTTCCCTTGAACAAGTGGTTCACTATTGTTGAGTCTGCCAATGCCGAATCCTACGTGCTGCGTGCCCAAATTTATTTCCAGATCGAGCAATACAGCAAGGCATTGCCGGATGTGAAGAAGGCAATTGCCATGACCAAGGAAACGGGTAAGGTTCCTCGTGAAAACTGGTTGATGCTGGAACGGGCAGTCTATTATCAGAACAAGGATTTCAATAATCTGGCTCGTTGCCTGCAAGATCTGGCAACCCTGTATCCGAAGCCACAATATTGGGTGCAGTTGGCGGCCGTCTACAGTGAGTTGAATCAGCCCAAAAAAGAACTGGCAACCCTGGAAACCGCGTTTGAGCAAGGCATGCTGACCAAGGAAAGCGAACTGGTGAATTATTCACAAGCCTTGCTGGGTCAGGATATTCCCTACAAGGCAGCCAATATTCTGGTCGCGGGTATGGAGAAGGGAGTCATCAAGGAAACGGCTCGTAATATGTCTTTGCTGGGTGATGCCTGGATGCTGGCGAAGGAATACGATCGTGCGATTGGCGTGATGACCAAGGCGGCTGACCTGTCGCATGAGGGCAGTGACTACTTCAAACTGGCACAGATCCATACTGAACGTCAGGAATGGGATCTGGCACTGAAAAACGTTAACCTGGCAATCCAGCAAGGTGGGTTGCAACAGCCACATTCGGCCTTGATCCTGCAAGGTTTGGTGCTGTTTAACCTCGGTCAATTGACCGATGCCAAAGGAGCGTTTGCCAAGGCCCGCAGCTATGATGCCGCTGTTAAAACGGCGGATCAGTGGATCAAGTATATTGAAGGCGAAGAACAACGCCGGGAATATATGGCTGCGTCGTCCTGATCAGGCAGAAGCCGGTCGAACAGCCTGCTAAGCCAGACAGGCTCTGGCTCCCAGACATAAAAAAACCGCTCATGTAGCGGTTTTTTTATGTCTCTAATATGTCGGCAAGATCCTTGGCCAGGGCAAGAGCGGAGCTGATATTGTCTGCCAACAAGAGGCTGTCTGGCCGGTAAATCAGTAAAAAAGTATCGCTCAATTCGATGCTGACGGTGTCATGTTGTTCAAGCCAATGACTGAAATTGCCGTTCAGTTTTATCCGTACCGCATGGGGTTTGATGGCAGCGATCTTCCATTGGCGCAGGGATGGTGGCAGCTCAGAGGCCTGCAAACGGATGAATGCATCAGGCTGTGGATCTACAAACTGGTCGAGCTGACGTGATTGATGATTTTTTGCAGGTGTGGCCTTCAGTTTACCAACGTGTTTACTATCGCACTCGATCAGAATCAGCGTTTGTTGGGAGATGCCGCTGGCGGCAATCACCGGGTAGTCCATGATCTTGTACGCTCGCCCGTGCCAGTGACCACGGAGTTGGTGCCGCCCGTGGCGAATCTGGCTGTGGTGAAATAAGTCAAATCCGGCGGCTCTGAGTTCGTGATCCAGGGCTGCGTAACCTTGATATTCCGCGTCAATTTGTTGTGCCAGTTGGCGGCGGGATTTGCCTGCTTCATCCTGGGTCAGATACAACAGGGTGCCAATGGTGCCAGCCAGTAAAAACACGATCAGCACGGATAAGACAATGGTCATAACAGATTCGTTTTGGCTCGGATTTGAGTGGAGTGTACCATCTCAGAGGTTTTCTCCGAGCTGGAAAGATCCGGCCAGCATCCAGCCCAAAGGAATAAAAGTGTGAGTACACCTTCCGACGTTACATTTCAGACACTGTCCGCCAGGGGCGGCTTCAAGATTGGTCTGGTGAGCCTGAACCGCGACCGGGCGATGAATGCATTAACCCAGGAGATGATCCAGGCGATAGGACGCCGGTTGGCACGCTGGCAGCAGAGCAAGCGTATTGTTGCTGTCGTTATTCGTGGCGAGGGGCGCTGTTTCAGTAGTGGTGGTGATATTCGCCAGCTTTACGATGGCATTGCCTGCGCTGATGCCAACGGACTCAAGCGAGCGGATCAGTTTTTTGAGCTGGAATACAAAACCAATATACAGCTGCACCGGTTTACCAAACCACTTATTGCCTGGGGGCACGGTTATGTAATGGGTGGGGGACTCGGGTTGTTTCTGACCGCCAATCACCGTATTGGTACCGAGTCGATGCAGCTGGCTTGGCCCGAGGTGCGTATCGGACTTTTTCCGGATGTACTGGGTACCTGGTATTTGTCGCGTATAGATTCGGCTCTGGGTCACTGGATGGGATTAACCGGCGTACCTGTCACTTCGACAGATGCCTTATCTCAGCATTTGATCGACTATCAGCTGGCGGATGGCGATCTTGAAGCAATGATTGGGCAATTACGCCAGCTCAGCTGGAGTAGCCGCACGCCCGACAATCAGTTGCTGGTGCGTACCTTGTTAAGCCGCTTGCAGTCCCAATCGGCTGTTACCGCACCAGCCAGTGACTGGCAGCGTACACAGTCCGTTATCACAACAATGATGGAGCCTGTGATCAGGCAGGGAAAGGTAGCACTACCGGCTGCGAACCCGTATCAGGATGACTGGATCCAGCGCGGGTTAACGCAGCATCATGCTGGTTGTCCGGCATCGGCCAGACTGGTGGTTGAACAGCTTGCTGCTGGCTGGCGTATGAGCTTGGTCGAAGCCGCACGACTGGAATTGGCAATGGCTTGGCAAGCCTGTCGGCATCCAGATCTGGTCGAAGGTATCCGGGCGTTGCTGATTGAGCGAGGGTCGACCCCCAGATGGCAGCATGCAACGCCAGCCAGCGTCCCTGATGACTGGATAAAAGCGCTGATGGCATCACCGTGGGAACGGCAACACCATCCTTTTGCGGATCTATAATCTACGCCGATTCTGGCGAGCTGCTGGTGGCAAAGGGCAGTGGGGTTATGGTAATGGGGGTATCGTTTTCGAGCGTCAGTGCTCCTTGTGGCTCACCATTCAAAACCAGTAAACCGCAGTCTCCATTCCAACTGGCTACTTCACCGACGGTTTTGCCTGCAGCCTCGATATTGCTTAGCAGGCTTGGAGGCTGAAAAGCAGCCGAAGAGCGGGGCGTGCTGGCAGCACCCACCAGCTGTTTCTTGGCTTTGCCAAGATATTGCACGCGGGCGACAACTTCCTGTCCGGTGTAGCAGCCTTTCTTGAAGTTGACGCCGCCCAGTTTATCCCAGGCGATATGCTGTGGTATCCAGTGTTCGACGCTCGCCTGGGTGACCCATACCAGTCCTGATTGAATATCGAGCTGTTGCCAGGCTGCGCTACTCAGTGGCACGGTATCCGCCAGAGAGTCTGGCGCTGTATCAGCCCATTGTTCAACCCTGCCGTCTGGCCAGTTCAGTAACAGCTGACCGTCGATGTTGAGCACGGAGTGTTCCGCTTTTGGGTTTGGCATCTGGTAACCGAAGATGGCGGCCTGCAGTGGTGTTAGTGTTACCTTGTAAAACACTGCATATTTACCGAGGTGACGCTGAAATGATTCGACCAGATCTGCCGCCAGTCGAAAGACGAAACGATCGTCTGTTCGAGCTAACAGAAAGTTGGCAACCATTCGCCCTTTGGCATTACAACAAGCCCCTAATGTCCACTGGCCATCGGCCAGCCCGGTAACATCACAGGTCAGTTGGCCTTGCAGCAGTCGGGCAGCATCAGGGCCTGTCACTTCTAACAGTGAGAAGCAGGGCAGCTGGTTATCTAACGGGGTTGGTGCAGTATGGATATTGTTCATAGACTCCTCCTTCAAGCCAGTGTACCCCGGTTTGCGCTGCTGGGGCATGACCCACATGGGGTTAATACAGTCGATGTTGCAGGTTCAAGGAGGTTGTCGCGCTGATATACTGAGGCCATTGAACAGGAGAGTAATGTGATCGACGAAACTGAAGTTAAACGTCTGTGGTGGCACAGCCGTCGCGGTATGCTGGAACTGGATGTGCTGCTGATACCTTTTGTTGAAAAAGTCTACCGCACGCTGGAGCATGAAGATCAATTACGTTATCAGGCGCTGATTGAGCATGAAGATACCGATTTGTTTGCCTGGTTTCTGGAGCGGGTTGTTCCGGAAGATCCAGAGATCCATAAAATTGTTTTGCGGGTGCTGGAGCATGCACGAACCCCCTGAGCTGGCATGGCAGCTTCGAACCGGGCGCTGGCAGATCGTACTGGATGTGCTGGCACTGCTGGCGTTTTGCCTGATGCTGTCTGTGTTCCGTTACGGTCTGTGGCTGACATTGTTTGCCAGCCTGCTGACTGTTGCGGTTTACTGGCTCTGGTACTGGAAACAAGACCCTGTTATCTGTTTGCAGAAGTTACCGGAAAGCGACATGACAGCCGCTTCCCCGCCGTGGCGGTTGATATACCGCAGTGGCAATATCCGTCAGGTACGCTGGCGGCCGGGCAGTGTCCGGCGTAGTCGTTTGCTGGTTTTACGGTATTCGATCTGGCCCTGGCAGGGCCTGGTGTTACGCTGCCGTGACTTTGAGTCTGTGCAGCATTTCAAGGCGCTGCAACGTGTGCTTTACAGTGAGTTGTAACTGTCGGTCGTGCTGTTATTGGGTGAATCGTTGACGTTAAAGTTCTCCCAGTTCACGCAAATGTTTGGCTGTTGTTACAGTGTCAAATGCTCTTGGTAACGGATTGGGGTAGTCCCGGCTGTAGTGCAAGCCCCGGCTTTCGCGTCGCAGCAGGGCGGAGCGAATGATAATTTCGGCGACGTCGACCAAGTTGCGCAGTTCCAATAAATCGGCTGTAACCCGATGATGGCTGTAGAACTCCTGAATTTCCTGCCGTAATAATTGTACCCGATGCTTGGCGCGCAGCAGCCGCTTGGTGGTTCGGACAATCCCCACGTAGTCCCACATAAAGCGGCGCAATTCATCCCAGTTGTGGGCAATTACCACATCTTCATCAGAATCCGTCACCAGACTGGCATCCCAGGCAGGCACGTCAGGAATGTTGGGTACCGAGTTCAGGCTTTCAATAATATGCGTGGCTGCTGACCGGGCGTAGACCAGGCATTCGAGCAAGGAGTTGCTGGCCAGACGGTTGGCTCCGTGTAATCCGGTGCAGGCCGTTTCACCAATCGCGTAGAGTCCATCGATATCCGTGCGACCAAAATGGTCGGTCACAACACCACCACAGGTGTAGTGCGAGGCGGGCACAATGGGAATCGGCTCACGCTGAATATCGATACCCAGTTCCAGGCAACGCTCAAGGATGGTCGGGAAATGCTGACGAATAAAATCAGCCGGTTTGTGGCTGATATCCAGATACAGGCAATTGGCCCCGAGGCGTTTCATTTCGTGGTCAATGGCTCTGGCGACGATGTCCCTGGGGGCGAGTTCGCCACGGGCATCAAAACGATCCATAAAACGACTGCCATCGGGCAGCAATAACTTGCCACCTTCACCTCGCACGGCTTCGCTGATTAAAAATGATGTAGCGAGCGGATGATGTAAACACGTGGGGTGAAACTGGTTAAATTCCATATTGGCAATGCGACAGCCAGCGCGCCATGCCATGGCGATGCCATCGCCTGATGCTGTATCCGGGTTGGTGGTGTATAAATACACCTTGCTGGCACCGCCGGTGGCCAGGACGGTTGCTCGGGCAGTAATCGCAGCGACCTTGCGGTTATCCTTATCAAGGAAGTAGGCGCCAATACAGGCTTGCCCATCGAGACCGAGTTTGTCTCGAGTGATCAGATCGACAGCGATGTATTGGTGTAACAAGTGAAGATTGGGCTGTTCCTTGGCGCGGTCGATCAGAGTGTCTGAAATGGCCAGTCCGGTTGCATCGGCCGCATGAATGATACGCCTGGCGCTGTGGCCACCTTCGCGAGTTAAATGGAAACGTTGGTCGCCACCTTGTTCGGCAATGCCGTCAAGAGTGAAGGGCACGCCGGTATCAATCAACCATTGAATGGCGGAAGCGGAATTTTCTACCGTGAAGCGCACTGCGGATTCGTTACACAGCCCGGCACCGGCAATCAGAGTGTCTGATACATGGGCATCGACACTGTCTGTTGCATCCAGTACACCAGCGACACCACCTTGTGCCCAGCGTGTCGATCCGCTATCAAGCTGATCCTTGCTGATAACGGCGACCTGCAAATGTGAAGGCAGCGATAACGCCAGTGTCAGACCGGCAGCTCCGCTGCCGATGATGAGGACATCGAAGGTCAGTTGTTCGCTCATTTTCACCAGCTTTCAGTTAACGGAATGGCTTTATAATGCCAGTCAAAGCGCTGACAGAACACTTGTTGCAGAAATATTCCTGAACTTTCCCATAGAGGGTCGGTCTTTCATTTACAGCCACAATGGAGGCCCGTACAGTGACCAGCACAGCAATTTTGACAAAACAGCCCAATAAGGCGTCGGAACAAGGCATGACAGATCATCAAAATACGGACCGGCAACTGGTCGCAAGGGTTCAGAAAGGGGATCGTCGCGCCTTCGATTTACTGGTGCTTAAATATCAACATCGCATCCTGTCACTGGTCGGGCGTTTTATTTCTGACTTTGCCGAAGCGCAGGATGTGACCCAGGAAGCGTTTGTAAAAGCCTATAAGGCGTTACCCAATTTTCGTGGCGACAGTGCGTTTTACACCTGGATGTACCGGATTGCTGTGAATACAGCAAAGAATCACCTAGTCAGTCGTGGTCGTAAAACACCGACCCATGACATCGATCCAGATGATGCCGAGTTTTTTGGTGATTATAGTCCCATGCGGGATATTGAAACGCCGGATGGGCTGCTGCAACGAGATCAGTTGCGCGACGTTGTCTTCGGTGCAATCGAAGCATTGCCAGACGATTTGCGGATGGCAATTACATTGAGGGAAATGGATGGGCTCAGCTATGAAGAAATTGCTGAAGCAATGGATTGTCCAATTGGTACGGTTCGCTCCCGGATTTTCCGGGCTCGTGAAGCGATAGACAAGAAAATGCAGCCATTGCTGATGGCCACTGCTTGACGGTCTGGAAGGTAACAATAATGAATGATCGCATGAATGAATCTCTTTCGGCTCTGGTCGATGGTGAAGCCGATGAACTCGAAGTACGCCGGGCTCTGAATCAGTTTGAGCAAGATGAGGAGCTGCGTGAGCGCTGGAGCCGTTATCAGTTGATGGGTGCGCTGATGCGTGAAGAACCCGTCACCACAATGGATTTGTCCAAAGGGATTATGCAGGCCATCGCGGGTGAACCTATGGATGAAGTACCGGCAAGACAAACCAGCGATAATGATGACGCCCAGTCCTCAGTTATCGCAGAGCCGGGTCACTCGCTGCGCAAGCGCAGTGGCTGGATTGCGTCTGGCGCTGTTGCTGCTTCCGTTACTTTGGCAGTGCTGCTGGGAGTGCGGGTAATCGATGAGGTCGGTTTGGTGAAAGCGGATGCGGTGGCATCGGCTGATGTGCAAGCTGCAGAGAGCAAACGTGTTGCTGGCTCGGATATTGCCGTATCGGCCCCCGCGACCGCTGCGTTTGAAACCGGCTTAAATTTTAATAGCGGTAATGTTGGCCTGGCATCAACGGATACCAGTGCTGCTGAGTCGACATTGACGGAAGAGCAGTTACGCGATGCCCAGAATCGTCTGCATGACTATGTTATGCAACACAGTGAGCATGCGGCACTGAATACCGGTCGGGGGTTAATGCCATTTGCCCGGGTAACCAGCTTTGAGCAAGGCGGAGACGCCCAGCAGTGAAGTCTGTCTGGTTTCTTCTGACCTTGGGACTGGTGTTGGCAACTCCTGCGAGTGCCGGTTCAGCAGGTTCGGGTGATCAGGCATCTGGCGCTGGTTCGGCTGCCGGGGTTGCAGGTTTCACTGACCCCAGGCAGTGGCTTGAACGTATGTCTCACGCCATCAAGGAAACCAATTACCAGGGCGTTCTGGTGTTTGGCAATGACCAGCTCTGGCACACCATGGCTATCAGTCACGCCATGGAGGATGGGGTCGAATATGAGAAAATCTCCCATCTGACGGGCAACCCCAGAGAAATTATTCGGGCTGGGCAAGACGTCAGCTGCACTCATCCTGATGATCAGGCACTGCGTCTTTATGATCAGTCTGCCAACCTGCTGTCGGGGATTGATCCTCATCTGCCGGCACTGGATTCCTACTACCAGCTTCGGCAAGCTCGTCCAGAGAGAATCGCCGGGCGTAATGCCTTGCAAATTCAGGTTATTCCAAACGATACCTTCCGCTTTGGTCAGAACCTGTGGCTGGATGAAAAAACCGGTCTGTTATTACGTTCCGATCTGGTTGACCGGTCGCGCAAGGTGATCGAACGTTATCAGTTTGCCCAAATTACCATCGGTCAGACTATTCCAGCATCAGAATTTGACGTGCCGCCAGGCAGTCATCCGTACGTATCCCATCTTGCTACCCCTGGAACCGTGACGATTGTTGAACATCAGCAAGGCTGGTATCCACAATGGGTGCCCCCCGGTTTTACCCAGTCGGTGGAGCGGGATATCGAGAGCCGTGATGCGTTGATGTACAGTGACGGCTTGTCAGCCTTCACTTTGTTTGTGGATCAGGTAGAACAGGATTCCATGCCTGATATGAGTCGGCGTTGGGGGGCGACCGCTGCGGTTGTTCGCCACCAGCGTGATGGTGAGCGTAATATGCGCATTACCGTTGTTGGTGAATTGCCAATGGCGACGGCCAAGCGGATAGCTCTGTCTGTTCGCCATGCTGGTGACAGTCCGGTGTCGGGGAGATAAGTCCATGCCACATGAAGTTGTTGAAGTGAAAGAAATCGCCGCCGGTGGTGTTTGGGTTGAAGGACTGCAGCAAAGTGCCTGCGGCAGTTGTAATGCCCGTGCCGGATGTGGTCAGGCGACGCTCAGCAGTCTGGGCAAGCCGGTACGGTTGTGGGTTGCAACGGAGTATGTTCTTCAGCCCGGCCAGCAAGTAGTGCTGGATTTGCCCTCCGGCAGTCTTGCAGCCAGTGCGGCCACACTCTATGGTACTCCGCTGATCGGCCTGATTCTTGGCGCAGCGGCCGGACAGGCATCCGGTGGCGATGTGGCTGCCTTGCTGGTCGGTGTGCTGGGTCTGGCAGGAGGACTCCTGCTGGCTCGTTACATTGCCAATCTGAAACGCCACCAGTGGCTTCCTGCAATTGTTTCTGTGTGTTCGGAATTCTGATCACAAAATCGAATCTATAGTACTTACTTGCTACGTTGGTTCATCATTATCTTGGTGTTAATCATCATCTCGGTATTGCTGTTAAGGGCTCTCTATGACCAGAATATTAAAATTACTGTTTCCCGTTGTCTTACTACTGGCTTCTGCAGTGCATGCCAGCTTGCCGGATTTTCGAGATCTGGTAAAAGAAGCGTCTCCGGCGGTTGTTAATATCAGCACGGTACAGCATGTCAGTGCCGGATTGTCCGGTTCCTACCAACAGCGTTATGGCTTGCCTGAGGATGTACCTGAAATATTCCGGCACTTTTTTGGCGAGCGAATGCCTTCGCCGCGTGGTGAGCAGGAAAAAACATCGCTGGGTTCCGGTTTTATCGTCTCCCACGACGGTTACATCCTCACGAATAATCACGTGATCAAGGATGCCGATGAAATTGTTGTGCGCCTGAATGATCGGCGCGAGCTGGAAGCCAAGTTGATCGGTGCCGATGAGAGTTCCGATCTGGCGTTACTCAAGGTCGAAGCTGATGATTTGCCGATTGTTGCACTGGGTGATTCCGATGTGCTGGAGGTTGGCGAATGGGTCGTTGCCATCGGCTCGCCGTTCGGTTTTGACTATTCCGTGACGGCAGGGATTGTCAGTGCCAAAGGACGCAGCTTGCCGAACGAAAATTATGTCCCTTTTATCCAAACAGATGTGGCGATCAATCCGGGCAACTCAGGTGGCCCGCTGTTTAATCTGAATGGCAAAGTGGTCGGGATCAACTCGCAAATTTATACCCGCTCTGGTGGTTTTATGGGGGTTTCATTTGCGATTCCGATTAACGTGGCCATGGACGTTGCTGATCAGCTGAAGGAAAAAGGCAAGGTAAGTCGTGGCTGGCTGGGGGTGGTGATTCAGGAAGTCAGCAAGGATCTGGCCGAGTCGTTTGGACTGGATAAAGCAGCGGGCGCACTGGTAGCCCAGGTGGTTCCTGATAGTCCGGCGGAGAAAGCGGGTTTGAAAAGCGGCGATATTATTACCCGTTTTAACGGCGAGGCCATTTATCTGTCGTCTGATTTACCCCATCAGGTTGGCCGGGTAAAACCCGGCACCAGTGCCCGTATCGACCTGGTCAGAAACGGCAAGCGCAAACGCATTGATGTTGAAATTGGAGTGTTATCGAATACGCAAACGCTGGCATCCAATACCCCTCCCGGTGAATTCGACAGTGACTCAATGGGCGTTCTGGTGGCTGAACTGGACGACAGTCAGCGGCGCAAACTGGGTTCTGGCGGGGTTCTGGTCAAATCGGTCAGTGATGGCCCTGCGGCAGTATCCGGTTTGATGCCGGGAGATGTAATCACCATGATTCACGGAGAAAACATCAACGATCTGGATGATTTTAAACAGGTCATTGCCGGGCTGCCAGATGATCGTAATGTGCCGATGCGCATCATTCGTCGTGGTGCAGCGCTCTTTATCCCGTTACACGTGCCGAAATAGCAGGCTCACTGTGACACAACAAGGGCAACCTCAGGGTTGCCTTTGTTGTGTCTGATTCATTGTCGGCGCGGTCTGTTTGAGTCTTCATTAGCCATATATGCCACTTTCAAGTAAAATCCCGCCCCATTTCTTTTGCTGCCTGGATGTCATTCTGTGAGCCACCTGGACCACATTCGTAACTTTTCCATTATTGCCCATATCGATCATGGCAAATCCACGCTGTCAGATCGGATTATTCAGATTTGCGGCGGCTTGACCAATCGCGAAATGCAGCAGCAAGTGCTCGACTCGATGGATATTGAGCGCGAGCGCGGTATCACCATCAAGGCCCAAAGCGTGACGCTGGATTATGTCGCAAGAAATGGCGAAACCTATCAGCTGAACTTTATTGATACCCCCGGGCACGTTGATTTCAGCTACGAGGTGTCACGCTCCCTGTCTGCTTGCGAAGGCGCATTGCTGGTGGTCGACGCGGCGCAAGGGGTGGAAGCTCAGTCCGTTGCCAACTGTTACACCGCAATTGAGCAAGGTCTGGAAGTTCGCCCGGTATTAAACAAAATGGATTTGCCTCAGGCAGATCCGGATAAAGTCGCCCAGGAAATTGAAGATATTATTGGGCTGGACGCCACCGAAGCGGTGCGTTGCAGTGCCAAGAGCGGTCTTAATGTAGAAGATGTTCTGGAAGATCTGGTTGCCCATATTCCGCCTCCTGAAGGAAATATTGATGGCCCATTGCAAGCACTGATTATCGACTCCTGGTTTGACTCCTACCTTGGCGTTGTGTCTCTGGTTCGAGTGAAAAACGGAGTTATTCGCAAGGGTGATAAAATACGTCTCAAAAGCACGGGCAGAGATCACCTGGTCGATGGCGTCGGTATCTTTACGCCCAAACGTCACGAAAAGAAAGAACTGCGCACTGGTGAAGTCGGCTATATGGTGGCTGGTATCAAGGACATTCACGGTGCGCCCGTGGGTGATACCATTGTCAGTTCCAAATTTCCGGACACCGGGGCGTTGCCTGGTTTCAAAAAGGTCAAACCACAGGTGTATGCCGGGTTGTTTCCCGTCAGTTCGGATGACTTTGAAAGCTTCCGTGACGCTCTGGAAAAACTCTCGCTGAACGATGCCTCGCTGTTTTACGAACCTGAAAACTCCGATGCTCTCGGTTTTGGTTTCCGTTGTGGTTTCCTGGGCATGTTGCATATGGAAATTATTCAGGAACGGCTTGAGCGTGAATACGACATGGATCTGATCACGACTGCGCCAACGGTTATTTATCAGGTGGTTACCCAAAAGGGTGATGTTATTGAGGTTGATAACCCGTCGAAGTTGCCGGATATTGGCTCAATCACTGAAATGCGTGAACCGATTGCGGAAGCCAATATTCTGGTGCCGCAAGAATATCTGGGCAACGTCATCTCGCTCTGTATCGATAAGCGCGGTGTCCAGCTTGATATGCAATACACGGGCAGTCAGGTATCTCTGAAGTACGAATTGCCCATGGGCGAAGTGGTGATGGACTTCTTCGATCGGCTAAAATCTGCCAGCCGGGGTTTTGCATCGCTGGATTACAACTTCAGCCGCTTTGAAGCAGCACCTCTGGTACGTCTGGATGTACTGGTCAACGGTGAACGGGTCGATGCTTTGGCGGTGATTATGCATCGCGACAATGTCCGTCGTCGTGGTGCAGCACTGACGGAAAAAATGAAAGAACTGATTCCGCGCCAGATGTTTGATGTCGCTATTCAGGCGGCGATGGGCAATCAGGTGGTCGCTCGGACAACCATCAAGGCATTACGCAAAAACGTCACCGCCAAATGTTATGGCGGCGATGTCAGCCGCAAGAAGAAACTGTTGCAAAAGCAGAAAGACGGCAAGAAACGGATGAAACAAATTGGTAGTGTTGAAATTCCACAATCAGCGTTTCTGGCTGTTCTCAAGGTAGATGATTAATGAAAAAACAATCTGGTATGTCGTTTTACGCTGTCATGGTGATCCTGTTGGTTGTCGGTGTGGTTGCCAAGGCAGGAATTGCCATTGTTCCCATGTATTGGGACAACCGTATGCTGCAACAGGTGCTGGAAACAATGCACAAGTCGAAAACAGTCACCGGTACCAGTTCGGTCAAGGATTTGCACGGAGTGTTGGCCGCCCGTATTCGTTCCAATAGCTTGAATATTTCCCTTGATGGCCTGGTTGCGACGCGCAGCAAGGGCGTATTGACGATGGACTGGAATTACGAAGTCAAAGAGCATTTCATGGGTAACCTGTATGTCGTTGGCCAATTTTCTCATCACGAAGAATTTGAATAAGTGAATGACCCTCTGTTAAAACTTTCCCAGCGTTTGGGGTACACCTTTCATGATGAACAACTGGTGACCCTGGCGCTTACCCACCGCAGCAAAGGCGGCACGAACAATGAACGCCTCGAATTTCTGGGTGATTCCATTCTCAATTTTGTTATCGCTGAAGACCTCTACCAGCGGTTTGGCCTGGCTCGTGAAGGCAAACTCAGCCGTTTGCGTGCACGTATGGTCAAGGGCAAGACGCTGGCCGACCTGGCCCGTGAATTTGGACTCGGAGACTTCTTGATTCTGGGTTCTGGTGAGCTGAAAAGTGGAGGTCATCGGCGGGAATCCATTCTGGCCGATACGGTTGAAGCCCTTATCGGCGCTATCTATCTGGATGCCGGGCTGGACGCGGCTCGCGGGTGTATTCTTACCTGGTACAAAACCCGGCTGGATGAATTGTCACTGGAAGATCCGATCAAGGATCCCAAAACCCGTTTGCAGGAACATCAGCAAGGTCAACATTTACCGCTGCCAAAATACAGCGTGCTGGCGTTGACCGGGCCAACCAACGAGCAGATATTCAAGGTTGAAGTTCGCATTCAGGATGCCGAACCCGAGGTCGCCGAAGGTGCCAGTCGTCGGGCTGCAGAGCAGGCTGCTGCAATGCAGCTGCTGACCCAACTCGGCATCAGTGAGGAAGAAAAATGACACAACGTACCGGGTTTGTTGCCATCGTGGGTCGCCCCAACGTTGGCAAGTCAACATTGCTTAATCGTATTCTCGGGCAGAAATTGTCCATTACCTCGCGCAAGCCGCAAACCACCCGTCATCAGATATTAGGCATCAAGACAGAAGATGATGTTCAGGTGGTTTATGTCGATACACCCGGCATGCACCTGCGTCAGGAAAAGGCCATCAACCGCTATATGAACAAGGCGGCCACAATGGCAGTCAAGGATGTTGATCTGGTCATTATGGTGGTTGACCGGACACGCTGGACCGATGAAGACGACATGGTATTGCAGGCTGTCAGCCAGCAGCGGGCTCCGGTGGTGCTGGTGGTCAACAAGGTCGACTTTATCAAGGACAAGGACGAAGAATTGTTGCCGTACCTGCAATCCTTGTCTGACCGTTATGCGTTTGCCCAGATCGTGCCGCTGAGTGCCAAGACCGGCCGTAACGTTGATCGGCTGGAATCGCTGATTAACAGTTATTTGCCAGAAGCTCAGTATTTTTACCCGGAAGACCAGATTACCGATCGCAGTTCGCGCTTTTTGGCCGCCGAGCTGGTGCGAGAAAAAATCATGCGCCAACTGGGCGATGAATTGCCTTACGCCATGACGGTTGAAATTGAAGAATTTACCCACGACGGTCGGCTGGCAGAAATCAGTGCCCTGATTCTGGTTGAGCGACCGTCACAAAAACGGATTGTGATCGGTGATGGCGGCTCCCGTATCAAGCAAATCGGACAGGATGCTCGCAAGGACATGGAAATCCTGTTTGACTGCAAAGTGATGCTGAACCTATGGGTCAAAGTCAAAACCAACTGGTCTGATGACGAACGAGCCCTGCGTAGCCTGGGTTACGACGATCGTTCCTGATGCAAGCGCTGGTGGTTTTGCATCGGCGGCCGGTGGGTGAGTCCGGCTGGCTGGTGAACGCCTTGTGTGAACGAGATGGTCATCGGCTACTGTTGGCACCAAGACGGCAAGCATTGCAACTGCATCAAATCTATCGTGGCGCATGGCAAGCAGAACAAGACTGGCCCCGACTGGTGTTGGCCGAACCTGGGCACATCTTTGTGCTGACAGAGAATGCCCTGTTTTGCGCTTCTTATCTGAATGAGCTGTTGATTCGCCTGTTACCTCAGGGAGAAGCCTTGCCAGGTATGTATCAGCGATATATCCGCACCCTGGCTGCTCTCACCGGGCAACAG
The DNA here is from genome assembly GCF_044962685.1 of Oceanobacter antarcticus. NCBI lineage: Bacteria > Pseudomonadati > Pseudomonadota > Gammaproteobacteria > Oceanospirillales > Oceanospirillaceae > Oceanobacter > Oceanobacter antarcticus. The sequence continues at coordinate 92,898 of NZ_JBBKTX010000016.1, forward strand.
GCGGAAGAACCCTGGTTACGCATGTTTGAGTATCAGCTGTTGTCGGATCTGGGGTTCGGCTTTCACTGGCATCTGGATACAAAAGGCGATGCGATTCGGGCGTCGGAGCGTTATTGTTTTGATCCGCAGTCCGGGTTTGCGCCAACTGGGGATAGTGGGGGATTTCCCGGCCAAGTGTTACTGGCGATTCATCAAGGACAATTACGCTTGCCTGAGTTACGGGTCGCCAAGCACATACTGCGGCAAGCGTTGTCAGAATGGCTGGCGCAGCCTTTAAACAGCCGCCGGTTATTTGATCTGCCAGCTGATGTTTAACCCTCTGTGAGTATCGCATCACTCCCGCTTTAATCGCTGCTAGCGTTCAAACCCAACTGATTGAGGATATTTTTGTGATCAAAGACGGCCGTGTTCTTCTTGGTGTCAATATCGACCATATAGCGACGCTGCGTCAGGCCCGTGGTACCCGTTATCCCGACCCGGTACAAGCGGCTTTTGTTGCTGAACAGGCTGGTGCTGATGGCATCACCATTCATCCCCGTGAAGATCGGCGTCACATCCAGACCCGTGACGTTTACGTACTGAAAGAAACCCTGACCACCCGCATGAATCTGGAAATGGCGGTCACCGAAGCCATGCTGCAACTGGCCGAAGAAGTTGAGCCAGAATGTGTCTGTCTGGTACCTGAAAAACGGGAAGAATTGACGACCGAAGGTGGTCTGGATGTGATGGGTCAGGAAACCCAGATTACTGCTGCGGTGACACGCCTGAAGCAGGTTGGCAGTGTTGTCTCATTGTTTATCGACCCGGATCTGGCCCAGATTGACGCTGCGGTTCGTACAGGTGCTCCGGTGATCGAATTACATACCGGGCGCTATGCCGATGCAACGGCAGCGACGGCTGTTCGGGAAGAGCTGCAACGGATTCGGGCAGCGGCACAGTATGCGCATCAGTGCGGTTTGATCGTGAACGCCGGGCATGGCTTGAATTACCACAATGTTGAGCCGATTGCGGCTATTGCCGAGATCAATGAATTGAATATTGGCCACGCAATTGTTGCCCATGCGCTGTTTGTGGGTATGGAACGTGCGGTTACCGAGATGCGCACCTTACTGGCTGATGCCTCGTCATGACCGCAACAAATCTGGCCGTTGCTCTATCGCCGGCAGTGATGGGTGTCGGTACCGATATGATCCGAGTGGATCGTATCGAGGCGGTTTTTCGTCGCAAGGGGGAACGGCTGGTACAGCGCATTCTGACCCCAGCTGAACAAGACGTGTGGCGGGCGCGAGGTTGTTCGATCAACTTTCTGGCCAAGCAGTTTGCTGCCAAGGAAGCCTTGGCAAAAGCCCTGGGAACCGGGATAGCACAAGGCGTGGGTTTTCAGCAACTGGAGGTTCTGCGTAGCGCCCAGGGAGCACCGGTGGTTGCACTGTTTGGTGCTGCCGCTGACCGTTTGCATCAATTGGGAGGCTGTCAGGCACTGGTCAGCCTCTCGGATGAACAGCAGTGGGTACTGGCCTTTGCCGTGCTGTCGCGTTAGTTGACTGGGTGACCTGTTTCAGTCCTGGTTGCTGTTGGTCATGGCGCTGCGCCAGTCGTAGTGGGTGGACCATTGTTGCAATTTTTCAGCAGTCGCAACCATACACCGTACCCGATCCGGCAAAGCTGCAAATTGCTTGCTCTTTAACGTTGTCTCCAACACTTCCAGATCATGTCTGAGGGCTGGAATACCACAGTAACGTGATGCACCGTGCAGACGATGTACCGCTGCTTGCAAGTCGACCAGATTTTCTTCTTCCCACAGCTCCCGGATACGATTCAGCTCCTTGGGTAATGAGGTTAACAACATATCCATCATGTCGCAGGCGAGTGCCGGTTTGCCACTGGCGCAGCGCAGCGCCAGCTCCAGCGAAAACAGTCCGGGTTGATCTTTCTGTTCATTCACTGGATCCATGCCATAGTCGGCTTCTGGCGTTTCCTGTATGGGTTCGGTTGGTGGCATAAAACCGGTCCAGCGGTAAATACACTGCGCCAGTTGGTCCATTGAGATAGGTTTGGTTTGATAGTCATTCATGCCTTCCTTGAGCAGCTGTTGTTTTTCATCCGCCATGGCATGCGCGGTTAATGCGACTACCGGAATTCCTTGTTTGTTCGGTAACGTGCGAATCCGTTTGGTGGCTTCCAGTCCATTCATTCCCGGCATCTGGATATCCATAAACACCAGATCGATATGTTGTTGCTGAATCATATTAATGGCTTCCTGACCGGATGATGCACCATAGGTCGGCAGACCGAGGTCGCGCAACAGGGTAACGACCAGGCGCAGATTGGCGTCATTATCATCAACAGCGAGAATATGGGGTGGAAGGCCGGGTGTCTGATGCAATTGCCGCAGCAGGGCAGGTGGTTCGTCATCAACTGATTCGCCGTTCAGGAGGTCTGACAACAGTGCATGCAGTTTGCGGCTGCTGAATGGTCGGGTCATACAGGCAAAAGCGCCGTAGTGACGCAGCTGATCCAGGTGGTCGTGACTGAGGCTGTCTACCAAGGTAATAATTGGCACGCCGTAAGGAACCAGTTGTCGGGAAATTTGCTGGCACAAGGAGCTGCCAAGGTAATCACTTTCGACGGTGATAATGACCGCGTTCGGTCTGTCAGTCGTGCTTAGCAACAACTGCTCCAGCTCCTTGATTGAAACACAATCTGTGCTGACCAGTTGCCATTCTGCCAACAGTGTACACAGATTGTGTTTGCTGTCCGGGTGTCCGTCGAGTATCGCAATGTGGCCTGGTTGCAGGCTTGCCAGTGCGGCCGGAGGGTTGTTATCCAGATCGGTGCTGAAGTGAAAACTGAACACCGAACCTTCACCCGGGTGGCTCTCGACGCGAATATCACCGTGCATTGCTTGCACCAGGGCCCGTGAGATAATCAGACCAAGGCCGGTGCCACCAAACTGCCGGGCAGTGCTGGCATCGGCCTGACTAAAGGCATTAAACAGCCGCTTTTGCTGTTCCAGAGACAGCCCGATCCCGGTATCCCGAACGTCAACATTGATGCTGGCCTGGTTGCTACGGACATTGATCAGACTGATATAAACAGCCACTGAGCCTGATTCAGTGAATTTGATCGCGTTACCAACCAGATTGGTCAGCACCTGTTTAAGGCGCAGTTCATCACCCTGCAACTGACAGGGAACGTCGGTATCGATTTTTAGAGACAGTGCCAGTTGCTTGTTAATGGCATCCGGTGTTAACGCAATTAACACATCTTCCGCAACGTCCCGGAGGTTGACGGCACTGTGGTCAATAATCAGTTTGCCGGCTTCCAGTTTGGACAGATCGAGAATGTCGTTAATGATGCGCATCAGGTCATCGGACGACTTGCGCATGGTGTCGATATAATCGCTTTGCCGTTCACTGAGGCGAGTACGTTCCATTAACTGCACATAGCCTTTGATACCGGTTAGCGGCGTCCGCAGTTCGTGACTGACGTTGGCAAGGAACTCGGATTTGAGGCGACTGGCTTCCTGGGCTTCGCGTTGGTCGAGCAGCAACTGGCGGTTACGGATTTCCAGATCATCCATGGTTTCCTGCATGTCGCGGGTGGCTTCCTCGATGCTGCGCTGCTGTTCAACACTGGTTTGTTGCAGTCCGGCTGCCAGGCTGTTGATTCCGCTGGCCATTTCGCTCAATTCGCCACCGCCTTCGACACGAACCCGGGCTTCGTATTTGCCATCTTCCAGTGCATGAATGGCTTGCAGAATACTGATGGTTGGCCGGGAGATCTGGCGGCTGATACGTACCGCGAGGAAAAAGCAGCTGATCAGCGTTACCAAGATCATGGTCAGCGACGAAGCGGCATGCTGATAGCGAGCCAGGCGGGTATTACTGACCGACAATTCCAGTTCGGCCCATCCCAGTAACTTGGGTTCAGCGGCTTGTTCCGCAAAAAACTGGGTGGATAGCTGGTCAGAAATGACCAGGTTTTGCGCCAGAACCGGTGTGCGCACCCGCACCGATTCACTGGTATGCATCAGGTGTAACTGGCCGCGCCTTAACGTTGAATCGGATAGTTGGTTGCTGATCATGCGTGGCCCGGCATGGGCCATCAGTTCCATATCCTGATTGTAGATACTGACTGAGCGAACGTCCGGTTCTTCCAACATGTTGTTGGCGATGTTCTGCAGAATGGCCACGTTGCCAATGGTAACGCCGTATTCGCAGACCGGTGCCAGCTGTTTTGCCATGGCCAGGGCGCGCTGGTCGAGCAGATCGTTGAGGTCGCGAAAACGCTGGCTGATAAAATAACTGCCAAGTACCAACGATACAATAAGACCTGGCAGCAGCCCCATTAACAATACGCGATGTTGAAGATTCCAGGTTTTCATGGTGCTCGCCAGGCAACCTGCTTGCAGGTCGAAAATAGAAAACGAAGAGTACTGAGTAATAGCAGTACACGCAATCACTCGCCGGTTCTCCGGTAGACGCACGGAAAGTGTCCGGAAAGCGTTCGGGAATAGCAATTTCCCTGTGCTGGTGGCGCAAGCAAGGGCTCAGCCAGGGTCAGGGAAGGGATAAAAAAGGCGGCTTCAGGAGTGGTAAAAAGCTCTATGAAGCTATATAGAAATCAGTAATTGTTATTAACGAATGGTCGGATTAACACGTACTATGTGTCGTATTTGGTTATATAAAGAATAGGTAAGGTGACTATTGTGACGACCTTGGCGACCCCTGACATTGATTATCCAACCATTGCTGACTGCGTCGGCCACACGCCGCTGGTGCGATTGCAGCGTATGGGTGCCAATACGGACGGCAACCAGATATTACTGAAGTTGGAAGGCAATAACCCGGCAGGATCGGTGAAAGACCGACCGGCACTGTCAATGATCCGCCTGGCCGAGCAGCAAGGTGAAATTCAGCCTGGAGATACGCTGATTGAAGCGACCAGCGGCAACACCGGGATTGCGTTGGCCATGGCCGCTGCGATGATGGGCTACCGCATGATGCTGATTATGCCGGACAGCAGCACGATGGAGCGACGCTGGGCAATGCAAGCCTATGGCGCGGAGTTGATTCTGGTCAGCAACGGCATGGAAGGTGCCCGTGATCTGGCGTTGTCGATGCAATCCCAAGGTCAAGGCAAGGTACTGAACCAGTTCGGCAATATGGCCAACCCAGAGGCTCATTATGTCAGCACCGGCCCGGAAATTTGGCAACAAACCGCTGGGCGGATTACCCATTTCGTCAGTTCCATGGGAACCACCGGAACGATTATGGGCATCTCCCGTTATCTTAAAGAGCAGAATCCGGCGGTCTGCGTTGTCGGATTACAACCCTCGGACGGCGCATCGATTCCGGGCATTCGTCGTTGGCCGGAAGAATACCTGCCCACTATCTTTGAGCGTCAGCGCGTCGATCAGATACTCGACATCGGCCAACACGAAGCGGAAAGCACCATGCGCCAGCTGGCCCGTGAAGAAGGCATCTTTTGTGGTGTTTCATCCGGTGGTGCGGTGTATGCGGCGTTGCAGCTGGCGTTGCAGCTGCAGAACGCCACGATTGTGGCTATTGTGTGTGATCGTGGCGACCGCTATTTATCCTCAGGTATTTTTGCTCCGGAGCAGGAATAATCGCCGAACTCACCCGTTAATCTGATTGTGACCGGGCTTCAGGGTTGCAATCCCGCCGAGAGTACCAATACTGTGCGCCGTTACTCGCCAGCGGAGATGTATCTAGCTGGCATTTGCTCAGGAGATATGGGTGGTCACGGCAAAAACCTTGCAACTGAATATTGATAATATGACGTCGGATGGACAGGGAGTCGCTCGCCTTGGCCGTGATGTCTATTTTGTGCCCGGCGCTTTGCCCGGTGAGCAGGTCACTGTCCGCCTGGACGGCCGCCGCAAAAAAGTCTGGATGACTCGGCTGGTATCGATTGAGCAGCCGGCAGCAGACCGGGTGATACCGGATTGCCCTCACTATCAGCGTTGTGGCGGTTGTGATTTACAGCATTTAGCGTATCCCGCCCAGGTTAACTTTAAACAACAGCGTGTCGAACGGGAGTTCAGTCGTCAGGGGCTGGTGGTGCTGGAATGGGCACCGCCGATAACCGCAGAACCTTGGGGCTATCGGCGTAAGGCGCGTTTGGGAGTGCGCTTCAGCAAAGACAAACAGCGTAATTTTCTCGGTTTTCGTGAAGCCGCTTCCGAGCATCTGACCAATATTGATCGCTGCCCAGTTTTGCCTGCGTTCCCGGCACTGGACTGGATGCGCTGGCGCGACGGTATTTCGACCCTGCAGGGACGTGATCGTATTACCCAGATTGAAGTAGTCGCGGCCGACAATGCGCTGGCGCTGGTGTTCCGTATTCTCAAACCGCTCTCGCTGGCGGATCAGCAATCATTGTGCTCGCTGGCTGAATCTCTGAGTGCTGACGCGTCACTGCAGCTGTGGCTCAATCCGGGGCGTGACGAACCGTCGGTGTGCATTTTCCCGCAACAACCGGTCGAGCTGGTTCATTTTGTGGATGAGCAGCCATTAAAAATGCAACTGAGTGACTTTTTCCAGGTCAATGGCCCGGTCAATCGCGCCATGGTGCAACAGGCACTGGCGTGGTTGCAGCCGCAAAAAGAGGACGTGATCTGGGACCTGTTTGCCGGACATGGAAATTTCAGTATGCCACTGGCCCGACGTTGCCAGCATGTCAGTGCGGTGGAGGTTCAGGCCGACATGGTCAGCAGTTTGCAGCGTCAGGCTGAATCTCTGGCGTTGTCCTTGCATGCGATTGAAGCAGATTTATCCAATTCAGGCGTGCTGGCTCACCTGCCGGCACCCGACAAGGTGTTGCTGGATCCGCCACGAGCAGGTGCGGCAGCCCTTATGCAGGAACTGAACGCCCGTAAGGTATCGCAGGTGCTTTATGTGTCTTGTGACGCAGCGACACTGGCGCGGGACTTGAGTACGCTGGCTGCGGCTGGCTACCAGATAGAAAAGGCAGGAATTATGGATATGTTTCCCCAGACGCATCATGTTGAAACCATGGTGCTGCTCAGCTACCGGGACAAGTGCCGTGGTTAAGGTAAGAGATGATCTCCCCCTCTGGCACGACGGGTCACTGGATGCTGAACGCTGGTTAGAAAGTGTTACCCAGGGTTACGAGATTCGGGATCCTGAGGTTTTATTAAAAGCATTACAGCTGGCCAAACAGCTGTCCGATGAAGCCATTGCCAATCAGACCTACTGGTCGGTTGACAGTGTGCAGATGGGCATTGAAATGGCACAGCTGCTGATGGATCTGAGGCTGGATACCGAGTCGCTGGTGGCCGCCGTGCTTTACCGTGCCGTACGGGAAGGGCGGCTGTCGCTGGCACGGGTAGAGCGTGATTTTGGTGGTGCCGTTGCCAAATTGATCGAGGGTGTGCTACGCATGGCGGCCATCAGCGCGATTCAGAACTCGTCGGATGATGTCGTGCTGGGGCAGCGCGAAGCCCAGGTCGACAACCTGCGTAAAATGCTGGTTGCTATGATTGATGACGTCCGAGTGGCGCTGATCAAGCTGGCCGAACGTACATCGGCCATTCGTGCTGTGAAGGACGCTCCGCCAGATCGCCGCAAAAAAGTGGCTGAAGAGGTGTTTAACATCTATGCGCCGTTGGCGCACCGTTTGGGGATTGGTCATCTCAAATGGGAATTGGAAGATCTGGCGTTTCGTTATTTGCAGCCCGACTCCTATAAACAGATTGCGCGCTTGCTGGATGAAAAACGGATTGCCCGCCAGGACTATGTGAATGGTGTGGTGCAGGCATTGCGGGAAGAACTGCTGAGTTATGGGATTCGTTGTGATGTGTATGGACGCGCCAAGCACATTTACAGTATCTGGCGCAAAATGAGTCGCAAAAACCTCGACTTCTCCCAGATATACGACATCCGTGCGGTCCGCATTCTGGTGCCCGAGCTGCGTGATTGTTACGCCGCGCTGGGAACCGTGCACACGCTCTGGCGCCATATTCCCAACGAGTTCGACGACTACATCGCCAATCCCAAGGAAAATGGTTACCGCTCCCTGCATACCGCCGTGATCGGCCCGGAAGGCAAGGTGCTTGAAGTGCAGATTCGTACCCATGCCATGCACGAAGACGCTGAGTTGGGTGTTTGTGCTCACTGGCTGTACAAGGGTACCGATACCAACGGCAAGGATCACGGCTACGAACAAAAAATTGCCTGGCTGCGACAAGTGCTGGAATGGCACGAAGAACTGGATGACCTGCCGGAACTGGCACGGGAATTACGCAGCGATATCAATCCGGATCGTATCTACGTTTTTACCCCGGATGGTCATGTGGTGGACTTGCCGCCGAGTGCGACACCGGTGGATTTTGCCTACCGGGTACATACCGAAGTGGGCAACAAGTGTCGTGGTGCCAAGGTTAATGGCCGCATTGTGCCTTTGACCTACATTCTCAAAACCGGTGAACAGATTGAAATTCTGACCCATCCCAATGCCAACCCCAGTCGTGACTGGTTGTATCCAGAGTCCGGGTATATTCATACCAGCCGGGCCAGGGCCAAAGTCGCGCACTGGTTCAAGTTGCAGGCGCGGGATCAGAACATCGATGAAGGACGCGCGCTGGTACTGCGTGAATTGGATCGTCTGGACCTGGCGCAGGAACCCCTGCACGATATTGCCCAGAATATGAACATGAAGTCGATCGATGACATGTTTGCTGCGGTCGGCGCTGGCGATATGCGTGTCGGCCAAATTGTCCATGCCGTACTGCGTCAGGCCGATGTCGGACAGCCCCAGCAAGAATTACCCTTGGCTCGCAAGGTGGCGGAGACAACCGTCAAGCCGGGCAAGGACGATATTTACATTGAAGGTGTGGGCAATCTGTTGACGCAAATGGCGCAATGTTGTCAGCCGTTACCCGGCGACGATATTCGCGGCTATGTCACCATCGGTCGTGGTGTAACCGTGCATCGCAGCGATTGTGAGAATCTGCTGCACCTGGAGACGATTGAGCCAAGTCGTGTTCTGCAAGTCACCTGGGGCGTCAAGCCGACCCGTACCTACCCGGTCGAAATGTCGATTCTGGCGTATGACCGTACCGGCCTGTTACGTGACGTCAGTGCGGTACTGGCGAATGAGCGAGTTAATGTAATCGGCGTGAATACCCAGTCGAACCAAGGCGACCATACTGCCAGTATGCAGTTGACGGTAGAAGTCGAAAGCCTGGAAAACCTCGGCCGGTTGATGAAAAAAATCGAACAGCTGCCCAACATCATGTCGGCTCGTCGTATTCGCGGGGGCCAGTCCTGATGTATCAACTGGACGATTTACTGACGCTGATGGCCCGGTTGCGCAACCCGAAAACGGGTTGCCCCTGGGATCTGCAGCAAGATTTCGCCAGCATCGTGCCCCATACGCTGGAGGAAGCCTACGAAGTCGCTGATGCCATCGAACGCCAAGACTGGCCTCATCTTGAAGAGGAGCTGGGCGACTTGCTGTTCCAGGTGATTTTTTATGGTCAATTGGGTGTCGAACAGCAGCATTTTACGGTGGCCAGTATTATCGACCGTTTGGTGACCAAGCTGATTCGTCGTCACCCTCATGTGTTTCCGGCTGGCACGCTGGAGAGCGAACGTGATCCATCGATAACACCACAAGCAGCCGAGATCAACGCCAATTGGGAAGCCATCAAGGAAGCAGAGAATGCCGCCAAGCCGACGCCTCATCAGTCACGGTTGCTGGATTCTGTTCCAGCCACCATGCCAGGTTTGACTCGCGCCGTAAAATTGCAGAAAAAAGCCTCAACGGTCGGATTTGACTGGAATAATCCCCACGCGGTGGTCGACAAGATCCGTGAAGAGTTGGATGAAGTGCTTGTCGAGATGGATGCGAATGACCATCAGCGGCTGGAGTCTGAAATTGGTGATCTGCTGTTTGCAGTGGCCAACCTTGCACGTCATTACCATATTGATCCCGAGGTGGCGGTACGTGGCACCAACCAGCGTTTTAGTCAGCGCTTCGCTGTAGTCGAAGACCGTGCCCAGGCGGCGGGTGGCTGGCAGCAGGTAAGCCTCAGCGAGATGGAAATTTCCTGGCAAATCGCCAAACAAGTGGAAAAGCAGCAACAGGACAAAGGACGCCAAAATTAGCAAGCGGACTGATCTGAACGATCCCTGGCTCTGGTGATCACAGATCGCCAGGGACAGGAACAGTGCCCGTGAGACCGTTAAGCGCTCTCTGGCGGCCTGTTAATGCTTGTCGGCCGTCACCTGTTCCAAGTGTTTGCGGGTCAACTCCAGAAATTCCGGGGTTGGACCTATATCCTCGTACACCGGAAACCCTTCTTCGTCGCGCGCGATCACCGTATCCCCTGCAACATAGGGGAAACCACTGGCGAGGTCGTTTAACGCCGCATGCACCAGATCGCGCAACAGTCGTTCCTGCGACAGACCAGGGAACATTTCCAGTAAGGCCTCTACACGAGCCGCATCCTTGACGTTGAGTGAAATCGGATAGCTGCGGTCACAAACCGGATCGCCATATTCCTGTTCCCAATGGGCCATCAGAGCAGACGCTTTCATATTAATCTCCTTTCACAATGTCCTTTTATTTTGGTATGAATTGCAGTGAAGGTTCAGAAAACTTACGGAAACAACGGGACAACCTGGGCAAAAAAAGACAACTGCCAGCTCTGTCACGTAACTATTTGACGTAAACCGATCATTCAGGAGGGCGAATCGATGAGCGAGCTGGATCCACTATTACGCGACAAGGTGAAAATGCTGGGCAAGATGCTGGGCAACACCATCCAGGCCAGTCAGGGCCGTGAGGTACTGGACTCAATCGAGTCCATTCGCAAACAGGCCAAACGTGCTCGCGGCGGCGACTCGGATGAGCGGGAGCAGCTGCTGACAACGCTGAAAAACCTGCCAGAAGAAACCTTGCTGCCTGTCGTACGCGGCTTTAACCAGTTTCTCAATCTGGCCAATATTGCTGATCAGCAACACGGCAGCAGCTGGCGCCGTGCCGAAGCACTGCAATCGGGTCTGGATACCATGTTTCCGGATTTACTGGAACGGCTTGATACCGCAGGTGTGGCGGTTGACGGTTTGAGTGAGCGCATCGCCAGCCTTAATATTGAACTGGTATTGACGGCCCATCCTACCGAAATTACGCGCCGAACCCTGATTCAGAAATACGACGCTATCACTCGCTTGTTGCAGCAACGGGATGATCTGCATGATGAGCACCCCCTGCTGGGTGAACTGGATCAACGCCTGGCGCGGCTGATTGAAGAAATCTGGCACACCAACGAAATTCGCAAAACCCGGCCGACGGCAGTAGATGAAGCCCGCTGGGGGTTTGCGGTGGTGGAAAATTCGCTTTGGGCGGCGGTGCCGCAAATGATGCGGGATCTGGATCAGCAATTACTGGCGCGTGGTGGTTCCGTATTGCCTCTGGATGCCGCACCGGTACGGTTTGCTTCCTGGATGGGCGGTGACCGTGACGGCAATCCGAATGTCACGGCGCAGGTGACGCGAGAAGTGCTTTACCTGGCTCGCTGGATGGCAGCCGACCTGTATCTGCGTGACATTGATACGCTGGGTAATCAGTTGTCGATGGCGGCGGCTTCAGCAGAACTCCGGCGGGCCTACCCTAATGACCCGGACGAACCCTATCGGGCCTGCCTGCATGCGTTAAGGTCACGGTTGGTGGATACCAAGCAGTGGGCCAATGGTTGCATCAAACAGCAAGAGACCAGCGGTAATCCTCTGACTCGGGATGATGAGCTGCTGGAGCCGTTAACCCTGTGTTATCGCAGTTTACTGGAGCAAGGCATGGAGACCATTGCCGATGGCCAGTTACTCGATACCATTCGCCGGGTGGCCTGTTTTGGTGTATCGCTGGTGCGCCTGGATGTCCGCCAGGAATCCTCGCGCCATGCTGGTGTGATGCAGGAAATCTGTTTGTACTATGGTTGGGGTGATTACCTCAGTTGGACGGAAGACGAAAAGCAGACGTTTTTGCTCCGTGAGTTGGCGTCCCGGCGACCTCTGGTACCCAAGCACTGGCAGCCGTCGGCGGAAGTTCGTGAGGTTCTGGAGACGGTTGCGGTACTGGCGACGGAAGCCGGAGACGGGGTGTCTTGTTACATTATCTCCATGGCCAGCGAACCCTCGGATATTCTCGCCGTTGCCTTGTTGCTGCAGGATGCCGGTGTGCGTGAGCATTTCCCGGTGGTGCCACTGTTCGAAACATTGGGCGATCTGCAACAGGCGTCATTGCGGATGAGTAAGCTGTGGGCTGTCGACTGGTATCGGAGTTACTGCGAGCAGCGGCAGCAGGTCATGATTGGTTATTCTGACTCCTCCAAGGATGCCGGCCAGTTAGCCGCTGTCTGGGCGCAATATCAGGCCCAGGAAGCGTTGACCCGGACGGCCAGTGACGCCGGTATTTCCCTAACCCTGTTCCATGGCCGTGGCGGTACCGTCGGCCGTGGCGGTGGCCCGGCCCATCGGGCGATTCTGGCTCAGCCGCCGGGTTCCGTGGCCGGTGGTTTGCGGGTGACAGAGCAAGGGGAAATGATCCGCTTCAAATTTGGCCAGCCAGATGTGGCCCGCCGTAATCTGAAAATCTATGTGTCTGCGGTACTGGAAGCCAATTTACTGCCACCTGAGCCAGCCCGCATCGAGTGGCGTGAGCAAATGACTCGTCTGGCGGAACGGGGGGTTGCATCCTACCGTGCCATGGTCAGAGATACTCCTGAGTTCGTGCGCTATTTTCGCAGCGCGACGCCGGAACCGGAGCTGGGCAAACTGGCGCTGGGCAGTCGACCGGCAAGGCGCAAGGCGGGTGGTGGTATCGAAACTCTGAGGGCGATTCCCTGGATTTTTGCCTGGACCCAGATGCGGCTGATGTTGCCCGCCTGGCTTGGCTCGGACGAAGCGCTGGATGACTGCCAACAACAGGGCGATTTGCCGGTTTTGCAGCAGATGTATCAGGACTGGCCGTTTTTCCGTACTTATATCGACATGCTGGAAATGGTGGTATCCAAAGCCGATGCTGCGATTGCTCAGTATTATGAAGCTCGTCTGGTCGAACCAGAGCTGCAGTTATTGGGTAGCCAGTTGCGCCAACGTCTTGATAAGGTTAAGACTTTGGTGCTGGCGATTAATCGCCAACAGGCCTTGCTTGACAGTCATCCAATCTTGCGGGATTCCATGGCTGTACGTGATCCGTACACCGATCCGTTGCACTATTTGCAAGCGGAGTTGTTGTATCGTGAACGGCAACATCCGGAAATTGTCAGCCAGCTGGTTGAACAAGCCTTGATGGTCACAATGGCCGGGATTGCAGCAGGCATGAGGAATACCGGTTAACCGGGTTCTCTTGCCGTTGGTCGCTGTTGTCTTCCGGGTAAGCAATTACCGGTGTCAAACCAGTACTACACAGATGCTTTGTGAAACGGGTAATATCTTGTTTTGACTCAGCACTGATTTGACCAGGTTAGTGGGTTTTGTACGACCTGGGGATAATGCCTCAGGTCGTAGTACGCCGCGTTAAAATGATAACAATCAAAGCGGTATACCAAAGTCGTGCGTTACTCTGGCGGGAATTTGGTCACAATAAGTTGAGATCAGACCTGTGCCAGAGTAAGGTTACAGCTATTTTTTGGCTGGTTAAAAAATAATCATAATTTTGACCAGATGGATCCAAACCAATCTAACAACGAGGGGAAGCGCATGCGCGTAATTCTTTTGGGCGCACCTGGTGCAGGCAAAGGCACTCAGGCTCAGTTCATTTGTGAAAAATTTGAAATTCCACAAATATCGACCGGCGACATGCTGCGTGCAGCAGTCAAAGCCGGTTCCGAGCTTGGTCTCAAGGTCAAGGAAATCATGGAAACGGGTGGTCTGGTATCGGATGAAATTATCATCGACCTGGTCAAGGAACGCATTGTCCAGGACGACTGTGTTAACGGTTTCCTGTTTGATGGGTTTCCTCGTACGATTCCGCAGGCAGAAGCCATGCTGGAAGCCGGTGTGACGATCGATCATGTGGTTGAAATTGATGTGGACGATGAAGAAATCGTCAAACGTCTGAGTGGTCGTCGTGTACACCCTGGCTCAGGCCGTGTTTACCACGTGGTCTTTAATGCTCCTAAAGTGGCTGGCAAAGACGACGAGACAGGCGAAGATCTGGTGCAGCGTGATGATGACCAGGAAGCGACCATCCGCAAGCGCCTGTCGATCTACCACGAACAGACCGAACCACTGGTTGCTTTTTACAAGCAGCTGGAAGCCAAACAAGATGCCAATTCACCGAAATACAGTCATATTCCCGGTGTTGGCTCGCTGCAAGACATTACCAATACCGTGATGGCAGCGCTGGGTTAATCCCCAGATCGCTGGAAAGAAGCTCCTTCGGGAGCTTTTTTTAGGTCTGCTGATTCTGTCAGCGAGTCGGGTTTGCTCTGCTATACTGCGCGTTTTTTAACAGAGGGCAGGGTTTGGAATGGCCAATTTGCTGATTGTTGATGCCTCTTCGGCGTTGTGTTCTGTCAGTCTGATCTCGGCCGCCGGTGTCCAGGATCTTACCGAAAGACAACCCCGCCGCCATGCCCAGCGGCTGTTGCCGATGATCGACGAGGTGCTGCAGGTGGCCGGGGTGGACAAAACAGCTCTGGATGGTCTGGCTTTTGCCCGTGGCCCCGGCTCATTCACCGGTATCCGTATCGCCGTGAGTGTTATTCAGGGTATTGCGTTGGGGTTGAACCTGCCGGTCTATGGCTTTTCGACCTTGCAGTTGCTGGCACAACAGGCACTGGCCGAAACGACGGTGGGTCAGGTCGTGACTGTGCTGGATGCGTATATGGGCGAGGTCTTCTGGGCTGTCTACGAACGGAATGACGAGCAGGACGGACTGCTTTGTCGGCTGGTTGGCGCTGAGCAGGTCAGTGACCCACAGCGTTGTGTAGATGGTCTGCAGTACATGCTGCAGGCGCATCAAATCGATCCTTATAACTGCGTGTTGGCCGGTAATGGTGTGGCGCTGCTGACACCGACAGATCGGTTACCTGCACTGTCTGTCGTTGACGGTATTGAACCCTTGAGTCACTACGCGGTCGATCAGGTCGCCAATGCCTGGCAGCGGGGGGAATTTGCTGGCTTCGAGGATTTCCCCCCCGTATATTTGCGCGATTCTGTCGCCTGGAAAAAACTGGACGAGCAACCAAGCCTGCTCAAACGCTGAGGAACCAATCGTGGGAATTTTTGAAACAGTCGTCTTGGCGATTCTGCAAGGGATTACCGAGTTTTTACCGATCTCCAGCTCCGCTCACCTGATTTTGCCCTCACAGGTGTTCGGCTGGCCAGATCAGGGGTTGGCTTTTGATGTCGCAGTGCATTTTGGCACCTTGCTTGCGGTTGTCTGGTATTTCCGTAATGAGCTGCAACGCATGATCGTGGGTTGGGTGACGACCGGATTTACCAGCGCGCCTAATGAAGATGGGCGTTTGTCCTGGCTGGTGGCCATTGCTACGGTGCCTGCTGTGATCGTGGGGTTACTGGGTCAGGATTATATCGAAGCCAATTTGCGTTCGACCCTGGTGATTGCGATCACGACGATTGTTTTCGGTATCGTGCTGGGTGTGTCTGATCGCTGCAAGCCGCATCGTGGCAGCCTGACCGAAATGACGGTGGCACTGGCGCTGGCGATTGGTATGGCTCAGGCGTTGGCGTTGATACCAGGGACATCCCGCTCAGGCATTACCATGACGGCGGCGCTATTTCTGGGCTTTCATCGTCTGGATGCGGCGCGTTTTTCCTTTCTGTTATCGGTTCCTCTGATTCTGGCCGCCGCT
This sequence comes from Oceanobacter antarcticus, assembly GCF_044962685.1. NCBI lineage: Bacteria > Pseudomonadati > Pseudomonadota > Gammaproteobacteria > Oceanospirillales > Oceanospirillaceae > Oceanobacter > Oceanobacter antarcticus. The sequence goes on from NZ_JBBKTX010000016.1 coordinate 108,769, forward strand.
GGCCTCAAGGTCGTGGAATTGCTGCAGGTGGCAGAGGGTGTTGACTGGTTCCATTTGTTGTTGGGGATGGCGGTGTCTGGCATCAGTGCCTGGGCCGGAATTCACTACTTCCTGCAGTTGGTCGATAAGCTGGGCATGTTGCCGTTTGTGATCTATCGCTTGCTGCTGGGTGTGCTGCTGTTGCTGTTTTTTGTCTGATGTTGATCGGCTATGTCTGAGTTGATTTGTCTGGCCCCGCAGCGCGCGGCTGAAGCCGCTGTGTGGGCCTGCCGGTATGGCTTGACCCCCGCACCAGTGGAACAACTGCTGAATCCCGGTTTTCACCTTTGTCTTGATGACAGTGGTTTGTCGTTGCGTGAAGGGGCCGCTGGCAAGGCGGTTGTACGGGTTGACTTTACCGGCGGTACTGCAGCTCATCGGCGCCGTTTTGGCGGTGGCATGGGACAGGATATTGCCAGGGCTGTTGGCGTCTCGGGTGCTTATCAACCCAGTGTGATTGATGCGACAGCAGGATTGGGTCGAGACAGCTTTGTGCTGGCAACTCTTGGCTGTCAGGTGGTTGCCCATGAGCGTCAGCCGGTTGTGGCGGCGCTGTTGGATGATGGCCTGATACGTGGGCGGCAAGACATCGAGGCCGGAGAGATTGTTGCCCGTATTCGATTGTCGTTTGGCTCCAGTCATGAGCTGCTGGTTGCTGAAACAGAGGCATCGCGTCAGCCGGATGTGGTTTATCTTGATCCGATGTTTGGTGAGGATGCCAAAGGTTCGGCCCAGGTTAAAAAGGATATGCAGGCGTTTCGTTCACTGGTGGGTGCTGACGCCGACGCTGACGCGCTGCTGGATGCGGCGCTGCAAACCGCTCGCTGCCGGGTAGTGGTGAAGCGGGGGCGCAAGGCCAAGCCTCTGGCCAATCGGCCCCCTTCTTATGCCCTGACGGGCAAGTCCAATCGTTTCGATGTCTATGTGCTGGCCAAGGTGGCACCACTCTGACAGTGGCTGCAGCCCTGTCGTGTTCAGGGTTGCAGGGTCAGGACTCAGATACAACGCAAAATACTGTGCCGCACACTGCCGTCCAGTGCTTGCTCCAGCTGTTCGGTCAGTGCGACCAGGGCATCATCAAACGCCAGGACGTTATGCGCTTGCTGACTCAATATACCCTGATCTAACAGCTGTGAGACCAGCGTGCGAAACAGGGTGGCGTCAAAAAATTCCGGTGCATTCAAGCCATGCAGCAAGCTGACCCGCTGTGCAATCAGTGAGCACTGTTGCTCCAGCTGCTCTGCTGTCAAGGTGCCGGAACGTCGTTGTCGGAGCAGCGCCAGCGCCAGATAGTCGCGTTCCAGTGTCGGCATCATCAGCTTGGCCAGTGCCGTGAGTTCGGTATAGCTGGCCTCTCTGTCATCCACGGCGCAGTAGTGATTGTCGCTGCATTCCAGATAATTGGCGTCGCAAAGGGTTGCCAGCCAGCCGTCAATAACGGTGTCCAGTTGGGTTGTTGACCAGGGCAAAAATAGCTCTGCCTGCAGGTAGGGGTAGAGGGTCTGGATAAGTGATCGTAATTGCTCTGGTGGCAGTGGTTGGCGGTGCATCAGCAAGCAGCTCAGCACCGAGGGGATCGCCAGCAGATGCAGGACGTTGTTGCGGTAGTAGGTCAATGCGATCGCCTGGCGATCATCAGCGTATATCAGGTCACCCATGCTGTGGCTCTGGCGCTGAATACTGCCGAGGGTTTCGGCATGCTGAAGCCACTCGGCGGCATTACCCTGGGTGACTTGCGTGCGGCTACTCAAGGGCTGCTGGACAATTAATGCTGCCCAGTTTTCCAGCCGCTGAATCAGTGCTGCTTCTTCCATGGCCTCTCGTGGGCTTGTCAGTAATGCCATGGCGACCAGGTTGATCGGATTGACCGAGGTTGCCTGATTGATGCCAGTGACGATACGGCGGGCCAGCTTGTCGACCACCGGGCGTGCCCAGTCGGGGCGATAGTGGTTGGCCTGATAATCCTGTTCACGCCAGTCCGGCTGTTGTTGATTGAGAAATTCGGTCAGATAAATCGGTTCGCCAAAGTTGACCTGTACCTTGCCAAAGTTGCGCCGGAACGACTTCAGTGTGGTAATCACGCCGAGCAGGCTTTCCTTGCGCTTTTTCTTACCCTTCAGTTCCTGCTGATAACTGCCCGCTTCAAAGACTTTTTCGTAACCCAGGTAAACCGGCATAAACAGGATGGGCTTGCGGGCATCGCGCAGATAGCTGCGTAATGTCATGGCCAGCATCCCGGCTTTGGGTTGCAGTGTCCTGCCGGTGCGGCTGCGGCCACCTTCAACAAAATATTCAGCGGCATAGCCACGAGTAAAAATACTGTGTAAATACTCGTCAAAAACGGCGGCATACAGCGGGTTGTCGCGAAACGATCGGCGCATAAAAAATGCGCCGCTGCGACGTAATATTGATCCGGCAACTGGCAGGTTAAGATTAATGCCGGCGGCAATTTGCGGGATTTGCAGACCATTGTGATAAAGCACATAAGACAGCAGCAAATAATCAATATGACTGCGGTGACAAGGGACATAAATAATCTCGTTGTCTCTGGCGGCCGTTTTCAAAGGATCAATATGGCTGACCTGAACCCCATCGTAGAGGGTATTCCACACCCAGCTCAGTAATACATCCATAAATCGCACGGTGGTATAGGAAATATTGGAGGCAATTTCGTCGGCATATTTCAGTGCTTTCTGACGCGCCTGGGGCAGCGTCAGGCTGCGCTCCTGCATGGCCTGTTCAATCGCCGCCTGTACCAGCGGGCGGTTAGGGATCTGGCTGATCAGGGTGCGCCGATGGGACAGGTCTGGCCCGATGACGGTCGCGGAGACCAGTCGAAAGTGGATACGCAGCAGCAAGGCTGTTTTACGCGCCAGTCGTGTGGGTGTGCGAGTATCTTGTGCCAGTCGTTGCATCGACACCGGGCGGCTGATGTGCACAAAGGTATTGCGGCCATTAAACAGGATGGCCATCAGGGTGAAAATACGTCCGCCAAGGGTGCCACTGTTTTGCAGCCAGATGCGCAGAAAAGAACCTTCTTTTTCTGGCCCCCGTCCCCAGAATACCCGTACCGGTATCACTTCAAGATCGCGATCGGGGTGAGCCAGCTGCCACTCGGCCAGTGTCTTCAGCGCTTTGCAGATCACCGGCTTGCCTGCTTTGCGGAAGGGGCTGCCAGAGCGGCGATAGACGTGAAAAAAAGGCTGCAGTCCTGCCTGGTTGAGTGGGCTGTTATCATCCAACGGACCGGTCCAGTCGAGTGTTTGTACCTCACGGTCAATTACCAGGGTTTCTGCCAATGAGGGGTAGAGCAAGGCATAAACCCGCAGAGTTCCACCGGTCGCTGACTGCTGCTGGGCCGGGCCTATCAGGCGGGTTTTAAGCAGGCTGTATAGCAGTGCCTGGAGCCAGCCGAGTAGTCGTAGCTGCCAGCGGGAAAGCCGGTTCATCCGTAATATCCTTGTTTGCTGTCATCGGAGCGATGCGGGGTTGATCATATACTGCCAGCCCGATGAGGTTAATAATGGGGGGGTGGTGCATCATCCTGGGCGGATTTTATATCGCCTGTGTTGGCGGCCAATTGTTCCAGACGGCGGTTCATGAGCTGCATGGCCTGATGGGCCAGAGTGAAGTCTGCAGACAAGCGGGTTATCTGATCATTCAGTGTTTCGACCGTTTCGTCCATATAGCTCAGCCGGGTTTCCAGTTCGGTGATACGATCCAGTGCGTGGATCAGTTCAGGGGCGTTTGGGGTGTTACTCATTCGGGTTTGCTCACTGTGTTGAGGGGCAATTGCTATCATATTGATTTTTTAAGAGATTTAGGATTTCATGCAGGGAGGCTGATTGCCGCTATGATCCAGAATATAAAACAGTTTTAAACGTTAATTACAGGTATCGCAATGGTTCGTAAATTAAGTCTCGCTTTGCTGACAGCTGTTATTGTGTCAGTTGCTTTTTGGTTGTCGTTTCAGGGGTTGATGGGTGATGTACAGTTGCCGCTGGCGCTACCGCTGATTGTCTTTGTTGCCGGTTTTGTCGCGGGTTTGCTGGTTGTCTCTCTGGCTGGTGCTGAGCAGCCTCCTCGTGGTCGCAGTACGGGCACTATTGTTGAGGAAGACGTTGAGGATGGTCGTGAGCGTGGTGTCGTGAAATGGTTTAATGTCAAAAAAGGTTTTGGCTTTATTACCTGGGATAGTGGCGAAGATGTCTTTGTGCATTTTCGTTCAATCCGTGGTCAGGGGCATCGCTCTCTGGCTGAAGGGCAAAGGGTCAAGTTTACTGTGGTACGGGGCGACAAGGGCCCGCAAGCAGAAGACGTGTCAGCGGTGCAATAAGCCGTCCTGATGCAGCATAAAAAAAAGCGGCGTTTGCCGCTTTTTTTTATGGCGATTCTGTCCCGGTTATTATGCCGAGGACGGATCCTCAGAGAGATGCAGGCTGGGCTGGTCGCATAATTGTGCTTCCCCCAGCCATGCCAGCAACAAGGTCAAATAGTGCAACATGCTTTCCGCCTCCAGACCTGCTTGGGTGAGTACACTTCAAGCATAGACCAGATAGGGAAGTCCGGTGTGCGCCCACTGTCTCGAAAGCACTTTTCGTAACCTGCGGCCTTTTCCGCAGCAGGACAGCCCGGAGTCCGACAGCCTGCTAGTCTTTTAATAACAGGCTTTTTAACAGTCGCGGGTTACTCACAATCAGGTTGGCTCCCTGACGTATGCGCGGTTCGCCGTTCATGTCAGACATCAGGCAGCCCGCTTCGGAAGCGATCAGCCCTCCGGCGAGGAGACTGAATTCATCTACGTTACTCAGTACTACGGCCTGGAAGCGGTCAGCAGCGACATAGGCAATAGACAGGGCGTTGGAACCGATGTTGCGCAACTCGTAGGTTTTGCTCATCAGCTTCATAATCCGCTCTCGCTGGGCGTAGGCTTCTTCACCTACCCCCACCGGCTGGGTATAACCCACGATGGCGTCAGTCAGGCTGTTGATGTTGCCGCAACGGATACGGCGGCCGTTTAACTGGGCTCCGCGTCCACGAGAAGCCGTAAACTCATCGCCGTTGATTGGATTGGTAATCACCGCGTGTTCCGTCTTGCCATTGATCTGGCAGCCAACAATGATGGCAAACGCAGGAATACCGACCCGGAAGTTGGCAATATCGTCAATGACGCAGATATGCCATACCGGTTGTTTTTCGGAACCAGAGTTCAGACCGGTTTCACGGCCGTTAAAGCTGTGCTCCGGGTAGGATTTTTTCAGTTCAAAGATGATGCTTTTTTCCAGACCAATAGTGCAGTCTGCAATAAACTTCGCTTTTTCCTGATCCGTACTTTGGTACGAATCGAAGCGGTCCAGTCGGCGGACCAGATCCTGACCCGCATTGCGCGCAGCGCGCAACGCCAAGTTCACCATGGGCTGCATTGCGATAACTATCTCTTAAAGAACGAGGGAACCGGCGATTATATCAGCACTGCTATGGTTGGCGAAGCACGTTTTCGCTACACTTCGCGGTTTTTAGCCGTTCCTGCGCCATTTGTTGGCTTGAAGGGGATGCAGGCAGCGAGTCATGTCTCAATGGCCACAGCTCCAGACGGCGTCACAGATGAACGTAATAAATAGATGAACGTAATAAATAAAGGTAAAGGTGGGTGAAGTGATTTCAGACGCAGGCGACCATTATCCTCTGCTCGATGCCATTGACATCGTGATGGTGAATACCACGCACTCCGGCAATATCGGCGCAGCAGCCAGAGCGATGAAAAATATGGGGCTTGGCCAGCTGATATTGGTTGACCCGATTGCCACCGTTAATGACGAAGCGCTGGCCCGGTCGTCGCGAGCCGATGACATTTTACAGCGGGTGCGCATTGTACCGACGCTGGAAGAAGCGGTTGCCAACGCCAGTCTGGTGGTGGGCACCAGTGCTCGCAGTCGACATATCCCCTGGCCGTTAATGACGCCGCGCCAGGCTGCCAGCAGTGTGTGCAACGTCGCCGCTACAGGTGCTCGTGCTGCCCTGGTATTTGGGCGCGAGTCTCGAGGGCTGACCAATGAAGAGCTTCATCTTTGTCATGCACACGTCCATATACCAACGGTTGAATCGTTTTCTTCGCTGAATGTCGCTCAGGCGATTCAGGTGTTGTGTTACGAAATGCGTCTGGCTGCGATGGATGCTGCGGTCGCGGGTGTCGGGACTGAGGCTGTTATGGGCCAGCGCTGGGGCGTGGAATGGGATCATCCACCGGCAACCCATCAGGAACTGAACGGTATGATTCTGCATCTGGAACAAACGCTGGTTGATATTGGCTTCCTCGACCCCAATACACCCAAGCAACTGATGACCCGACTGCGTCGCCTGTATCAGCGGGCGGAGCCAGACAAGATGGAAATCAATATGGTGCGTGGCATGCTGGCTGCGGTTCAACAGCTGGTTGTGCGTAGCCGGGGTCAGCAACCACAGCAACCGTCACTACAGCAGCCGTCACAGCAACCGGATGATCAGTCGCTGATGGGGGATGCATTTCAAGGGAACCGCTCTGATGTTTAAGCAACTCCGTGAAGACGTCGCCTGTGTGTTCGAACGCGATCCTGCGGCTCGAAACACGTTTGAAGTACTGACGACCTATCCGGGCGTACACGCCATTTTGCATTATCGGCTGGCCAACGGTCTCTGGCGGCGCGGGTTCAAATGGCTGGCGCGTTTGCTGTCGACCTTCAGCCGCTGGCTGACCGGCATTGAAATTCACCCCGGTGCGACGATTGGACGACGTTTTTTTATCGACCATGGCATGGGCGTGGTGATTGGTGAAACCGCCGAGATCGGTGACGACTGCACGCTGTATCACGGTGTAACGCTGGGGGGCACCAGCTGGAACAAGGGCAAGCGCCACCCGACCTTGCAGGATGGCGTTGTGGTCGGTGCTGGTGCCAAGGTGTTGGGGCCAATCGTGGTGGGCAAGAATGCTCGTATTGGTTCCAATGCGGTGGTCACCAAGGCTGTTCCCGAAGGCGCGACGGTGGTGGGTATTCCAGGTCGGATTGTACGGGTCGCAGGCAAGAAAAAGCCGTTGCCGGAAGGCACAGTCCGGATGGCCGAGAAACTGGGGTTTGATGCCTACGGTATCGCGGATGGCACACCGGATCCGATTGCCCGCTCGATTCACAATATGATGGATCATATGGATGCGGTGGACAGCAAAATTGATCGTATGTGCAAGGCGCTGCATCAGGTCGGTATTCACAGTTGTGATGATGCGTTGCCACAACTGGAGCGGGAGCACTTTGTCAGCCTCGGTGATCTGGATGACCAGCAGCGCAGTGCCGGCGCTGACTCTGCAGACGATGACATGTCAGAGACCTCGAACCACAATGGCCCTGCTTAATGGCCCTGCTTGAGGGTGAGCAAAATAGTGCAAGCAAGATAGTGGACAACAGGATGTTGGTACAACCGAGAGACTTGAAGCGGGCCAAATTGACGGACTTTATGCCGATATAGTTGACTGCAATAGTTGACGGTATTAGTCGGATATAAACATAATGCCGATCCGATCGGAGGAAGTGTTATATGCGACTGACAACCAAGGGCCGCTATGCGGTGACTGCCATGCTGGATCTGGCCATTCACGCTGAGAATGGCCCTGTCAGCCTGAATGATATATCGGGTCGGCAGGGCATCTCGCTGTCGTACCTGGAGCAATTGTTTGCACGTTTGCGGCGTTGTGAACTGGTATCGAGTGTGCGCGGCCCAGGCGGTGGTTATCGCCTCAGTCGTGAGCTGGGTGCCATCAATGTTGCGGAAATCGTCGACGCTGTTAATGAGTCTATGGATGCCACCCGTTGCAACAAGCGCGGCGATTGTCAGGAAGGACACGAGTGCCTGACCCATCATCTGTGGCTTGACCTGAGTGACCAGATTCACGACTTTCTGTCAGCGATCAGTCTGCAAGAGCTGATTGTCAGGCAAGAGATCCAGAATACGGCACACCGTCAGGATATGCAGTCGGGTAATCGTATCAAGGCCTTCTTGTCTGACGCCATGAATGGCTGAGCAGCTTTGATATATGCTGCTGCGCGGTGGTCAGCGTTCTGCTCTTGGCCGCCATGCCCGGCACTGATAACAGCTGACACAACACCGATACTGCAGAGCGATTCTGCCCGGATTGGCGGTTGCCAATATTTATTGACGGTACTGGTTGTCGATGTCTTGACCCGCGTGGCGGAGTCGCCACAATACTACCTCCGCCTGACGTGATTTGGATTTGCAATGAAAACCCTTTACCTCGATTACGCTGCCACCACACCGGTTGATCCGGTGGTTGCCGAAGCCATGGCCGCTTGCCTGACCATGGATGGCAATTTCGCCAATCCGGCATCGCGTTCCCATCGTTTTGGCTGGCAGGCTGAGCAGGCGGTTGAAAAAGCCCGTCGTCAGGTAGCCGACCTGCTGGGTGCCGATCCGCGTGAAATTGTCTGGACCTCGGGAGCGACAGAAAGCAACAACCTGGCGCTCAAGGGTGTGGTTGAATATTACCGTCGCCATCATCCTGGCAAGTCCTGTCATATCATCAGTTCGTCCATCGAGCACAAGGCAATACTCGACACCCTGAACTGGCTGAAACAGCAGGGCGTAGACATTACCTTGTTGGCACCGGATGCGGATGGCCTGATTCATCCCCGCCAGGTCAGCGATGCGCTGAGAGACGATACCGTGCTGGTATCGCTGATGGCGGTGAATAACGAAATTGGTACCTTGACCGATATCGCGGCGGTGGCGGCGCAGCTCAGTGATCATCCGGCGCTGTTGCATGTCGATGCAGCCCAGGCGGTCGGCAAACTACCAGTCAATGTGAACCACTGGCGAGTCGATCTGCTGTCGGTATCGGCGCACAAGTTCTATGGCCCCAAGGGCATGGGGGTGTTGTACGTGCGGCGTCAGCCACAAGCCCATGTCGATGCCCAGATTCATGGTGGTGGCCATGAGCGCGGCATGCGTTCGGGCACGCTGCCAACGCACCAGATTGTCGGTATCGGCACCGCCGCGCAGCAGGTGGCCGAGCAGTTGACGGAAGAAGTAGCACGGATTCGTGCGCTGCGTGACCGTCTGGAACAGGCGTTACTGGCGCTGGGGGATGTGTATCTTAATGGCCATCCGCAGCAGCGTGTTGCCGGACACCTGAACCTGTCGTTTGACGGAGTTGATGGCGAAATCCTGCTGGCCTCCCTGGCTCAGGTTGCGGTGTCGTCCGGGTCGGCCTGTACGTCTGCCAGTGTGGAGCCTTCCTATGTGCTCAAGGCGCTTGGTCGCAGCAACGGATTGGCGCATGCCGGGTTGCGTTTCAGTATCGGCCGTTACACCACGGCGGCGGATATTGACTTCGCCATTGAGCAGGTTAGCCGGGTTGTGACGTTGTTACGCCAACAAACCCGCCGGGTCTGACGTTGAGTGTGATGTCAGAGAGATGTCACACGCGTACACCTTTCATCAAAACGTGCGTATAATCCGCCGGATTTTTAAACCCCTGAATACCTTATTACTATTGGAGCAAACACATGGCTGTTGAACGCACGCTGTCTATCGTTAAACCAGACGCAGTTGCCAAAAATGCAATCGGTGACATCATGGCCCGTTTTGAAAAGGCTGGTCTGAGCATCGTTGCGGCCAAAATGGTTCGCCTGGACGACGACAAAGCTGGCGGTTTCTATGCTGAGCACAAGGAACGTCCTTTCTACAAGCATCTGGTTGCTTTTATGACGTCCGGCCCGGTTGTTGTACAGGTGCTGGAAGGCGAAAATGCTATCCTGCTGAACCGCGAACTGATGGGTGCTACCAACCCGAAAGAAGCCGCTGCCGGTACAATCCGCGCTGACTTCGCTGAAAGCATTGACGCCAACGCTGTACATGGTTCTGACTCTGCCGAATCTGCGGCTCGTGAAATCGCGTATTTCTTCTCTGCCGACGAAATCTGCGCCCGTTGATTTTGTCTGAACGGGAGCGGTTTGCTCCCGTTCGTTCTGTATTTTCCTGCTCGGAAGCGCTACGCCAGGTAACAGCTTGATGACCGATACCACTCAAAAGATCAATCTGCTGGGCTTGTCTCCAGCGAAAATGGAAGCCTTTTTCATCGCTATCGGTGAAAAGAAATTCCGTGCCCAGCAGATGCTGAAGTGGATCCATCAGTATGGCGAAGCCGATTTTGAAAAAATGACCAATATGGGCAAGCCCCTGCGCGCCAAACTGGCTGAGATCGCAGAAATACGCCTGCCTGAAGTGGTCTACGAAGATATTTCTACCGATGGCACCCGCAAATGGGTGATGCGGATGCCTGGCGGCAGCTCGATTGAAACCGTCTACATACCCGAAAAAGAACGCGGCACCCTGTGTGTCAGCTCACAGATTGGTTGCTCGCTCGATTGCAGCTTTTGCTCCACCGGCAAACAGGGTTTTAACCGCGATCTGAGTGTGGCCGAAATTATCGGCCAGGTGTACGTTGCTGCGATGAGCTTTCATGGACCAGGTGAACGGCGTGAACGTCGTATTACCAACGTGGTCATGATGGGCATGGGCGAACCGCTGTTGAATTTCGACAACGTGGTTGACGCCATGCACCTGATGATGGAAGACAACGCCTACGGCTTGTCCAAACGTCGGGTAACCCTGAGTACGTCGGGTGTGGTGCCGATGATGGATAAATTGGGTGAAGTGACCGATGTCTCCCTGGCTGTGTCTCTGCATGCCCCGAATGACGAGCTGCGTAACCAACTGGTGCCAATCAATCGCAAATACCCGATTGCCGAGTTGATTGCCGCGACCAATCGTTATTTGGCCAGACTGCCTGATCGTCGCAAAGCCACCATTGAATACACCATGATGGAAGGAGTGAACGATAGCCTGGAAAATGCCATCGAGCTGGCTGAACTGCTGAAACAGGTGCCCTGCAAGATCAATCTGATCCCATTTAATCCGTTCCCGAATTCAGGTTACAAACGTCCGAGTAATAATCGTGTCTACCGTTTCCGCGATCATCTGGTCAGTCAGAATCATATTGTAACGATACGCTCGACACGCGGTGATGATATTGATGCCGCTTGCGGCCAGCTGGTAGGCAAGGTCGAGGATCGTACGCGCCGCAGCGAGCGCTATATCAATGCGGTGCAACTGGATTCCAACCAATAAGGCCCTCAGGTATGAGACAACTCAGCAACACCTTGCAGCAACTGCTCATGATTACCCTGACGCTGGTTTTGACGGCCTGTGTCACTACCACCGAAAGCCGTTTGCAAAAAAACAAGAACCCGGACAAGGCGTTGGAAAACTATACCCAGCTCGGTTTTGGCTATTTGAAACAGAATCGCCCGGATCTGGCCCGTCAGCGGCTGCAAAAGGCGCTGTCGATTGATGCTGACCATGCACCGGCCAACGACGCGATGGGGCTGGTCTGGCAAATGGAAGGAGAATACGACCTAGCGGAAGAGTTTATGCGCAAGGCGATCTCCAACGACAGTTCTTACGCCGCCGCAAAACATCACCTGGGGCGGTTGTATGCCCAGATGCAGCGATACGATAAGGCCGAAAAATGGCTTGAGACTGCAGCCGGTGATCGTTATTACGACGGTCGTGCCAACGCCTACAACGATCTGGCAATGAACTATTACCGCCAGAATGAGCCAGTAAAAGCGATTGATAGTTATCTCGAAGCCCTGCGTTTGTCGCCGTACAATGTTGACGCTTTGGTGAACGCATCGACCTTGCTGTTCGAGGCCCAGCGTTACGGCGAATCACGCAAGTATTTTGACCGGCTGGATCGACTGGTGGCCAAGGGTAACACCCGTCACACGTCTCACAGCCTGTGGCTGGGTATCAAACTGGCGACCATTTACCAGGATACCGACAAAGTGATTGGGTTAGCGACGCAATTGAAAAAACAATTCCCCGACTCCAACGAGTATCGCCTGTACCAGGAATCCCTGGGCAGCGCCAAAGATTGATCACAGGCACAAGCGAGCGAGACAGACTGATGCATTTTGAAAATCCGATCAAACGTCGCAAAAGCCGCAAGATCATGGTGGGCGACGTCGCTGTTGGCGGTGATGCACCGATTTCGATTCAGACCATGACCAACACCGAAACTACCGATGTAGCCGCTACCGTCGCGCAAATTCAACGGGCTCAGGACGCCGGAGCCGATATCGTACGAGTCTCGGTGCCGTCCATGGACGCCGCAGAAGCCTTTGGTCAGATTCGCAAGCAGGTCACTATTCCGCTGGTAGCCGATATTCATTTCGATTACCGCATAGCCCTGCGGGTTGCCGAACTGGGTGTCGATTGCCTGCGTATCAATCCCGGTAATATTGGCCGTGAAGATCGGGTACGGGCAGTGGTGGATGCCGCACGTGACAACAATATCCCGATCCGCATTGGCGTTAATGCCGGTTCGCTGGAAAAAGACCTGCAAAAGAAATACGGTGAGCCAACCCCCGCAGCGCTGGTGGAATCCGCCATGCGCCATATCGACATTCTCGATCGCCTCGACTTTCAGGAATACAAACTGAGCCTGAAAGCATCGGATATTTTTATGACGGTGGCCGCTTATCGTCAGATTGCCAGCCAGATCGAACAACCGTTACACCTGGGCATCACCGAAGCCGGTGGCTTGCGCGGTGGCACGGTAAAATCCTCTATTGGTCTTGGTCTGCTGTTATGGGATGGCATTGGCGACACCATTCGAGTGTCATTAGCGGCCGACCCGATTGAAGAGGTCAAGGTCGGCTGGGATATGCTGAAGTCGCTGAAAGTGCGCTCCCGTGGCATTAACTTTATTGCCTGCCCAAGCTGCTCACGGCAGAATTTTGACGTCATCAAAACCATGAACGACCTGGAAAGCCGGGTCGAAGACATCCGTACCAATATGGACGTGGCGGTGATTGGCTGCGTGGTGAATGGGCCAGGAGAAGCCAAAGAAGTCGACCTGGGGCTGGCCGGTGGTCAGCCTAACCTGGTGTACATCGACGGCAAACCGGCGGGCAAACTGAATAACGATACCCTGGTAGATGATCTCGAACGTCTGATTCGTGAACGTGCCGACCAGCTCGACAAAGAACGTGAACATCTGATTGTCTCCAGCTGAGACCGCAAAACAAAGCAGCACTTGAGACTGCAGAACTACAGGAATAACCCAGAGATTATGGCCAAGAAAATACAAGCCATCCGCGGCATGAACGACATTCTACCTGCTCAAAGCCCGGTGTGGCAGTACCTGGAAGGTACGGTCAAGAATCTGCTGGCTGGACATGGCTATGACGAAATCCGTATGCCGATTGTCGAGCAGACCAATCTGTTCAAACGCTCCATTGGCGAAGTGACGGACATCGTCGAAAAAGAAATGTACACCTTTGAAGACCGCAACGGTGACAGCCTGACGCTGCGCCCGGAAGGCACCGCCAGCTGCGTCCGTGCGTGTGAAGAACACGGCTTGCTCTACAACCAGACCCAACGGCTGTGGTACACCGGCCCGATGTTCCGCCACGAACGGCCACAAAAAGGCCGTTACCGCCAGTTCTACCAGGTGGGAGTGGAAACCTTTGGCATCAGCACGCCCGATATCGACGCCGAACTGATTCTGATGACCGCCCGTTTGTGGCAGCAACTCGGCCTCACCGATGCGGTCACACTGCAACTGAACACCCTGGGCAGCAACGCCGCACGGGCTGAATACCGCGCCGCACTGGTGGAATACCTCAGTCAGTTCAAAGACCAGCTGGATGAAGACAGCCAGCGTCGTCTGGAAAGCAACCCGCTGCGGGTACTGGATTCGAAAGACCCTGACACCCAGGCGCTGCTGGCTGATGCGCCGCAGCTGCATGACCATCTGGATGACGACAGTCGGGAGCACTTTGCCAAACTGCGCGCTATTCTCGATGCTGCCGGTATTCGCTACGAAATCAACCAGCGTCTGGTGCGTGGACTCGATTACTACAACAAGACCGTGTTTGAATGGGTCACCGAGCAGCTTGGCTCCCAGGGTACGGTCTGTGCCGGTGGTCGTTACGATGGTCTGGTGGAACAGCTGGGTGGCAAACCGACGCCAGCAGTGGGTTTTGCGATGGGGGTTGAACGCCTGATCCTGTTGCTGGAAACCCTGGACGTGATTCCACCTGCGGTTACCCAAACCGTTGATCTGTACCTGTGTGCCATGGGTGAGGGTGCCGATCTGACGGCTTTGCTGTTGGCTGATAACCTGCGGGAAGAGCACAGCTGGCTGCGGATACAAACCCACTGCGGTGGTGGCAGCTTCAAGAGCCAGATGAAAAAAGCCGACAAGAGTGGCGCTCGCTTTGCCTTGTTACTCGGTGAAAGCGAACTGGCCGAGCAGCAGATCACTATCAAAGATTTGCGCAACGATGCCGAACAGCAAACCGTTGCGCAGGCCGGTTTGTCAGACTGGCTGGCTGAAGCAATGCTGTAACCTCTCTAACACTCGCTCAGTCATACACATATTGAATACATTTCGAATAAAAATCGAATGAACATAACGAATACGAATAAGGTAGCCAGGACATGACGGAACTGCGTACGGATGAAGAACAGGCAGAAATGCTCAAGCGCTGGTGGAATGAGCACGGCAAAAGCACACTCGTTTCCATCATAGTGGTAGCCAGTGGCTGGATGGGCTGGAACTTCTACCAGGATCAGCAACAGGCAACCGGTGAAACCGCGTCAGCACTGTATACAACCATGACAGAAAAAGCCGCCGCCGCGATAACCACCCATGATGAAGCCGCCCAGCAAGAAGCCGTGGTACTGGCCGAAAAACTGAAAAACGACTTCAGTGGCAGCAGTTACAGCCAGTTCGCCAGCCTGTTTCTGGCGCGTTTTGCTGCCGATAATGGTGATATGAACAGTGCTGCAGACGAGCTGCGTGTCTTGGTCGACAGTGCAGAAGCACCGGTGAAATATCTGGCTACGGCCCGTCTGGCAGACGTACTGGTTGAACTGAATGACCCGGATGCCGCACTGGCGCTGGTGAGTGAGGTACCAGACCCGGCCTATGCGCCACAGTACCTCGAAGCCCGTGGGGATGCGCTGTTCCGTAAGGGCGACAAAGCCGCTGCCCGTACCGCTTATCTCGAAGCTCTGGACGCGGCCTCTGAACTGGGGGTCGATACCCAGTTGTTGCAGCGCAAAGCCGATTTTCTGATCGCGGCTGAGGACGCCTGATGCCTGCACGCCTGATATTGGCACGTGTTAGTGCCTTGCTGGCTGCCTTGCTGATTGGCGCCTGTTCCTCCCAACCGCAACCGCCAGCCGAGAATATCTCCTCTCTGGGTCGTAGCGGTCTGGATATTGTCTGGCGCAACAGTATTGGTGACGGCCCTGGCAGCCAGTACAGCCGCTTGCAGCCTGTCGCCAATGGTAATGTACTCTACGTCGCGGATACCTCCGGGTCGGTATGGTCGCTGGATCTGGACAGCGGTCGCGAACGCTGGCATCAGACACTGGATATGCCAGTGTCAGCAGGCCTGACGTTGGCCGGAGACAATCTGTTGCTGGTGACCGATGACGGTGTATTACACAGCATTTCGGCACAGCAGGGAGAGCCAGTCTGGCAAGCCCAATTGTCCAGTGAGGCTGTTGCCGCCGCCGGGGTGGACGACAGCAACGTCTACGTTCACACCATTGACGGCCGGGTGTCTGCCTTTGACTTGCTCAGCGGTGAACAACGCTGGTCGTACGAAACCGCCATGCCGATTCTGTCGGTACGTGGTACTGCCGCGCCGGTTGTATCCGGTGAACTGGTGATACTGGGTCTGGCGAATGGCAAGGTGATTGCGCTCGACAAACGTTTGGGGATTCCGCGCTGGGATGTGCGTCTGGCCACACCCGAAGGCCGCTCCGAGCTGGAACGACTGGTGGATGCTGATGGCACCGTCGTGGTGGACAACAAGCTGATCTACGCCGCCAGCTATCATGGTAAAGTGGCCGCGATCACCATCACCGGTGAAACCCGCTGGGAAGAAGACGGCTCCAGCTACACCAGCCCGGCGTTATCGCTGGGCAACGTATACCTGACCCTGGACGACAGCAGAATCCAGGCCTTTGATGTATATGGCGGTGATCCGGTCTGGACCCAGAGCGGTTTGCAGGGGCGTCAACTGGGGGCTGTTGAAGCCTACCGGAACAACCTGGTAGTGACCGACAGCGAAGGATTTCTTTATCTCCTGAGCCAAGTGGATGGCACCTTGCTGGCGCGTTTATCCCTCGTTCCCAATGCCTTGCACGTCAGCTATCCTAACCAGTCAGAAGCCACACGCTGGCGTCAGCTGCACGGTCGTGACTTTGGCGTTCGTAGTCCGGTATTGATCACTGAAAAGGGCATTGTGGTCTACACCAATGCCGGTGACGTGATGCTGGTGACGGTAGCAGAATAGTCAGTCTGTCGTTACTGGCCATCACGGTCGTTTTTCCGGGGAGCTTATTGGCTCCCCTTTTTATCTGAGGTATTTCATGGTTCCAGTCATCGCTTTGGTGGGTCGTCCCAATGTTGGCAAGTCCACCCTGTTTAATCGTCTTACCAAGTCCCGCGATGCACTGGTAGCGGAAATTGCCGGGCTGACCCGCGATCGCAAATATGGTGAAGGCAAGGTCGGTGAGCGCCCGTTTATCGTGATTGATACCGGCGGTATCAGCGGCGAGGAAGTGGGTATCGACGAAGCCATGGCAGTTCAAAGCTTTCAGGCGATACAGGAAGCCGACATCGTCTTTTTTATGGTCGATGCCAGCGCCGGTATTCTCGAGGGCGATCGGATGATTGCCAATTACCTGCGTAAAAGCGGCAAGTCGGCGTATCTGGTGGCGAATAAAATCGACGGCAAAAACCCCGATGTGGTACTGATTGAAATGTACGAACTGGGAATGGGCGAACCTCTGGGGATCGCGGCGGCGCACAATCGCGGTGTCTCTACCCTGATTGATCACGTTATGGACGAGCTGCATGGCGTCAGCCACGATGAACCTGTCGCCCGATCCGAGGATGAGTGGAACTACGTCTGGGAGGAAGACGAAGAAGGACACGTCACCGAAGTCGTCCACGAAGAGCTCGATGTCAAAGGCATCAAAATAGCCATCGTCGGGCGTCCCAATGTCGGCAAGTCTACTCTGGTGAACCGCTTTCTGGGGGAAGACCGGGTCGTGGTGTATGACGAAGCCGGTACCACCCGCGACAGTATTTATATTCCCTACGAGCGACACGGCCAGGATTACACCCTGATTGATACCGCCGGGATACGCCGCCGCAAAAATATCAGCGAAGCAGCCGAAAAGTTCTCCATCATCAAGACGCTGCAAGCGATTCAGGACTGCCACGTCTGTATTCTGGTGCTGGATGCCCGTACCGGCATTGTTGAACAAGACCTGCACATGCTCAGCTTTGTACTCAACGCTGGTCGGGCACTGGTGATTGCCATCAACAAATGGGACGGCATGGATGCGGACGAAAAGAAGCGGGTCAAAGACGAGCTCGACCGCCGTTTCGACTTCCTCACCTTTGCCGATATGCACTTTATCTCCGCGCTGCATGGCACAGGCGTTGGTCACTTGTACGAGTCGGTGGACCAGGCCTATGAATCGGCCATGGGTAAATGGCAAACCAACATGCTGACCCGGATTCTGGAAGATGCCGTAGCAACTCACCAACCGCCGATGGTACGCAGCCGCCGACCCAAATTGCGTTATGCTCACCAGGGTGGCTCGAATCCGCCAGTACTGGTGATTCACGGTAACCTGGTGAACGACTTGCCAGACGACTACAAACGTTATCTGGCCAATACTTTCCGTCGCGTGCTGGATATCAAGGGCACGCCGATCCGGGTGGAATTCCGACAGGGAGAAAACCCGTTCTCAGACAAACAGAAAGACATTCGCCATCGCACCAAACGACGGGCAGAGTCGGTTGTCAAAACCGCTAACATCCGTCAGATCAAACTCGATAAACACCGCAAGGCCCGCAACAAACCCTGAGCGCTTGTTGATCTGCTGTCTGAAATCTTGCCCCTCACCGGCGTTGTGATAGGGTGAGCGCAAACCATCGTTACGATTGTCGTAGCGGTGGCGTTTCTTTTTGAGGTTGTCATGCCATCCCCCACTGCCAGTGTTGATTTTTACCATCGCCATGCCAAGCGATTGGCTGATTGTTACGACGGACTTTCTGTTGAACAGGTGCATGGAAGCTGGCTGCCACTGGTTCCGGTTCAACCGGGGGCCAGAGCACTGGATGTGGGGGCCGGTTGTGGTCGTGATGCCTGCTGGCTGGCTCAGCAAGGCTGGCAGGTAACCGCAGTAGAACCTGCTGCCGGCATGCGTGATATTGGCCAGCAGCGTTCACAAGCACTCGAACTTGGGCAAGACAAACTGGCATGGATAGACGATGCCTTGCCGCCGTTGGCTAAAGTGCCGAATGCAGATTATCACCTGATCCTGCTGTCGGCGGTGTGGATGCACCTGTCGATTGCCCATCGTCCGCTGGCGTTGCGGCGGCTGGTGCAATTACTGGCCGAAACCGGTGTCATCGTGATTACTCTACGAAGCGGCTCCGGTGACCCGGAACGACCCATGTATCCGGTCAGTGCGGTCGAAGTCCGGGCCATCGCCAAGCCACTCAAACTCTCGGTAGAAGAACTCACCCCACGTGCCGGGAGAGGGGATCTGCTTGAACGCCCCAATGTCACCTGGCAGACTGTAATGTTACGACGCGACCGGGATAATTGAGCGTCCATTGACAACAAACGTAATGCCCGTCTGATCAGGCGGGCGTTACCTCGACCATCAACTCATCACTAAGCTGCTCCAGCGCCTCGGTAAGATCCTCATGATCCAGCGTATCGGGCACCTGCAGTTCCGCTCTGGCCTTGAACAGCGCCAACGCCGACATTTCAGCCTGAACACACTCGGTGTTCAGCTCCAGTACATTCACACCCAATGACGCCAATACACGAGACACCTCACGGACAATACCCGGACGGTCGTTACCCACCAGACTCAAATTCAGTTGATGGGTATCGCCATGATCCAGCAAACCCCGTTCTGCTCTAATCTCGATACCACTGGCCGACAGCGCCGCCAACTCCGTTTGCAACCCGGCGTCATCGGATTCATCCAGCGTTACCAGCACAATACCGGCGAATTTACCCGCCAGACTGGCAAGATGGCTCTCCGTCCAATTGCCATTGTGGCGGCTGATAACAGCAGACATTGTTTCCACGATGCCAGGCTTGTCGTCGGCAATTACAGTCAGAACCAGAGATAACGTCATAACAAAAATACCTGAAAATAGAAGAGTGGAGCGCTTGTTGAAGAAGAGACACTTATTGTTAGAGGTCAAGGCTTTTGCGCTGAAGAGCAGAGATTAACAAGGCCGCTGGCGGTTGTCTTGAGTGAAATGCCGGAGGCGTCCATTCAATGTCGCTCGGTATCAATTGGATAAGAATCAATTTCTTTACAGTCGTCAGTGCTTCACAAAACGGGTGTCAGGTCTTTCGGATTGCGGCCAGATACGAAGATGAAGCATGACTGGTTGCCTGCTGGCACAGGCTCAGATGAAGCAATTGTGACGGTTAGCATCAAGTACTACAACCAACCTGGACGGCCACATTCATCGAACGGTGATCAGAAACCCGTAGAGTACGACAAATTAGCAAAATAATGTGTCCGATTTTGTTGACCAGAATGTCAATGGCCATCTATTTTGATCCACCTTTGGCCAATAAAATTGATCCACTTTCTGAGCATCAACTGCCCAGTTTCTGCTTCAGCCGGTAGCTCTCACCGCCCATCATAAACACCTGCGAGTGGTGGATAATCCGGTCGATGATCGGTGCCGCCACATCGTCCTCATGGAAGAACTCCCCCCAGCTGTTTCAGCTCGCCTTTCTTTTCCGCCAGCTCCACAGGGTCAGGGCGTTGCGGAACAGCACCCGGTAACCGGCTTCCACCGCTTTGTGGCCTGCCGACGCCGGGTGGCCCAATCAGGATCAGGTTGTGGCGCTCGTCAAGGAAGCGGAAGTCCAGCAGGGCGTTCACCTGGCGTTTGCTGATGGTGGTTTGATGGGGTGGTTTGATGGGGTGGTTTGATGGTGGTAGTCAAAGCCTTTCAGGTGTTTCTCCGATGGGAACCCAGCCTGTTTCAGGTTGCGTTATACCCGGTTGCTATTACGCGGTTCCAGTTCATGACTGGCCAGATATAGGGCATTCAGACGCAGGGTTCGATAGCGCTTCAGGGTCTGTTCAAGCTGGCTTATAGCGCGCCTCCTGTCCACCGGAGTGGCCAGCGGCGGCGTACCGGCTCAGATCCAGTGGTACATCTGAAAAGGCTACAGGTTCACTGTTCGACGAAGCCACCGCTACCTTCGAAGACGATGCCGGTGCCTACGACCAGAAAGACGCCGCAGGCTTTATCAAGCTCAACGCCCTGCATCTGCGTACCGATAAACCGCCATTTTTATACTGGAAACCCAGAAGCGCAAGAAAATCCTTAACGGTAACGTCATCAAAATCTTTGGTGAGCAATACAAGATTGTGCTGGCAGGGGAAGAGTAATTCGCTGCACGAATACCTGCCTGGCCAAAGGTGTGGGATGCGGTCAAAGTGCGAGTTGAACACAGAGGCTTCAACACGGTTGATTAGAAACAATCGCTGGTGTTGTTGACAAACCCGAAAGCCTGTCCAACGGGCTTTCTGTGCCCGCAAAATGTTGCCCGATAACGTGGGTATAAATTTGCGTGGTCGCCATGTCACTGTGGCCCAATAACTCCTGTACGGTACGAATATCCCGGCCAGAACGTAATAGCTCAGTCGCAAAGCGATGCCTGAATGTATGGCAGCTTACTTTTTTTGCAATACCACTGTTTGCTACGGCGATTTTCAGTGCTTTGCGCCGAACAAAAATACCAGAGCATTTGAGGCAACTCGCTGGCTATTCTATGACTCATGCTGGTCAGATGCCAGGTGATCCAGAAAACCCATGACCTCAGCCGACCCCATTGCATTCGGGTGTTGGCGTTGATGAAAGCGAATGTAGGCCTTGATCCGTAAACGCTCAAACAACCCCATCTAAAATCACTACTCAATTCATTCTAAGCTGTCTTCAAATTCTTCAACGAGACAGCTCATGACTAAATCCGAACAATGGCAGCAGCACATCAACCTTT
>NZ_JBBKTX010000017.1:0-115545 GCF_044962685.1 Oceanobacter antarcticus
ATATATGTCAGAACTGCCACTGTCATCGCAACGAACAAGTGATGGTTAACAGGAAATAAATCAAGGGCATATGGCAGGTGTCAGGGCCAAGTCATCCTTGATATTGGGGAAGCGTCTATATGTCCCCTATTGAAGAAGGAGTATAGAGAGGAATGGATGCAACGAAGCAGATTTATCGATTAAAGACAGAGCGAATCCTGAGTTCGGAAATTTCTGGGACAGAGTTTGGATCTGTTGGACTTTATGACGGCTGTTTCGGATATGGTGAATAAATACCTTTCGAAAATACTTTTTCTACAGCTTCGTTATATTTTAGGAGTGAAGGTGAGGTTACTATTATTAATGTTGGCGATTTTCTTGTCAGAACAATGCTGGTCGCAAGATGTGCCTGAACATGCATCAAAAAATTCATATGGAGATGGCTGGGCGTGCAATGAGGGTTTTTATAGATCGGGTCGTCAATGCCAAAAAGTCAAAATACCGAAAAATGCAGGATTGGATGTATATGGTAGTGATTGGAAGTGTAATGAAGGATTTAAGAGGGTCGATAATGCGTGTTTGGTAATGATTCAAGGAGAACAGAAGCAACCGCGTGAGAAAATAAAAATACTGACGACGAAAATGCAACGCCTTGCAGTTGGAACTTGTAATTATAGCGCTGATGGCTCGAGTGTTTTTTGTGGTGGTCAGTCTGTAAAATGTGCATATAGCGCTGATGGTTCGAGTGTTTCTTGTGGTGGCCAGTCTGCAAAATGTGCATATAGCGCTGATGGCTCGAGTGTTTCTTGTGGTGGTCAGTCTGCAAAATGTGCATATAGCGCTGATGGCTCGAGTGTTTCTTGTGGTGGTCAGTCTGCAAAATGTGCATATAGCGCTGATGGCTCGAGTGTTTCTTGTGGTGGTCAGTCTGTAAAATGTGCATATAGCGCTGATGGTTCGAGTGTTTTTTGTGGTGGCCAGTCTGCAAAATGTGCATATAGCGCTGATGGTTCGAGTGTTTCTTGTGGTGGCCAGTCTGCAAAATGTGCATATAGTGCTGATGGTTCGGATGTTTCTTGTGGTGGTCAGTCTGAAACTTGTGCATATAGTGCTGATGGTTCGGATGTTTCTTGTGGTGGTCAGTCTGAAACTTGTGCATATAGTGCTGATGGTAAAGATATGTCTTGTACTTGCGACTAAAATGTAACAAGGCACTTAAACGGAACTCTGAATTCAGGTAGCAAATCGGAGCGATTTACCATTTCTGGTCATATTTTGAAACAAATCGCAGAGGTAATCGATCATGAGTCAGCGAGATGTCGGTGCTGAGATCTTGGGCGGCATTAGAGAAATACAGCAGTACAAGAAAGGCAAGGTTCAATTCAAAACGAGGGTGGTCAAAGTTCTGTGTCAGCTCCTTCTCACAGATCCACGTAGGCGTCAATACCGGCAGTGTCCACACAGGGCAGGCTAGTTAAAATGGCAAGCCAAAAATTTCAGTGATACTATAGTGGCACTTTGATTTTTGAGGGCAGAAAGATGAAGGTTGAATTGGTGACCACCCTAAAGAGGCAAGCTACTAAAATCCTTGCAGATCTACATACGTCGAAAGAGGCCGTTTTAATTACTGAACATGGCGAACCATCAGCCTATCTTGTGGATGTTCAAGACTATGAGTTTATGCAACGTCGGTTGGCTCTACTAGAAGCTCTTTCAACAGGAGAAAGGGCGGTACTTGATAAAAAGACGTTGACTCATGCCCAAGCTAAGGAACGAATGGGTAAATGGCTAAAATAGTCTGGACGGAAGCAGCTCTTGATCAGTTGGATAACGTTGCTGAATATATTGCTTTAGATAAGCCGGATGCAGCAAGAGAACTTGTAGCTAGAGTCTTCAAAAAAGTAGACCGCTTGGAGCAGTTTCCGAACTCAGGGAGAGAGCCGCCAGAACTTCCTGACTCTATTTACCGAGAAGTTGTATGTAACCCATGCCGAGTTTTCTATCGTTGTGATGGAAATAATGTGCTTATCCTTCATCTTATGAGAGATGAAATGCAATTGAGGAAGTACTTACTGAGTGATGAGTATGGCAGCAGCTAACAAAGCCTTGCAGGCGGTTCAAGGCATGCCGTCTGCCTTATTGCTGCGGCAAAGTCAGCCAGCATGTCCTGGCCGCTGAAGAGCTGCGTTAGACATTCAGGGGCTGCGTGTTGTAATGGATGCGGAGCATGGTGGGCAGCGGGTCATCAGGTCGACCAGTGGCTTTGACGGGGTGATATTGGCCCCGTTTTTTCTCGAGCTGGGCCCAGGGAATCAGCGGATCCATCTTTTCCAGAAAGATTTTACGACGGGTTTGGCGTTTTTTGTTCTGCTCTTCGAGTTCGGCGAAGGTCATCTGAGTCGTGTTCAGTCATGCTGCTGACTGATCAGGCGATTGTCGCTGATTCGAGTGTGTTTTCAGAGCGTCCCTAGGGGTGATTCAGTAACAACGTCAGCGCGACCAGCAATAAAAGAACACCCATAATCACATCCAGCATCTGCCAGTGACGGGGTGAGCTGAGATAAGGTCTGAGCTGACGGGCAGCAATCACCAGCGTGCCAAACCACAACGCCGATCCGCAGGCTGCGCCCACGACAAACAGGCCCGGATGACTTTGCTGGGCACCGACACTGCCAATTAATACCACGGTATCCAGATACACATGGGGATTGATCAACGACAACATCATCACCTGGCCGGCACTGCGCCAGCGCTTGACCGGCTCCGATGCCGCAGCAACCACCAGGCCATCATTACCTTGCAGTGCCCGTCCAAAAGCTTGCAGCGCCAGCCACAGCAGCAGGGCAATACCGAGCCAGGTTAGCACCGGCACCAAACCCGGCATCAGGGTCTGGATATAATCCAGACCAAATACTCCGGTGGAAACGAGCAGGATGTCCAGCGCCACACAGACGCCCGCGATGGTCCAGGGGTTCTCTCCATGCAGGCTTTTTTGTAACACCCAGGCATTTTGTGCCCCGATGGCGACGATCAACCCCATGGTAATGGCAAAGCCAGTGATGAGCGGTTGTAGATTCAAGAACAGATCAGACAAAAGCAGGGTGCTCCAGTACTCAGAAAACGCAGCGATCATAGTGGCAGCCGCAATACCGCTCCGCCCCCAGGCAGTAGCTGGCAGGCGGATGCGTGGCAGAGTAGGGAGAGACCTGATATAAGTCCAAGTCATAAATCTAATGAGATATTAGAAGGTCTTATGATTGACTACCGCGCTCTGGAAGCCCTGGTCGCTGTGATTGAAACCCGTGGGTTTGAACGCGCCGCACAACGACTGAGTGTCAGCCAATCGGCGATTAGCCAGCGTATTCGTCAGCTGGAATTCAAACTTGGCCAGCCGGTATTACTGCGCACCACACCGCCGAAACCTACCGAACTGGGGCAGCGCCTCGCCAACCATTTGCAGCAGGTGCAACAGTTGCAACAAGGTTTGCTGTTGAACGAAGAGGCAACCGGGCAATCCGTGCGGATACGCTTGGCGGTGAATGCCGACTCCCTGGATACCTGGCTGGTTCCCGCGCTGGCAGCGGCACCAGGCAGTGACAGCATGGACTTTGAGCTGCTGGTGGAAGATCAGGACGTTGGCCTGCGACGGATGAAAAATGGCGAAGTCATGGCCTGTATCTGCGCCGCCGACACTCCGGTTAATGGCGGCCTGGTGCAGCCGCTCGGCATCCTCAGATACCGGGCCTTTGCCAGCCCCGGTTTTGTCGCACGGTATGGTGCTGGTCAGCCGCTGTTAATGCCGCAACCGCCACTGGCACAATTGCCTTGCCTGATTTTTAACCAGGACGACCGTCTGCAGCATCGTTTTTTGCAGGCGCTGTGCCCGCAACAACCGGAACCGCAGCGTTATCATATTTCGCCCACCTCCGAAGGGTTTGTTCGTATGGCGCTGGAAGGCCTCGGCTACGGCATGATGCCGCAACTGCAAGTCGCCAAATACCTCGAAGAGGGCACGCTGGTGGATGTGGTACCGGGTTATCACTTGGATGTGCCGTTGTACTGGCACTACTGGCAAACCGAAAGCCCGGTGATGCGCGGATTGAGGGCAGCGGTGGTGACGATGGCACGAGATCGTCTTATTCTGGCGACTGCATCCGCTTAAGCCAGTGCCCATGTCTCTTACCATATTTTTTAATCGGCGATACCTGCCAAGCCAGTAAAAAAATATCAGCTAGGGTGTATGAGCGGAACGCGTAATATACCCAATCAGTGTGATGTAATACGCCTTCGGCTATTACATCTTGCCTACTTCCCCGGTTTGCCTGGCTCGTTACTTGATCTGACTGAGCCGCCACACGCCGAAGACCACCAGTGCCATACCGGCGATGCTGAGCAGCGACAAACTTTCACCCAGAAAAATCACCGCCAGCGCTGTGGTGGCTACCGGGCCGATTGTGCCGCTCATGCTGGTGCGTTCAGGGCCGATTCGGGCAATGGCGGCACTGATCAGGAAGGAAGGCAGCACCGTGGCAATGATTGCCAGTGCGGCAATTCCCAGCCAGATGGTGGCTGAATACTCTGGCACCAGCGGGTAGTCCACGCCGGTTAACCAGGAATCCACGCGTTGATGCACCAGAATCGCCAGCGTTGCCGAGGTCATGGCGATGCAGGTGAACAGAATGCTGCCAAGCTGGCGAATCGAGTTTTTGCTGAAGAGCAGATAGCAGGCAAAGGTCAACGCCGCGCTGAATACCAGTCCGGCCCCCATCATCAGCTGGTCGTTATTCACTCCGGGAACGGCTGCCAGCATGTCCATGTCATGACCGTACATCAGGGTCAGGCCGCCGTAGGTGATAAGTAGGGGCAGAATGATGGCTGCTTTGAAGGTCTGACCAAAAAACAGCATGCCCAGTATGACAACCATGGATGGGTAGGCGTACAGCACCAGCCGTTCCAGCTGGGCGCTGACGTATTGCAGCCCATACAGGTCGAGTACGGATGACAGGTAGTATCCCAGCAAGCCGATGCTGGCGGCTTTCAGCAGATGCCTGGTGGCCGGTTTGCTGGCCAGTCTGGCCCAGGCCAGATACCCCATGATCAGATAGAAGGGCAGAGCCATCGCCATACGTAGCCAAATGAGTGGCAGCACCTCAACGCCAAGGCTGTACAGCCACTTGATCAGAATGGGCTTGGTGGAAAACAGCGTGGCGGCACACAGGGCAATGATCAGGCCGAAACGCTGATCGTTCTGGGTGGCTGCAGATGAATAGCGGGCAGTCATATTGCATACTCATTCAGGCGGGGTTGGGATCACGGCGTGAAGGCTGGATGTTTGGCTGGTGGGTATGAGGATCTGGCTGAGGCAATCCGACCGGTCGCCGCCATCAGTCCAAGATGGCGAGAATATGGGCGAAACAGGGTAAATCATCGGGTTTTGCTGCAAACAGTCGAGCTATTGACGAAATTACCATGACTTTACTGCCCGGAACAGGCCTAAACAAATTTACCCGAATTGGCGAATCTGCTAACCTGCCCTCCCATCTCGAGTGAAGGTTCTGCACCTTCCGTTTTGATTTATCACCTCTTTTCGCGGACCTTCTATGACACGATTTATCTTTGTCACAGGTGGTGTTGTTTCTTCGTTGGGGAAAGGCATCGCTTCTGCATCTCTGGCTGCCATTCTGGAAGCCCGTGGCCTCAAGGTCACCATGCTCAAGCTTGACCCTTATATCAACGTCGATCCCGGCACCATGAGCCCCTTCCAGCATGGCGAGGTGTTTGTTACCGAGGACGGCGCTGAGACCGATCTGGATCTTGGCCATTACGAACGTTTTATTCGCACCACCATGTCACGTCGGAATAACTTCACCACTGGCCGCATCTACACCGATGTACTGGCCAAGGAGCGGCGTGGTGACTACCTCGGCGGTACTGTGCAGGTGATTCCGCACATTACCGATGAAATCAAGCGCCGGGTACTTGAAGGCGCTGAAGGCGCGGACATCGCGCTGGTCGAAATTGGCGGCACCGTCGGCGATATTGAATCCCAGCCGTTCCTTGAAGCGGTGCGGCAGATGAAAGTCGAGCTTGGCTCGCGCCGGGCGTTGTCTATTCACCTGACGCTGGTGCCTTATATCGCCACCGCGGGTGAGACCAAAACCAAGCCGACCCAGCACTCGGTAAAAGAGATGCGCACCATTGGCTTGCAGCCCGATGTGCTGATCTGTCGTTCCGATCACAAGATTGAAGCCTCGGCGTTACGCAAGATCGCGCTTTTTACCAACGTTGAAGAACGTGCGGTGATTCCGCTGGAAGATGCCGACACCATCTACAAGATTCCGCGTCATCTCCACGACGCCGGGCTTGATGATCTGATCGTTGAGAAATTTGACCTGTCCTGCAAGGATGCCGACCTGTCTGAGTGGGATGCCGTGGCGGATGCCAAGCTGAATCCGGAAAAGGAAGTCACCATTGCCATGGTCGGCAAGTACATGGATTTGCTGGATGCCTACAAGTCGCTGATCGAAGCGATTGATCATGCCGGTATCCAGCACCGTGCCAAGGTACATATCCGCTACATCGACGCCGAAGATGTTGAACGCAAGGGCGTTGATATTCTGGCCGGTGTGGATGCCATTCTGGTGCCTGGTGGCTTTGGTAACCGGGGTGTGGAAGGCAAGATCCGCACGGTACAGTACGCCCGCGAAAACAAGGTACCGTATCTGGGTATCTGTCTGGGCATGCAAGTAGCCGTTATTGAATTCGCTCGTAACGTGGTTGGCTGGGCGGATGCCCATTCGTCTGAGTTCAGCACCGAGACCACGCATCCCGTGGTTGGCCTGATTACTGAATGGACAACCGCCGAAGGCACGACAGAAGTCCGTAGCGAAGCATCGGATCTGGGCGGCACCATGCGTCTGGGTGGCCAGGAATGTGTGCTGTTGCCCGATTCCACCACCTCGCAGGCCTACGGTCAGGATGTCGTACTTGAGCGTCATCGTCATCGTTACGAAGTGAACTCGTCGCTGGTGACAGAGCTGGAAGCCGCTGGCTTGCGGATTTCCGGCCGTTCTGTTGATGGCGAGCTGGTGGAAGTGGTTGAAGTGGCTGATCATCCCTGGTTTGTCGGCTGTCAGTTCCATCCGGAGTTTACGTCGACCCCTCGTGATGGCCATGGCCTGTTTTCCGCCTTTATCAACGCGGCACTGATACACCAAGAAAAAATATAACGACCGGCAATCCTGCCCGACTCAACGGAGTCGGGTCAGAGCATTCAATTTGCCAATTACTCATGGAGAAACCTTATGGCTAAGATCGTAGACATCAAGGCACGCGAAGTGCTGGACTCCCGCGGTAACCCGACCATCGAAGCGGACGTTACTCTTGAAGGCGGCTTTTTTGGTACCGCATGCGCTCCTTCCGGTGCATCGACAGGAACCCGTGAAGCGCTCGAACTGCGTGATGGCGACAAGAGCCGTTACCTGGGCAAGGGCGTATTGACAGCGGTTGCCAACGTCAACGACATCATCAAGCCTGCTCTGCTGGGGATGGACGCCACCGGACAGCGCGCTCTGGACGAAAAAATGCTGGAGCTGGACGGCACCGACAACAAAGCCAAGCTGGGTGCCAACGCCATTCTTGCCGTGTCTCTGGCAGCCGCCAAGGCTGCGGCTGTTGCCAAGGGTGTTGAACTGTACGAACACATTGCCGACCTGAACGGCACGGCTGGCCTGTACTCCATGCCAGTGCCGATGATGAACATCATCAACGGCGGTGAACACGCCGACAACAATGTCGATATTCAGGAATTTATGGTGCAGCCCGTGGGTGCTCCGACGTTTGCTGAAGCCCTGCGTGCCGGTGCTGAAATTTTCCACAGCCTGAAAAAAGTACTGAGCAGCAAGGGCCTGAGCACGTCTGTTGGTGATGAAGGTGGTTTTGCACCCGACCTGGCCTCCAATGCCGATGCTTTGGCGGCTATTCAAGAAGCCGTTGCCGGAGCCGGTTATGAGCTGGGTAAAGACATTACCCTGGCGCTCGACTGTGCATCGTCTGAGTTTTATAAAGACGGCAAGTACGACCTGAAAGGCGAAGGCAAAGTCTTTAGTGCAGAAGAGTTCTCGGACTATCTGTACGACCTGTGTGAGCAGTACCCGATCGTGTCTGTCGAAGATGGTCAGGACGAATCGGACTGGGCAGGCTGGAAATACCAGACTGAAAAGCTGGGTGCCAAGGTGCAGCTGGTCGGTGACGACCTGTTTGTGACCAACACCAAGATCCTCAAAGAAGGCATCGAAAAGCACATTGCCAACTCGATCCTGATCAAGTTCAACCAGATCGGTTCGCTGACCGAAACCCTGGAAGCGATCAAGATGGCGAAAGATGCCGGTTACACAGCGGTGATTTCGCACCGCTCCGGTGAAACCGAAGATACCACCATTGCGGATCTGGCGGTGGGTACCTGTGCGGGCCAGATCAAGACCGGTTCGCTGTGTCGTTCTGACCGGGTTTCCAAGTACAACCGCCTGCTGCGGATTGAAGAGCAGCTGGGTGCCAAGGCCCCTTATAATGGCCTGAAAGAGATCAAGGGTCAGTAATCGACAGCTGATCAGCTAACAAAGCCGGGCCTCTGCCCGGCTTTGTGCGCCTGACTTCCGGACATGCCATGAGCACTATTACCCAGCGCGCTATGTTACTCATCGGTACACTGTTAGTACTGGTTCTCCAGTATCGCATCTGGTGGGATGACAGTGGCGTGCTGGCCAGCCGGACGCTTGAACAGCTGATTGAGCGTATTGCTGAAGATATCGACGTATTGCAGGGTCGCAACGACCAGTTGAAGCTGGAAGTGGCAGACCTGCGCGATGGCAGCGCGATTCTGGAAGAAAAGGCCCGTGAAGACCTGGGCCTTGTACAGGATGGTGAAACCCTGATCCTGTTTGTCGAGCCACAACAGTGACGGTCTGGCCATTAGTTGTCGCGGCGGGTGTTGGCCGTCGTATGCAAGCCGATCGCCCGAAACAATATCTGCGTCTGAATCAGCGCCTGCTGATGGACTATACCCTCGATACCCTGCTGAGCTATCCGGGCGTGACGCGTCTGGTATTGGTGCTGTCCGCACACGACCCCTATTGGCCCGCCAGTGAATTTGCCCATGATGCACGGATTCTGCGTGCCGCTGGTGGTGCGGAACGTTCTGACTCGGTATTAAATGGACTACGTACCCTACAGGCGATTGCTTCAATGGATGACTGGGTGATGGTGCATGATGTGGCGCGTCCGTGTCTGCAACACAGCGACCTCGATGCCTTGCTGGCGCAGCTGACATTCCCCGGTGCTATTCTGGCCAGCCTGACACGAGACACTATGAAGCGTGGCCGTCTCAATGCCGCAGGACAAACTGAAATCAGCGCCACCGTTGAACGCGAACAACTCTGGCATGCCTTGACGCCGCAGGTGTTTCCGCTGGGGTTGTTGATTCGTGCGCTGGAGTTCTGCCTTGAGCAGGGCGTAGCGGTGACGGATGAAGCCTCAGCCATCGAGCACCTCGGCCATGCCCCCAGGCTGGTGGAGGGGCGGGCAGACAATATCAAGGTTACCCGCCCGGCGGATCTGGCGCTGGTGGCATTTTATTTACAGCAGGCCCGGTCTGGGCCAACCAATAAACGAGGTGGGTTGTGAGAATTGGCCACGGTTTTGACGTCCACGCTTTTGAAGATGGCGACTTTATTACTCTGGGTGGAGTCGAGATCCCTCATGATCAGGGACTCAAGGCCCACTCTGATGGGGATGTTGCCTTGCATGCGTTGGCCGATGCCCTGTTGGGCGCTGCCGCGCTGGGTGATATTGGCCAGCATTTTCCCGATACCGACGCGCAATGGGCCGGGGCCGACAGTCGTATGCTGTTGCGTCACGTGGTTTGCCTGCTGGCGGATCGGGGTTATGGAATCGGCAATGTGGATATCACGATTGTTGCCCAGGCCCCGAAAATGGCCCCCCACATTGCGCTGATGCGTCAGACGATTGCTGCTGACCTGAATGTGCGTCTGGACGATGTCAACGTCAAGGCAACCACCACTGAAAAACTGGGGTATGTCGGCCGCAAGGAAGGCATTGCGGTACATGCCGTTGCGCTGATTATGGCAACGCCCTGAGTATTGCAACGAATTGACTGATCTGATTGTAAACCCATTGGCCAGGCCGACCACCGTCGCCAGCCCTGAACGTTGAGTACACCATTCATTGACTGATTCCACCCATATCCATACCACGACTGCTACTCCTGTTTTGCCATTAGCGACCGAGGGAGCCACTACATCGGTTGACTGGCCTATTGGTTGGCCTGCCGCACTCCCGGATACCGGCGCGCGCGGTGTACTCAAGTTTGTCCCGGACGATTTTGTCGTGGATGAACTGCCGCTGGCGTTGCCTCAGGGGGAAGGCGAACACATCTGGTTATGGGTCGAAAAGCGCGGTGCCAATACCGCCTGGGTGGCCGCCGAACTGGCGCGTTATGCTGGAGTCCGGGAGCTGGATGTCGGCTTTGCCGGTCTCAAGGATCGTTATGCGGTAACACGGCAGTGGTTCAGTATTTATTTCCCCAAAGGCGAAACCCCGGATTTTTTGGCTCTGCGACACGACGAGTTTCGCGTGTTACAGCAGCAGCGCCATAACAAAAAACTGCGGCGTGGTGATTTGCTCGGCAACCACTTTGAATTATTAATCCGAGCGGTGGAAGGCCCGATTGAGGCGATAGAGGCCAATCTGACGGCGATTCGTGATCACGGCTACCCCAACTACTTTGGCCCCCAGCGTTTTGGCCATGGCGGCGCTAATGTTCCCCAAGGTATTGCCATGCTGCGCCGCGAAATCCGGGTGCGGAATGCCAGCAAAAAAAGCCTGTATCTCTCGGCTGTGCGATCCTGGCTGTTTAATCAGGTGGTGGCGGCACGTGTGGTGGCCGGTGACTGGGTTGTCCCGCTGGAAGGAGAGCCGCTGACTGCCAGCGGTACGACCACGGCCCCCCTGTGGGGGCGCGGCCGTTCATTGGCCACGGCGCAGGCATTAGCTTTCGAAGACGCTGTGCTGGCACCCTACACCGAAGTGCTCGACGCGCTGGA
Organism: Oceanobacter antarcticus; assembly: GCF_044962685.1. Lineage (NCBI taxonomy): Bacteria > Pseudomonadati > Pseudomonadota > Gammaproteobacteria > Oceanospirillales > Oceanospirillaceae > Oceanobacter > Oceanobacter antarcticus. The sequence goes on from NZ_JBBKTX010000017.1 coordinate 11,100, forward strand.
ACACAGTGGCTTGAGCCAGGAACGGCGGGCGCTGGTGGTGAAGCCGGAACGGATGAGTTGGCAATGGCAACAAGCCGACGACCAGACTCCCCAATTGCGAGTCTGTTTTTCCCTGGGAGCCGGTTATTATGCGACGTCACTATTACAAGAAGTGCTGGCGGTGAGTGAGCCGGATCGTATGCTGGCGGTCGCGGCAGACACCACTGCGGCAGGAGAAAACACATGAGCCGGTTGATGCTTTCCAATGACGATGGTGCCCATGCGCTCGGTTTGCGCACGCTGGCCAATGCCTTGCAGCAGGCGGGCTATTTGTTATCGGTGATTGCTCCCGACCGCGACCGCAGCGGTGCCAGCAATTCGCTGACCCTGGATCGCCCGCTGCATCCGGTATTGCTCGAAAACGGTTTTTATTGTGTCAACGGCACCCCGACCGACTGCGTACACCTGGGTACCAACGCACTGTTCCGCGATCAGTGTGAACGGGTGGTGTCTGGTATTAATGCTGGTGCCAATCTCGGCGATGACGTCTTGTATTCCGGCACGGTCGCGGCGGCGATGGAAGGTCGTTTTCTCCGTAAAACTCCAGTGGCGGTATCATTGGTCGGCAAACAGCATTTTGATACCGCCGCTCGTGTGCTGGTAGAACTGCTGCCCCGGCTGGAGCAGCTGCAATTGCCACCGCATTCGGTGATTAACATCAATGTGCCAGATCGGCCATACAGCGAATTACGGGGTCAGCGGATTACCCGTCTTGGTCATCGCCATCGTTCTGACAATCCGGTACTGGCCACCAACCCGCGTGGCAAAGAGTGTTACTGGATTTCTGCCGCAGGCGAGGTGGCTGATGCCGGGCCGGAAACCGATTTTTTTGCCGTGGAAGCGGGGTATGTTTCGATTACCCCGATCCAGATGGACATGACCCAGCACACCGCGCTGGAACATATGCAAACAGTGCTTGGCTAATGGAGGAGTGCGGTTGGATACGCAGCAACTGAGCGGAATTGGCATGACATCCCAGCGTACCCGTAATCGGCTGGTACAGCGCTTGCGGGAAGCGGGTATCAGCAATGAACAGGTACTCAGCGTGATGGCATCGACACCCAGGCATGTGTTTATCGACGAAGCCCTGGCTCACCGTGCCTATGAAGACACGGCCTTGCCGATTGGTTATGGCCAGACTATCAGCCAGCCCTATACCGTTGCCCGTATGACCGAAGAGTTGCTGGGCAACCAGCGTCGGTTGGGACGGGTACTGGAAGTTGGCACCGGTTGCGGTTATCAGTCGGCGGTATTGTCACCGCTGGTGGAGCAGCTGTTTAGTGTCGAGCGTATCGAACCGCTGTTTTCCCGCGCCAGAAACCGTCTTTACGATCTGAAATACCGTAACGTCCATTGCTCACTCTCCGACGGTAGTTGGGGCTTGCCAGACAAGGGGCCGTTTGACGGTATCCTGGTGGCTGCCGCTCCTGAACAGGTGCCTTATGCCTTGCTGGAGCAACTGGTTGACGGGGGCCGCATGGTGATTCCGCTGGGCGGCGAACAGCAAAAATTGACCCTGATTTCCCGCGATGGTGACGAGTTTGTCACCCGTATCCTGGAAGATGCGTTGTTTGTCCCTTTTCTGTCCGGGGTTCAGCGTTAATTTTCTTTTTCTGTTAACAAGGATTAGTCATGCACCACCTCTGGTTGTTTCTGAAAGGTATTGCAATGGGATCGGCAGACGTCGTTCCCGGTGTATCGGGAGGTACGATTGCTTTTGTGACCGGCATTTATGATCAGTTACTGGGTTCCATTCGCAAAGTGGATGCCCAGGCGCTGGTACTGCTGTTCAAACAGGGGCCAAGGGCGGCCTGGCAACATATAAATGGTACTTTTCTAGTGGTGCTGGGGGCCGGTGTACTGACCGCATTGCTGAGCCTGGCCAAAGGCATTCACTTTTTACTGCTGCATTACCCGGTCTGGTTGTGGGCGTTTTTCTTTGGCTTGATCATCGCCTCTGTGTTTCACGTTGGCCGTGAAATCCGCCAGTGGAATGCTGTTACGCTGGTTCTGCTGGCCGCTGGGGCCGTGGTTGCTGGCTGGATCAGTATGGCATCTCCGACGTCAATTGAAGCCACGCCATTCGTGGTCTTTCTGGCGGGCAGTATCGCCATCTGTGCGATGATTCTGCCCGGTATATCGGGCAGTTTTATTTTGCTGTTGATGGGGTTATATGAGCCGATTCTGGGGGCGCTCAAGAATCTTGACCTGGGTATTATGGCGTTGTTTGGTGCCGGTGCCGTGATCGGACTGCTTTCTTTCTCCCGTTTGCTCAGTTGGCTGCTGGCCGGCTGGCGAGAAGCCACATTTGCCGTGCTGACCGGATTTATGCTCGGTTCTCTGGTCAAGGTTTGGCCCTGGAAGGAAACCCTGTCAACCCGGCTGAACAGCAAAGGTGAAACCGTACCCTTCCTGCAGCAGAACATCCTGCCAGAGCCGGGAGCCGATCTGTTATGGGCGTTATTGCTGATGGTCACGGGTGCGGCGCTGGTGTTGCTGCTGGAATGGGTTGCCAATCGCCAGCAAGACGATCAATTAACAGCCTGTTAACGGTATGGGTAATGCGTCCCCGCCGCTGATATCTGGCTGACATTCAATAAAGGAGTAGACCAGGCTGGCGGCAAGTCCAGATGAAAAATAATCTCAATAGTAATAATTCTGAGATATGGGTTTCTTTTTTAGACCTTATTGGAATATAGAATGGTTATTTAATGTCTTGTTGTTAGATTGGTTCAAAAATGCACCTATTAACGGAAATCTGTCACTTCAGGGTGTCAAGAATCAACCGCTCAGGAAAAACCATGAAGCGCCTGACTGCTGTCACTACTGCTGTCACTCTCGTCGCGATTGTTGCCATCACGTCTGGTTGTACAACTGGCAGTGGATTTGTGTCAGTGGAACAAAAATTTGGCAATTCTGAACGACCGGTCTATAAAAAGACGGAGCGTGTCGAAAAATCGTCAGGTTTTCATATCGTCGAAAAAGGCGACACTCTTTATTCAATTGCCTGGCGTTACGGCGTGGATCATCACGATTTGGCCAAAGCGAACGGCATTACCAGTCCCTATACCATTTATCCGGGTCAGAAAATTGACGTCCGAGCAACGGCAGCTGCTGTTGTTACGATAAAAAAACCCACTCCTTCAAGAAGTGTCAGTAAACCGGCAGCTTCGGTGTCAATTCCGCCGACACCGGTTGACGTTCCTGTGGTAACTGGTCAAAACCCGCCAGAACCTGTCGTGGAGAGCACTCCAAACGACTGGGTATGGCCGGTACCGGGCAAAATAATGGCTCAATTCTCAACCAAAAAGCCCGTTAACAAGGGGATTGATCTGGCCGGTGCCATGGGGGAATCTGTGTCTGCAGCAGCGGCAGGAACCGTGGTGTATGCCGGTCAAGGCCTTAGGGGTTACGGCAATCTGGTGATCATCAAGCACGATGAAACCTACCTCAGTGCATACGCCCACACCAGTCGAATTCTGGTTAGCGAAAAAGAAGTTGTTAAAGCTGGACAGATAATTGCCGAAACAGGTTCTACCGGTACCGATAAAGTGAAACTTCACTTTGAGGTCCGCAAGAACGGTAAACCGGTCGACCCGCTGTTGTACTTGCCAAAACGGTAAAGTCCCAGTCGGGATTACTTACCAACCGTTCTGGCACAGTTCCTGTTTAACTATCAGGACAACAAGACAAACCAAAAGGCGGGGAAAAATCATGGCGGTACAACAGCAGCGTGATGTCAACGAAGATATCCTGGATGAGCGTGACACAGCCACTTCTGGCTCAGACGATCATCAAACGGATACGGCACCAGAACGTTTTGCAGCCGACAGCTCCTACAAAGCAATGGATGCCACTCAACTTTACCTGAATGAAATCGGCTTCTCGCCGTTGTTGTCTGCGGAAGAGGAAGTGCATTACGCACGTCTGGCCCGCAAGGGTGACGCGATGGGTCGTCGACGTATGATTGAAAGTAATCTGCGTCTGGTGGTAAAGATTTCCCGTCGTTATATCAATCGTGGGCTGGCGTTGCTGGATCTGATTGAAGAAGGCAATCTGGGTCTGATTCGTGCCGTGGAGAAGTTTGATCCTGAACGCGGCTTTCGTTTTTCAACCTACGCGACCTGGTGGATTCGTCAGACCATAGAACGCGCCATCATGAATCAGACCCGTACCATCCGTTTGCCGATTCATGTGGTCAAGGAACTGAATGTTTACCTGCGTGCGGCACGAGAGCTGACCCAGAAGCTGGATCATGAACCGAGTGCAGAAGAGATCGCCGAACTGCTGGAAAAGCCGGTGGCCGACGTCAAGCGCATGCTCAAGCTGAATGAACGCGTTACCTCGGTTGATACGCCACTGGGGGTGTCTTCCGACAAATCCATACTGGATACCATTGCCGATGAACGCAGTGCCGATCCAGGTGAAGAGCTGCAAAACAACGATATTCAGAACAACCTGGAGCAGTGGATTGACGAGCTGCCAGAAAAACAACGGGAAGTGCTGTCGCGCCGTTTCGGGTTGCGTGGTCATGAAACCAGTACGCTGGAAGATGTCGGTCGTGAAATTGGCCTGACTCGTGAACGCGTGCGTCAGATCCAGGTTGAGGCGTTAAAACGTCTGCGCGAAGTGATGGAAGGTCAGGGTCTGAACGCAGAAACCTTGTTTGGGGAAGCGTGACGCTGATGACTCCGAGGGGGTCGGAGTCATCAGCTTCGGGTTGTGTATAACCTGATCACCCGTTAGTCGTACCGCCTGCGGTTAACGGGTGCTCATTGGTTTTTTGGGCTGGGTTTTCTGAACGGGTTCTCTGAATTCGGTGTTTCGAGCCTGACTGGCTCACTCAGGGCGATCAGTACTGCAAAAAAATACCTCACGCCTCAATCAGACAGACCTCAATCAGACAGGCCTCAACAAGTCAGCGTATTAACGCTCCAGCTGACCAATCTTGTTTTCAACACCATCCCATTCTTCTGCATCGGGTAGCGGTTCTTTGCGCTCGGCGATGTTGGGCCATATTTCTGCCAACTCGGCGTTTAGTTCAATAAACTGTTCCTGACCTGCCGGGATTTCGTCCTCGGAATAAATCGCTTCGGCCGGACATTCCGGTTCGCATAATGCGCAGTCGATGCACTCGTCCGGGTGGATCACCAGAAAGTTGGGTCCTTCGTAAAAACAGTCGACCGGGCAAACTTCTACACAGTCGGTGTATTTGCATTTGATGCAGTTGTCGGTGACAACAAAAGGCATGGAGTATCTCCTCATATCGCGCCGGGTACAGTCAGCGCATGGCGTAATCGGTTATATACCCGAGTTCTTTGCTCAGGCTTGGGAATAATCGTTCATTCTAGGTATCCACCTGTCAGGCCGCAAGCCAAACAACCGCCCGGTGTTGCTGTGCGGCTTATTTCATTCTTGATGGCTACGGTTGCTCATACATCAGACCAGGCGTTTCAGTTCATAGAGTAGCTCAAGTGCAGCGCGTGGCGTCAGGTTGTCCGGGTCGAGTTCGGCCAGCCGGGTTTCGACGGCCGACGGCACGCTGGCAAACATATCCGTCTGGTGGGGCGGGTCGGTGACGCCGGGTTCGACAAACCTCGGGCTGGTCGGGGGCAAGCTGCCCTGTTCCAGTTTCTGCAGTTGAATACGGGCATTTTGAATAACGGCAGCAGGCACACCGGCCAGCTGCGCGACCTGCAAGCCATAACTCTGACTGGCCGGGCCGTCCTCGACCGAATGCAGGAAGATAATCCGGTCGTCGTGTTCAGTGGCCTTGAGGTGTACATTCACGACCCGATGATGGGATTCCGGCAACGCCGTCATTTCAAAGTAGTGGGTAGCAAACAGCGTGTAGGCGGCGGTTTTTTCCGCCAGATGAGCGGCACTGGCCCAGGCCAGTGACAGGCCATCAAAGGTACTGGTGCCACGCCCGACTTCATCCATCAGCACCAGACTGTTGGCGGTGGCGTTGTGCAGGATGTTGGCGGTTTCGGTCATCTCGACCATAAAGGTGGAGCGACCACCGGCGACATCGTCGGCCGAACCCATGCGGGTAAAAATACGGTCAACCGTGGTAAGGGTACACTGATCAGCGGGTACAAAACTGCCGATATGGGCGAGCAGTACAATCACCGCTACCTGACGCATGTAGGTTGATTTACCGCCCATGTTGGGGCCGGTGATGATCTGCATCTTACGGCTGTTATCCAGACGGGTGTCGTTGGCAACAAAAGGGTCGTCGATCAGGGCTTCGACAACCGGATGGCGGCCCTGGCGAATATCAATCACGGCGTCACAGGTCAGGGTTGGGCAAGTCAGTCTCAGGGTGTCGGCGCGTTCACTCAGATTCACCAGAACATCCAGTTGCGACAGTGCTGCCGCGCAGGTTTGCAGTCCCGGCAGCTGCAGCCCCAGATCCACGACCAGTTGATCGTAGAGGTGCTTTTCCCGGCTCAGGGAACGGCTTTTGGCGCTCAGTGCCTTGTCTTCAAAGGTTTTTAATTCCGGGGTGATAAAGCGCTCGGCGTTTTTTAACGTCTGGCGGCGGATGTATTCGGTCGGTGCATCGGCGGCCTGGGCCTTGCTGATCTCGATGTAGTAGCCGTGCACCCGGTTGTAACCGACTTTCAAGGTGCTGATACCACTGCGTTCACGCTCGCGGTTTTCCAGTTGCAGCAGGAAATCGCCGGCGTTTTCGCTCAGGCTGCGTAACTCATCCAGCTCGTCATCATAGCCAGTAGCAATGACGCCACCGTCCCGAATCACCACTGGCGGGTTGTCGATAATAGCGGCCTGCAGCCGTTCCACCCAGTGGGGGAATTCCTGAATCTCGCTCCATAACTGCCGGGCCAGCAGGCTGTCGATGGGTTCCAGCAGGGTTCTGACGGCGGGTAATACCGACAAGGCATCACGCAGGCGGGCAAGGTCACGAGGACGGGCCGACCCCAGTGCTACACGGGACAGAATCCGTTCGATGTCACCAATCTGACGCAACAGCGGTTGCTGATCCTGCCAGGTACCGGTCTCTAGCAGCTGTTTGATCAGGGTCTGGCGTTGCTCCAGCAAAGTGAGGTTGCGGATCGGGCGATTAAGCCAGCGCTTGAGCAGACGGCTGCCCATGGCGGTGGCGGTTTTATCCATGACCCAGGCGAGGGTGTGGCTGCTGTCACCTTGTTGGTTAATATCGATTTCGAGATTCCGGCGGCTGGCCGGGTCGATGACAATGGCATCGTCCGATAGCTCGACCTGTAAAGAACGAACGTGAGGCAGGTCATTACGCTGGGTTTCACGGGCGTAATGCAACAGTGCTCCGGCAGCCCGTACCGCCAGCGTCATGCCCTCGCAGCCAAAGCCCCGCAAGTCTTTGGTTTTTAGCTGCTGGGTCAGCAAACGAAAGGCGCTGTCGGAGTCAAAATGCCAGGGTGCCTGACTGCGCGCCCCGGCACGTTCGTTCACCCCTGCCGGCAGCGGCTGGTCTTCGGCATAGAGCAGTTCAGCCGGCCGCAGCCGCTCGATCTCGGCCAGCAACTCGGCTTCCGAGGCTACTTCCAGTACCGAAAATCGCCCGGTGGATATTTCCAGCACCGAGATGCCATAAGCGTCCTGATGGCGGCAGACGGCGGCAATCAGGTTGTCGGCGCGTTCATCCAGATAGGCTTCGTCGGTCAGGGTGCCGGGGGTGATTACCCGCACCACCTTACGTTCGACCGGGCCTTTGCTGGTGGCCGGGTCGCCAATCTGTTCGGCAATGGCGATCGACACACCCTGCTTGACCAGCCGGGCGATGTAGTTATCGGCAGCATGATAGGGCACACCGGCCATGGGAATCGGTTTACCTTCACTTTGACCGCGTGCCGTCAAAGTGATGTCCAGCAGTTGTGCGGCCTTCCTGGCGTCGTCAAAAAACAGTTCGTAGAAGTCCCCCATGCGGTAAAACAGGATGGTGTCCGGGAACTCGGATTTGATCCGCAAATACTGCGTCATCATCGGGGTTTGAGCGGGTTTTGAGTCTTTTTTTACTGTGGCTTGCATACGCACCGAGGACAATAAGGAATTAGGGGATGTTCTAGCAGGTTGTTGATTTTCTATCTGCGTGGCCACTGCGTTGTTAAAAACAGGCTCAAATCGGTCATTTATCTCGTATAAACTCCCTCTTTTCGCCGGTTTTTGCCTTGCATTGACTGTCTCGAAAACAAAAATCAACAGCCTGCTAGGGCTAGACATAGAGCGGGTAAGGTTACCAAACCACTCTCAACTAGGACACCCATCAAGATACCCATCAAGATACCGTTCGAGGTAACAGCTGCCCTGTTGTCTGGTAGGAAGCACCAATGATGGAACGTAACCACTGGCTGGCCTTGTCGGACTCGCTGCTGGCGTGCCAGTACAGGTAGGAGTCCACTTCCGGTGCCGCAAACGGTGCCCGGCAGATTTGATGTTGCGTCGGCTCGAAGTGATGACTGATCAGACTCTCCGCCACCGTCATCAGCAGGTTCGACTGCCGTACCAGCTCCAGTCCGGTCGTGATTTGCTGGCAGCGCGCCACCACTCTGCGACTGATGCCCTGGCGGGCCAGCATCAGGTCTTCAACACCATGACCTTCCGGTCGCGACGATACCAGCAAGTGCTGTTGGGCAAGATAACGGTCGATATCGATCTGTCCGGCGTTAATCGCCGGGTGATCACGCCGAGCCACTACCACAATCGGGGTGCTGGACAAATGCTGGCGACAGATGGTGTCAGGCAGGGATAGAAACACATCAATCGCGACGCTGAGTTTACCACTGGTCAGTTCAGCGGCCAGATTGTTACGGTCGAACTGTACCGATGACAGCCCGGCAGAGGGAGCGTGCTGAGTGATCTGACGCATCAATGGTGGGAAAAAAGCACCTTCCATCAAGGGCCGCATACCAATTACAAAATGCTGATTGGCGGTCTGGGGGTCAAATCCTTCCAGGTCACTGAGAGAGGATTCCAGCAGTTGCAACGCCTGGCGTACGGGATAAATCAGTTTTTGGGCAACCTGGGTGGGTGCCAGTTTCTGGCCGTTGCGTACAAATAACGGGTCGCCCACACGATCGCGCAAGCGAGACAAGGCATGGCTGACACTGGGCTGGGTCAGATGCAGTACCTCTGCCGCACGGGTCACGCTGCCCTGGGTATAGATGCAGTCAAACACCACCAACAGATTCAGATCGGTTCGGTAAATATGCATGTGGACTCCCGGCTGTCAGATACATGTGATTTATCTATAGGTGATCATGCTAACTATTGATTTTACATATGTATTGGCGGAGCACACTATCAATTCACACCCAATCTGATTCAGGAGCCTGGCTGTGACCACGTCTGCACCAATCACAACTTCGATGGATGCTGCACCGTTTGATCTCGTGCGACTGACAGACTATCTGCGTCAGTATCTGGACTGTGGGCCTGAAGGGGCCACCGCCGAGCTGACGCCGATTGCTGGCGGATTTTCCAATCCAACATTTTTTCTCAAATACTCCGACAGCGCTGACTATGTGCTGCGCAAGAAGCCCGCTGGTGACTTGCTGCCATCGGCCCACGCCATCGACCGTGAATACCGGGTTATGGCGGCGCTGGAGCATACCGACGTGCCAGTACCTAAAATGCTGCATTACTGCGAGGACGACAGCCTGGTGGGGACGCCGTTCTACATTATGGAACGGGTGCCAGGACGGGTATTACACGACAGCACCTTGCCGGGCATGAGTGCGGAAGAACGCGGTCAGTATTACGCCGCCATGAACGCCGCCCTGGCGAAACTACACGCGGTGGATTTTCGTGCCGTCGGGCTGGAAGGTTTTGGTCGCGAAGGTGGTTTTATCGAGCGCCAGATTCGGCGCTGGAGTGCTCAGTACGACAAAAGCGGCAGCTCGGTGGCAGAGATCGAAGCGCTGGGGCAGTGGCTGGCAGACAACCTGCCAGACGACGATGTCACCACCATCGTCCATGGTGATTTTCGCCTGGGCAACCTGATGTTCCACCCGGACAAGCCGGAAGTGGTGGCGGTGCTGGATTGGGAATTGTCGACCCTGGGCCACCCGATGTCGGATCTTGGTTACAACCTGATGGTGTGGAAAATGCGCGGTGACGAATTTCACGGCATAGCCGATCAGGACTTTGCAGCCTGTGGCATTCCGGTGTTTGACGACTATATACAGGCATATTTCGACAATCGCGCTATCAGTAACAACTTTAACCCCTTCTATCTGGCTTTTTCCTTCTTCCGGCTGGCGGTAATTTTCGACGGCGTATTAAGCCGAGGTGGCGGTGACCCGGAGGCACACCCGGGCGTGGACATCAGCCGCTTGCACCATGTTTTTGCCGGTATCGGCTTGCAAGTTGCCCACGGCCAGCTGTAACCGACGCGGCAAGCGTCACCAGACAACTCAATTGACGACAGGACATCATTATGGATTTTGCCTACAACCAGACCACCCAAGAGCTGGCACAGAAGCTCAACAACTTTATGGATGACCACGTGATTCCGCGCAATGCGCAGTTTCTGCGGGAATTTCATGACAATGGCTACCACATATCCTTTCTGGACGATCTGAAAGCGCTGGCCAAATCCGAAGGCCTGTGGAACCTGTTTTTGCCGCACTTGCGTGACGGCGAACCGGGCACGCGTCTGACCAATATGGAATACGCTCCGCTGGCCGAAATTATGGGTCGCCTGACCTGGGCTTCCGAAGTATTTAACTGCTCCGCCCCGGATACTGGCAACATGGAATTGTTGCACATGTTCGGCACCGACGAGCAAAAATCCCAATGGCTGGAGCCCTTGTTGAGTGGCGCGATTCGCTCCTGTTTTGCCATGACCGAGCCCGATGTCGCGTCATCCGATGCCACCAACGTGACCACGCTGATTCAGCGTGACGGCGAAGATTATGTCATTAACGGTCGCAAGTGGTTTATTACCGGAGCGCTGAACCCGAACTGCAAAGTCGCGATCGTGATGGGCAAAACCGATCCCAACGCCGATGTGCATAGTCAGCAAAGCATGATTCTGGTGCCGATGAACACACCAGGACTGACCGTGGTACGTGATCTGTCGGTGATGAATCACCACAGCTACGAAACCCATTGCGAGCTGCTGTTCAAGAACGTCCGCGTGCCCGCCAGTCATTTGCTGGGTGAAGAAGGTTCCGGTTTTGCCCTGGCTCAGGCGCGCCTCGGGCCGGGTCGGATTCACCATTGCATGCGTTGCATCGGCCAGGCTCAGTTGGCACTGGATTTGATGGCGGAACGTTCACTGGAACGTAAAACCTTTGGTCAGTACCTGCATGAGCAGGGTGTGATACGTGAATTCCTGGCCGAATCCATGTACGAAATTGAACAGGCCCGCCTGCTGGTATTAAAAGCGGCCTGGTTGATTGATCAGGGGGGTGCCAAGCTGGCGCGTAACGAAATTGCCATGATCAAGGTGGCTGTGCCACGGATGCAATTGAAAGTGGTTGACCGTGCCATGCAGGTATTTGGTGGGATGGGTCTATCGCCGGATACACCACTGCCGGAACTGTGGACCATGGGCCGCGCCCTGCGTATCGCCGATGGCCCGGATGAAGTGCACCTGCGTTCGATTGCCCGTGGTGCCATCAAAAAAGCCAAGGATAGTTATGGTCAGGCGGCCCGTTTCCTGACCCCGCCGGATCGTGCCGAAGAACGTGATGCCCGTCTGGATTTGCCGTTTGACTACGGCTTGGCCAGCACCGATGAGGCTGAAATGGTATGACAGCCCCGACTCTTGAACCCGTGCGGCAGACCCTGGTGCGGGATGCCGCCCAGCTCAAGCATGCGGATAGCTGGCAGCAACAGTCGATAATGGCTTTGCCTAAGCAGCTAACGGCAGCGGATCGGCAGGGGTTTGAAGATATTCGCAAGGTCGCTGTGATTGGTGCCGGGGCCATGGGGCGCTGTATTGCTATCGCCCTGGCTAAGCTCGGTAAACAGGTGACTCTGGTCGATGCAGACGCCGATTCCCTTGACCTCGCCCAGCGCTTTATTGACCAGTATCTTGCCAGTCAGCAGATACGTGGCCAACTGGATGAAAATGCCGCAGCGCAGCTGCAATCCTGTTTTGAATTCTCGGTCGAGCTGGCCAGTATTGCCGAGTCAGGCCTGGTGGTAGAAGCGGTGCCGGAGATACTCGAACTGAAACAACAGGTGATGCAAGCCATCGAGGCGCTGGTCGCTGATGACTGTGTGCTGGCGACCAATACCTCGACGCTGGATCTGGATGCCATTGCCGCTGCGGTTAACCATCCTGAACGGGTGATCGGTACGCATTTTTTTATCCCTGCGCACATTACCCGGTTGCTGGAAATTGTACCGGCGCAAACCACCTCGGCGGCGGTGACAGGGCTGATCAAAGCCATGGCGCTGGCACTGGGCAAAGTGTTTGTGGTGGCGGGCAACTGTGACGGTTTTATTGGTAATCGCCTGTTTGACCGCTTTCACCAGGAGGCCATGTATTTGCTGGAAGAAGGCGCCACCCCGGCGCAGGTGGATCGGGTGCTGGAAGACTGGGGCATGGCGATTGGCCCGCTGCGGGCACTGGATATGGTGGGCAACGACATCCCCTGGATGGTGCGCTGTCAGCGTCAGCAGCGTACTCCCGATATCCTGCAGCCTCGGATCGGTGATGCTCTGTGCGAACAGGGCCGTTACGGCCAGAAAACCGGTTCCGGCTGGTATTGCTACGAAGCCGGTTCCCGCACCGCCCTGCCCAGTGCCGAGACCGATGCGCTGTTGCAACAGGTGTCTGCCGAGCTGGGACATACGCGTCGGGATATCAGTAATGACGAAATACTGGGGCGCTGCATTCTGGCGCTGGTGAACGAAGGCTGTGCCATTGTGCGGCAAGGTTTTGCCAGTGGGCCGGTGGATATCGACCTGGCATTTGTTAATGGCTACGGTTTCCCGGCCGCCGCCGGAGGGCCGATGTATCTGGCTGAGCAACTGGGGCTGAGCCAGCTGGTTGGAGAAATGCGCCAGTATCAGCGTTACGCCAGCCACGGCAAGGTGCTGTGGGAACCGGATGAATTGATCAGCCGTCAGGCCCAGCGGGGTGGCTCGTTGTTGGCACGAGTGGTTTTTATGAGCGACGCCTGAAGGCCTGGCGCGCTGGTCGGGCACGCACCATCAAGCACTATCAATAAAATAAAACGCCAACCTATAAAAATATAAAAGCAATCACTATAGAGCAGGTACTCCTATGTTTGATCTCTCTGGTAAAACCGCGCTGATTACCGGCGGCTCTCGTGGGCTGGGGTTACAAATTGCCGCAGGCTACCTGCAACAGGGCGCACGGGTGATTCTGACCGCCCGCAAGGCCGCCGAGTTGGAAGAAGCCAAAACGGAACTGCTGCCCGTCGCCAAGGGTGATGCCAGCCGTATCCTGAGCTGCGTCAGCGACTTGCAGGATCTGGATGCCATTCCGGCCATGGTCGAGCAGTTACTGGCCGAGGTCGGCAGCATTGACATTCTGGTCAACAATGCTGGCACCAGTTGGGCCGCGCCGATGGAGGAGCATCCGCTGGAAGCCTGGAACAAGGTCATGACGCTGAATATTACCGCGCCCTTTGTCCTGACCCGTGAAATCGGACGTCAGTGCATGATTGTCCGGCGTTACGGCAAGATCATTAATATCGCCTCTATTGGTGGTCTGAGCGGCAACCCCCCAGGGCTGAATATGAATACCATCGGCTACAACACCTCCAAGGCTGCAATGATCAACTTCACCAAGGCGCTGGCCAGCGAGTGGGGCAAGTACAACATCAATGTGAATGCTCTGTGCCCCGGTTTTTTCCAGTCGAAACTGTCGGCCAAGCTGCTGGAAAGTATCTCCGATCAGGTGCTGCCTGCGGTTCCCTTGCAGCGATTTGGTGCTGAAACCGACCTGCAGGGCCCGGCCGTCTTTTTTGCTGCCGATGCTTCCTGCCATGTAACCGGCACCGCATTGGCCGTCGACGGTGGCGTGACCTGCGCATGAGCCGGGTGAGCCCAAATGGTTTGCGGCTGTTACCTCTGCCACCAGTGCATCCGCACAAAGGCGAGTCAGTACTGCGGCGTATCCTGATTACCAACGATGATGGCTACGATGCCCCCGGTATTCAGTTGTTGGCGGAACTGGCGGCGGAACTGGCGGAAGAAGTCTGGCTTGTGGCTCCGGCAACAGACCAGAGCGGCACCGCCCAGAGTGTGTCGTTACACCAGCCGATTCGTTGTAAACCCCTGGCTGAACGTCACTTTGCGGTGCGTGGTACGCCTTCGGATTGTGTCTTGCTGGGGGCGTTTCATTTGATGCCGGAAAAACCGGATCTGCTGCTGTCGGGCATCAATCAGGGCATCAATATGGCCGATACCGTGGGCTTCTCCGGCACCTTGGGAGCGGCGTTGACCGCCAGTCTGTTTGATATACCGGCCATTGCCCTGAGTCAGGCCTGGAAAGATCGCCACAATATCCACTGGGATACGCCGCGTCGTTATACCGGGGCGCTGATTCGCCAGTTGCTGACTGAGCCGCTCCCTGGCGGTATGGTCACCAACATCAACTTTCCATCGGTAGCACCGCAGCAGGTCAGCGGCATAGCCAACGCCAGCATGAATGGTCAGTCGCTGACCGGAGCCGGTGTTGACCAACGGCTCGACCAGCGCCAGCAGGATTACTTCTGGTTGTCGTTCCAGCATCATTACCGGGCAGTATCTGACCCGAACAGCGATGTAAATGCACTGCGAGAGCGTGCTATCTCAGTGTCGTTTATCGAGCGCCAATTAGCACAGGGCCTGAACCCGGAGCTGTTCAGCCGCTTCGGTCAGGCTGGTTGACGCCGCATCAATGCGGCACACTCCTTGGTGCTGTAAAGACCGATCCATACCGACTGTGACAACTGATCCTGGAGACTGACTATGTCCGAGCCGATATCGAAGCCGATGTCCGAGCCAATTCCTGCCTCACCGCGCACTCCCTTGCACCGTCGCAATATCGATGTACAGGGTTATTTACGTGAAGACGGGCTGTGGGAAATAGAAGGCGTACTGGAAGATACCAAGGGTTATGACATTGAACTGTTTGATCGTGGCCGGATTGAGGTTGGCGGATTTCTTCATCGAATGAGGCTGACCCTGATCATCAACGACGAGCTACAGATACTGGACGCGTGTGCCACCATGTATCACACACCGTATCAGGACTGCCCCGGTGCGGCGCAGCAGTATCAGGCGCTGGTCGGGCTGCACATTGGCAAGGGCTGGCTGGCCGACGCCCGCAAGGCGGTGGGGCGGTTAAGTGGCTGTACCCATCTGACCGAAATGTTGCCAGTGTTGGCGACCGCCGCGATGCAGACCATTCGTGGTTATCACCTCAGCCATACCGCAGGGTACAGCAACGGCAGCGAGGAACGTAAAGCGGTACTGAACACCTGTTATGGTTTTCGGCCCGGAGGCCGGGCGCAGCTTCATCTGTGGCCAGAAGAATAGTGACCAGAAGAAGAGTAGCAGGAGACAAATAGTGGCCGGAGAAAAATGGTAGCCGGAGCAAGAACTCCGGCTTGACGGTTATGCTCAGACACTCAGACCGTGGGTCAGGGCATATTTGATCAGCTCGGCATTGTTGGTCAGATTCAGCTTTTCCAGAATCCGGGTACGGTAGGTACTGACGGTTTTTACACTGAGGAACATGCGGCTGCCAATGTCAGTGAGTGATTCGCCGTTGGCCAGACTCTTGAGAATATCCAGTTCCCGTTCGGACAGTCGTTCGTGAGGATAGCCCTGGTTGGGGGTATCGTCCGTCGCCAGTCTGGCAGACGGGTTCAGCCAGATTCCGCCAGTTACGATACTGCTTAAGGCCAGCTGCAGTTCTTCGTGACAGGCATCCTTGCTCAGATAAGCATTGGCACCGGCTCGATAGGCGGCAGCGGCAAACTGGTCAGGTGGGTACATCGACATGATCAGAATCGGGATGTCGGCGTGGAACTGACGCAACAGTGGGATCTGGTCGAGGGAATTCTGGCCCGCCAGATTGATGTCGAGAATCATCAGCGCCAGTTCAGGTTGCTGCTGCAAACAGGCGCAGGCCTGTTCAATGGTGGCGGCTTCCGCCTGGATCATAAAACATTCGCTTTCGGCCAATAATTTGCTCAGGCCGCTGCGGAATATCGTGTGGTCGTCGACCTGCAATATCGGGTACTTGGACGTTGTCATTGTTTTTCTCCTAAGTCCGACAGGCTGCTAGAGCCTCATGCCGGGTTCCAGCAAGGGCACCGGTTTGCGGTTGCGTTCGTTCAGCGGCAGGATAAGGCACACTCGGGTACCACCCTCCGGTATCCCTGTGACCGTCAATTCACCATCAAAATCTGCCGCCCGTTCACGCATGAACAGCAGCCCCAGAGAGCCTTCTCTGGCAATGGATTCATGAATACCAATGCCATCATCAAGGATACAGGCTTGTAATTGGTCAGCGTCGGCGCTCAGGGTAACGGTTACCTCGGTTGCCCTGGCGTGGCGCACAACGTTGGTCAGGGACTCTTGTACGATCCGGTAAACCATCAACTCAGCATCGGCCGACAGGCGTGGAATCGGCGACTGGGTCACCAGTTGGCAGGCCAGTTCACTGCGTTGCTGGAACTGGTTCAGCAAACTGTCCAGCGAGGGCTTGAGGCCAAGGTAGGTCAACGTGGTGGGGTAGAGCTGTTCTGATTTGTGGCGGGCAAAGTGAATGCTTTCCTGCGCCAGATTGATGATGTCTTCGGCAATCTCCGCGACATTGGCCGACGGCTGGTGGTTGAGGATACGGGTGGCGTCCATCTTGATGGAAGTGAGCAAACCGCCCAGTACATCGTGAATCTCTCGTGCCATTTCCTGCCGCCGCTGTTCCCGCAGCTTGATGGTGTAACGCGTCAGCTGTTGTAACTGGTCGTGGGACTCGCGGAATTCCCGCTCGTATTTCAGTCGTTTGGTGACGTTCACTGCGACACCGGCAATAGCGGGACGGCCTTCGTGCAGGATTGAACGGCCATGTACTTCCAGATCCACCAGATAACCATCTACATGCACCGCCTTGTTGAAATAACGGGTGCTGTTGCCGATGCCCTGGCCAATCCGGTTGTCAATATTGTTGAGCACCCGGTGGATGCTTTCTGGAGCCACCATAGTGGCAATATTTCTGCCTATCGCCTGTTCAGGGGTATGGCCGGTAATGCCAGCAAAGGCGGTGTTGCAATATTTGAGAATGCCATCCTGAATCAGATAGATGCCGACCAAGGATTGCTCTACCAGAACCTGGTAGGGAATCTCATTGATAATACGGCGTTCCAGCTGCTGGTCTCGCTGTGAAGTCATACTGGGCCTCTTTTTTTTGTTGTTTGGCCGATGCGTCTGTCTGTGTTGATCACAGATTACAGGTTTTTTTGTTTAGTGATTCAATAATTGATGTGATCATCGATCAAATCAGAATATTCCTACAGACCGCCTTCTTTGCCCAATGTACCGTAATTACCAGTTCAAATAACAATAACTCACGGATACCGGAACATGGCTTACCGCACTCCTCTGGATGATTTACGTTTTTTACTGCACGAGCTGGTGGATTTTCCGGCAGCGGTCAGTGATCCCGAGATGATGACCCAGGAGCTGGCGCTGACCATCTGGGAAGAAGCAGGCAAATTTGCCGCTGGCGTATTGTCGCCACTGAATGCTTGCGGCGACCGTAGCGGGCTGACCCTGGAAGATGGCGTTGTTACCACGCCGGATGGTTTTGCCGCCGCCTGGCAACAACTGATTGCCAATGGCTGGAACAACATGGCCTTGCCTGAAAGCATTGGTGGGCAAGGGTTGCCATGGCTGATCAGCACGCTGGCGACTGAGATGTTCAGCTCCGCCAACAAGTCGTTCACCATGTGCCCCGGTTTGACTCAGGGTGCAATTGAGGCCATTTATGCAGCCGGCTCCGATGAGCTGAAACAGAAGTATTTACCGAAAATGGTGGCGGGCAAATGGACCGGCACCATGAATCTGACCGAGCCTCAAGCGGGTTCTGATGTGGGGGCTATTTGTACCCGAGCCATGCCCCAGGCGGATGGTAGCTATCGCATAAAAGGCCAGAAGATTTTTATCTCGTTCGGTGAACATGACCTGGCCGACAACATTATTCACCTGGTATTGGCCCGTACCCCGGATGCGCCTGCGGGTGTTCGGGGTATCTCGTTGTTCCTGGTGCCCAAGTTTTTGGTCAACGATGACGGCTCACTGGGTGAACGCAACGATCTGGTCTGTGCCGCACTGGAACACAAACTCGGTATTCACGCCAGTCCCACCGCCGTGATGGCGTTTGGTGAGCAGGACGGTGCCATCGGTTATCTGGTGGGTGAAGAACACAAGGGGCTGGCGGCGATGTTCGTGATGATGAACATGGCCCGGCTGGCGGTAGGAATTGAAGGGTTGGCTTCAGCCGAAGCGGCCTTGCAACTGGCCTGGGCTTACGCCCTTGAGCGGGTTCAGGGGGCAACTCCGGCAGACCCCGGCAAACCGGCGGTGATCGCCGAACACCCGGATGTTCGCCGCATGCTGATGCTGATGCAGTCACGGACGCGCGCCATGCGTGCCATGGCGATGGTGATTGCCGAAGCGCAGGACATGCACGACAACCACGCCGATGCCGAGGTGCGCCAGCAGCAACAGAAGTTTGTTGAGCTGATGATTCCGGTATTCAAGGCCTGGGCGACCGAGTCCGGTGTAGAAGTGGCTTCGCTGGGTATCCAGATCCACGGTGGGATGGGGTTTGTGGAAGAAACCGGTGCTGCACAAATTTGGCGAGATGCCCGTATCAGCCCGATTTATGAGGGCACGACCGGTATTCAGGCGCAGGATCTGATTGGCCGCAAGCTCTGTCGTGACAAGGGCGAAACCTTCGCCCTGCTGGTGAGCCGTATGCGTGAGACGGTGACGGCGATGCAGGGAAATGGGCTGAATACGCTGGCGACAAAACTGGCGGTGGCGATCAACAGTCTGGAAAGTACGGCGGCGGCGGTGATGAAACGCTGTGCCGATGACATGCCGCTGGCACAACTGATGTCGGTGCCATTCTTGATGATGTTTGGTCATGTTGCCGGTGGCTGGTTGCTTGGCCGTTGTGCGCTGGCGGCCCGCTTTCACCAGAATGGTGAAGAATATCCCGCTGCCCAACTGGCCAGCTGGTTACAAAGTGCCGATTTTTATTGTCGCTACAGCCTGGCCGAAGTTGCCGGAATGGAGCGGCAGGTGATGAATTATCTGGCTGATGATGCAGATGCCTGTCTGCCGGATATCCCGGAAGTGGGCGACTGAGTCGGTTTATTCCCGTCATCGCCAAACCCTGCGGCAGCAGGGGGTTGTCCCCGGCTTTTTTGGTAAGGCCGGTTACTGAATAACAATAAAAAGTAATTACAAAAGGTGTATCTATGAAAATCAGAATGCTGTCTCTGACCGTCGCGGCTGCCTCCATGCTGGCGATGGCTGTGCCATCGGTGCAGGCAAAGACCATTCGTGCGGTCAGTGGTTTTGGCCCAGCCCACGTGCTGGCGACCACGGCTTACCCGAAAATGTCTGAAAAACTGCAGGAATTTACCAACGGCGAGTGGAAAATTCGCGATACCCCATCCGGTCTGCTGTCCATCGGCGAAATGAACGAAGGTCTGAAAAACGGCGTCGCCGAGATGGGCACCATTATCATGCCGTATTTTGCGGCCGACTATTCCGAAAGCGCTTTGGTGGCAGAGTTGTCGATTGTGGGTGCTGACAACCGTGCTATTTCCTCTGCGGTGACCGAATACATCTCGACCTGTAATGAATGCCTGGCCGAGTTCAAGGCCAATGGCCAGGTGTATACCGGCAGTGATGCCACCGTCACCTATGAATTGCTGACCACCAAACCGGTGCGCAACAGTGCTGATCTCAAAGGCATGCGTATTCGTACCGCCGGTTCGGTGTTTACCCGTTTTGTCTCGGATATGGGGGGTGTGGCGGTGCAGATGCCTTCCAGTGAGCTGTTTGAAGGACTGTCTTCGGGTGTCCTGGATGGTACTTACAGCTCTACCCCCGACCTGAAAAACTCCCGTCTGTACGACGTCGTCAAGTACGTCACCAATATTCATCAGGGGGTGTTTAACGCCTCGGCCTTCCCCAATATTGGTAGCAAGCTGTGGAGCAAGATGGATGAAAAAGAGCGTCAGGCGCTGGTGCATGCTGCCCAGTACGCCCAGGTCGCCAGTATCTATGGCTGGATAAACACCCTGGAAGAAGCCACTCGTGAAGGCAAAAAAGCCGGTATCCAGTTTCTTGAGCCGGATGATTCACTCAAGGCCAAAGCTGCACAGTTCAAGAAAGATCACCTGGCGACCGTTGCCAAAACCCTGGAAGAACGCGGCGTAAAAAACGCTCAGGCCAAGGTAGATCGTTACATCGCACTGGTTGAAAAATGGAGCAAGCTGGTGGCCAGTGTCAGCAGCGAAGACGAGCTGGCCGAGCTGCGTTACCAGGAAATCTGGGCCAAGCGAGATCTGAGCCACTATGGCAACTAACACACCGGGTAACTGACTGGCTGAGTGGAAGAGAGATGAAACAACTTGAGAACTGGATTGGCCGACTGACTATCTGGATTGGCTGCACCATCCTGATCCTGATGGTGCTGCAGATTGTCATTGATGTGGCCATGCGCTCACTGTTGGGAGCGGGTTTTCCCGCCACTTCAGAGCTGGTCAGCAAGTACTACATGGTGGCGGTCAGTTTTTTGCCGATCGCTTACGCCGAGATTCGCCGTCGCCATGTCGAGGCCACTATTTTCACCGACAAGCTGCCACCGCGAGCCAAGCTGCTGGTGACTCTGATGGGTTTTATCCTCTCGCTGCTGGTCTACGCCGTGCTCTGCTGGGGCACGCTGGTGGAGGCCATTGCCAACACCAGCAAGGGATCGTATGTGGAGTCGGGGGTGGACATGTTTTACACCTGGCCAAGTTACTGGGTTTTACCGGTGTCGTTCGGATTGATGGTGCTGGTACTGCTGTTGCGCGTGATTACCAGCACCGTCGAGCTGGTCACCAACCGTATTCAGGATCATGGCCATGACCCTGACATGATGAATGTCACCCTGGCCCAGGTGGAGGAATGATCATGGAAATCGAACCGGTCACTATCGGTTTTGCCGCCCTGGTTGGCGTGATGGCGCTGATTATGTTGCGCGTCCCCATTGCGGTCAGTCTGATCACCGTCTCTGCGGTTGGCATTATGGCCATCGTCGGAGCCGAGTCGGCGGTCAGTATGTTATCGAATATTCCCTACAGCTTTGCTTCCAGCTGGACGCTCAGCTCGGTGCCGATGTTCCTGCTGATGGGCTATGTCGCCTTTCATACCGGTATGACGCGGGGGCTGTTCAGCGCCGCTCGTGCCTGGCTGGGCTGGATGCCCGGTGGGCTGGCAATTTCCGCTATTGGTGGTGCCAGCGGCTTTGCGGCGGTGACCGGTTCATCGGTGGCCTGTAGCGCTGCGATTGGCCGGATCGCCATTCCCGAAATGCACCGCATGAATTACGACATTCGCACCGCAACCGGCTCGGTTGCAGCCGGCGGCACCATCGGCGCGCTGATTCCACCGAGTATCTTGCTGATTATTTACGGTATTCAGGCGGAAGAATCCATCAACGACCTGTTTGTCGGTGGTCTGGCGTTGGGGCTGCTGTCGATGCTGTTCTACTTCGCAGTGATCTGGCTGACCTACCTGAGTGCACCGGAGCGTTTACCCGGCGTCGAGAGCACGACCTTCAAAGAAAAAATCAGTGCCAGCATGGACATCTGGCCGGTACTGCTGCTGATCATCGTGGTGTTTGGGGGATTGTTTGGCGGCATCTTTACTGCCACCGAGGCCGGAGCGATTGGTGCCTTTTTCACCATCATTATTGGCCTGAGCCGTAAGGAGCTGAACAAAGAACGCTTTATCGACAGCTGTCTCGATACGCTGCTGTCCAGCGGCGCGCTGTTTATGATCGCAATTGGTGCCAGCCTGTTTACCCGCTTGATCGCCCTGACTGGCCTCTCGTATGAAGTGGCTGACTGGATCGACGGCAACGGCTTCAGTGTGCTGGGTATCCTGTTGGTGATCGTCTTTATCTATCTGGCGTTAGGTATGTTCCTGGAGCCGATTGGCGCGATGTTGCTGACCTTGCCGCTGTTCCTGCCACTGGTGGTTGAACACGGTATCGACAAGGTCTGGTTCGGGCTGCTGGTGGCCAAGTTGCTGGAGATCGGCATGATCACCCCACCGGTGGGGTTGAACGTGTTCGTGATTCACTCGGTGGCGAAAGACTACGCCGCGCTGGAAAAAATCTTTGCCGGGGTATTGCCCTTTATTCTTGCCGACCTGGTGCTGGTGGTGGTGATGCTTATTTACCAAAACTACATGTAACCGTCTGAATCAATGCCCCGCTGTGTGCTGGCGGGGGTCTGACTTACCCCATTTTGTTTGGAGAACCACCTTATGAACGTGGAGAGCTTCGTTCGCCTTGAGGAAATGGAAAACGGCCTGTATCAGCTGGTTCTGGACGCTGCCGATGCCCGTATGAATATCCTCAGCAAGGCCGCCATTGCCAGCCTGGAGCAGGCGATTGCGCAGTTGCCGCTGGCATCGATCAAAGGACTGCTGATCACCAGTGCCAAGGACAGCTTTGTTGCCGGTGCCGACATTACCGAATTCTGTGACAGCTTTGCCCAGAGCGCCGATACCATCTTCGACTACAGCATGAAGGTGCACCGGTTGTTTAACCGGATTGAAGATCTGCCCTTTCCGACCGTAGCCGCTGTTCGGGGTGAAGCCCTGGGTGGTGGTATGGAACTGGCGCTCTGTGCCGACTACCGGGTGGTGACCGAGCAAGCGCGCCTGGGGTTGCCGGAAGTGAATCTGGGCATTATGCCGGGTTGGGGTGGCAGCGTGCGTCTGCCGCGACTGATCGGGGTGGATAATGCCCTGACCTGGATGACTCAGGGGCGGCCGATGAAAGCCGCTGACGCCTTGCGGGCAGGGGTTGCGGATGCGGTGGTCGCCGACGACAAACTCGCCGCTGCCGCCTTGAAAGTCTTGCAACAGGCGGTAGATGGTCGCCTCAAATATCTGCCCCGCCGTGGTCTGAAGACCCGCGCCATGACCCTGAATGAACTGGAACTGGCGATGGCCTGTGACACCGCCGAAGGCATGGTGTCGATGTTCAGCAGTGATCATTATCCGGCTGCACGTACCATTGTGCAGTCGGTGCGCGCCAGTGTGCGGATGAACCGTGAAACTGCCGGTGCACACGAAAGCCGCGACTTTATTCAGCTGGCCAATACGGCCGTATCCCGCAGTTTGGTGAACCTGTTCCTCAGCGATCAGGCCCTCAAACGTAAAAATCGCCAGTATGCCAACACTGGCCAAGCGGTCGCCCAGGCGGCGGTATTGGGTGCCGGCATTATGGGAGGTGGAGTGGCTTATCAGAGCGCCTCCACCGGTACCCCGATCTTGATGAAAGACATTACCAGCCAAGCGCTGGAGGCTGGTACGGCCGAAGCTAACCGGCTGATGCTGGGCCAACTCAAACGCAAGAAAATGCAACCGCAACAGGCGCTGGCCACCAGCCAGCGTATTCAGTCAACGCTGGATTACAAGGGCTTTGACCATGCTGATCTGGTGGTCGAGGCAGTGGTGGAAAACCCTAATATCAAACGGGCAGTGTTGGCCGAAGTGGAACAACAGGTTGGCCGTGACTGCGTGCTGGCCACCAACACCTCGACCTTGACCGTCAAGGAACTGGTGAGTGAGTTGCAGCGGCCGGAAAACTTTTGCGGTATGCACTTCTTTAACCCGGTACATCGTATGCCGCTGGTGGAAATTATTCGTGGTGAGCAAACCTCGGATGCCGCCGTCAGCCGGGCGGTGTCGTATGCGCTGGCAATGAAGAAAGTCCCGATCGTAGTGAATGACTGCCCCGGATTCCTGGTCAACCGGGTATTACTGCCCTACGTACACGCCTTCGCCCGGTTGGTAATAGATGGTGTGGATTTCGAACGTATCGACCAGGTGATGGAACGTTTTGGCTGGCCGATGGGCCCGGCCACGCTGGCCGACATCGTCGGTATGGATACCGGTCATCATGCTGAAGGACTGATTGCCGCTGCCTACCCGGATCGTTATCTGACCGGCGTCAAAACCCCGACCGATGCCCTGTTTGCTGCGGGCCGTCTGGGACAAAAAAGTGGTGCCGGTTACTACCGCTATGAAGCCGACAAGCGCGGCAAACTGAAGAAATCCTCCGATCCGGCGGCGTACGACGTTATCCAGTCGGTCGTCAGTGGTTCGCTGCTGCTGACGGACGACGACATTGTGCAGCGCATGATGATTCCGCTCTGTCTGGAAGCGATGCGCTGTCTGGAAGAAGGTATTGCCGATGCGGTTGCGGATATCGACGTGGCGTTGATCAACGGCGTGGGTTTCCCCCGTTATCTTGGTGGAGCGTTTGGCTACATGGACAGCGTAGGGCTGCAAGACTTTGTCAGCCAGTGCGACCACTACAGCGATCTCGGCATGGCCTACCAGCCAACGGCGCGCCTGCGTGATATGGCCGCCGCTGGCCAGTGTTTTTACGCCCCAGAATCAGCCACTTCATCCGTCACTTCAGCATCTGCTAACCGGGTTTGAGGAATCAGTCATGAATTTCAAAGACAACGACGTCGTCATTATTGATGCAGCCCGTACTGCGATGGGTCGTTCACGAGGCGGCGTATTCCGCCATGTACGGGCCGATAGCTTGTCCGCGCGTCTGGTCGAAGGGCTGCTGGCACGTAACCCGAACTTTAACCCCGAACGAGTCGAAGATCTGATCTGGGGCTGTGTTAACCAGACATTGGAGCAGGGGCTGAACATCGCCAAAGGTGTGGCGATTCTGGCTGATTTGCCTATCGGCATTGCGGCACAAACCGTTAACCGCCTGTGTGGTTCGTCGATGGCCGGTTTGCACACCGCCGCCGCGTCCATTAGCGCCGGTCTGGGGGACACTTTTATCGTCGGTGGTGTCGAGCACATTGGCCATCTCGCCATGACCCACGGCATCGACATCAACCCGGAGTTGAGCCGTTCGATCTCCAGTCACTCGATGAACATGGGTCTGACTGCCGAAGCCCTGGGGCGCAAACATGGTGTTAGCCGCCAGATGCAGGACGCCTTTGGCTACCGATCACAACAGCGTGCTCACCAAGCCACGATTGAAGGCCGCTTCGCCAACGAATTGATGGCCATTGACGGTCACGACGCCGACGGTGTGTTGATCGCGGTAACGGAAGACGAAGTGATTCGTGCCGACGTGTCGCTGGAAGGGCTGTCGACCTTGCCGCCGGTGTTTATTCCACAAACCGGCACCATTACCGCAGGTACAGCGTCGGCCATGGCGGATGGCGCATCCGCCATGCTGGTGATGTCGGGCAAGGCCGCCCGTGAAGCGGGGTTGCAGCCCATGGCCAGAATCGTCTCGATGGCCGTCGCCGGGTGTGAAGCCGCAATCATGGGTTATGGCCCGGTGCCTGCCACCCACAAGGCGCTCAAGCGTGCCGGTCTGACCATGCAGGACATGCAAACCGTGGAATTAAACGAAGCCTTCGCGGCGCAGGCGATTCCGGTGCTGCAGGATCTGGATCTGCTGGAGGTGGTGGACGACAAGGTCAACCTCAACGGGGGAGCCATTGCTCTCGGACATCCGTTCGGTTGCTCGGGAACACGCATCTCCACCACGCTGCTGAACGTGATGCAACAGCAAGACACCACGCTGGGCCTGGCCACCATGTGTATCGGCATGGGACAGGGAATCAGCACCATCTTTGAGCGTCTGGACTGAGGAGCGGGCTATGTATCAGAAGAACTTTTCCGTCTGGCCACCGGGCCAGCCCGAAGACCTGGAACTGCCAGAAACCACGGTGTACCAGAATTTTGAACACTCGGTGGCCGAGTGTGCCGACAAGCCAGCGCTGGTGTTTTATGAAACCTGTATCGGCTATCAGGAGATGCACAACGATGTGTGTCGCCTGGCTGCCTGGATGGCCACGAGCGCCGGTGTGTGCAAGGGTGATCGGGTGGGTATCTTTTCGCAAAACAGCCCGCAGTATGTGATCGCTTACTACGCTGCTCTGCGCCTTGGTGCAGTCGTGGTGCCAATGAACCCGATGTATGTTGAAGACGAACTGGCGTACTTGCTGGACAACAGTGGGGCGACCTTGCTGTTTGCTGCGCTGGAGCTTCATCACGCGTTTGTCGGGGTGATGGATCGCCGTGATATCCAGGTGGTCGGGATTGAATACCAGGATTATCTGCGTACTGCTACTGACCTGCCGATTCCGGCGGCTATTCGTCAGCAGGACTGCCCGCCGGATCTCGACCAGCACCCGCATTTTGTCCGCTGGCAGCAGGCCATGTCATGCACTGCGGAGGTTGCCATGGCCGAGCTGGTGATGGATGACCTGGTGATGCTGCCTTATACCTCCGGCTCCACCGGTAGCCCGAAAGGTTGCATGCACAACAATATCAATGTGCAACACGCCTTGCGCGGCGTGTATGACTGGTTCGGTATTGGTCGTGAGGATGTGATTCTGGCGGTTGCGCCGATGTTCCATGTCGTTGGCTTGCAGGCAGGCATGAACACCGCGATGGCACGGGGTAGCACGCTGATTATTCTGCCGCGCTGGGATCGTGAGGTCGCCGCCCATGCCATTCACAATTTTCATGTCACCGTCTGGCCAGCGGTGCCGACCATGGCCATAGACCTGATTAATATGCCGGGCTTTGAGTTGTGCGATGTGTCGTCATTACGGGTGATGTTTGGCGGCGGCTCCAGCATGCCGGAGGCCGTTGCGGCCAAATTGTACCAACTCTGTGGCGTTACCTTCCTGGAAGGTTATGGCATGACTGAAACCTGCTGTCCGGGAACGGCTAATCCGCCCCAGGCCCCGAAAGCCGGTTGTGCCGGTATCCCGGTGTTTAATACCCACTGCCGTATTGTTGATCACGATAGCCTGGCCGATATGCCGGAAGGCGACGTCGGCGAGGTATTGATTGCCGGGCCGCAGGTGATGGTGGGTTACTGGCAGGATGAAACAGCCAATAACGACTCTTTTATCGAACTGGATGGCCTGCGTTATTTACGTACCGGTGATCTGGGTTATGTTGATGAATCGGGGTATCTGTTTATCGTGGATCGTATTAAACGGATGATTAACGCCTCAGGTTTTAAAGTGTGGCCAAATCAGGTGGAAGCGGTGTTGTATCGCCACCCGGCTATCAAGGAAGTCTGTGTAATTGCTCAAAAAGATCCGAAACGGGGTGAAACCGTCAAGGCACTGGTTGTGATGGCTGCTGAATATCCGAATGTTCAGGCCGCTGATATTATCGAGTGGAGTCGTGAGCATATGGCTGCCTATAAAATTCCCCGTTTAATACGGTTTGTGGATGCATTGCCAAAGTCTGGCAGTGGTAAGGTCTTATGGCGCGAAATTCAGGAGGAGGAAAACCGCATTATCCAGATGTAACAGTGACAGAGTGTTAATAAACTGGCTGCAGGGCACATCTATAAATTACTGCGCTCGAAATGACAGCGTTAAAAATCGACTCAAAATGCTCATTTATCAATAATGAGCTGCGCTTTTTCGTCGATTTTTGCCTTGTTCTTTTATCGCGCGCTACATTTTTAGATACACCCTGAAGGTCAAGTCATCGGATGAGTCAAGATTACGAGCATATATAGCCCGCAATGGATCGGCTTGTCTATTGGCGATGAAACGGATCATTTTATAACGATAGATTTTCTGTCGGGGATTCGTTTGCTTGTTCGATATATATCGAAAGGCGCTGCCTTTCATGATGATGAATATTTAATCAAGATAATAATAAATGAGGATTGTTCATGAAACTGAATCGTAAAGTGATGGTGTTGTCCATGGCGCTGCTGGCCGGTGTTGGTGCTACTGCTGTGCAGGCGGAAGGTGATATTCATAAAGGGCCGAATTTTTCCGGCAAACTGAATGCCGGTATTTTGCAGGCAGGCTCCCGTGACTACGATGTCTGGGCATTCAAGGCCGATCTGGGTGTGGATGGCATGTACATTACCGAAAGTGGCGTGAAGCTGAAGTATCAATTTGTTGCCGACTTTGCCGGTGAGCTGAACGGTGTAGACAGCGGCGGTGAAACCTGGACTTCTGGTGAATCTTCCGACCTGGATAACGGCAATTCTGAAGGCGATGTTGACGTTCATACCGCACGGATTTTCGTGATTACCGATTATGGTCTGTTCCTGGTAGCTCCTCGTACTATTTCCGGTCAGTGGGCCCAGCTGTACGGTAATGTCGACAAGTTTGAATATAACCGCATGCACGGCAAAACCGGGCCAAGTGCCATTTTTGCGCAAATCGAACAGGCAAACGATGTCGTCGCCTATATCACACCTGAATTTGCTGGTGGCGTCCGCTTTATTGCCGCCGCATTAACCATTGACGATTATAATAAAGAAGACCTTGATGCACTGGTGTGGCGTTTTGTGTATAACAACAAAAAAGGGTTTAATGCCGGTTTGGGTAATGTCATGGTCAGTGACAAGCTGGTGCCGGAAACCTATAACCGTACCGCAGCGACTATTGGTTATGATTTTGGTTCGTTTTCTCTGGGGGGTACCTATGAAATGAACGATAAACACCCCTCCGGTGATTTTGACTCCTATGCCGTAGTGGCAGAAACCAGTCTTTCCCAACGGGTTTCGGCGAGCCTGGGTTATGCCAATAAAAATCATGACAACGACGCCCTGGATAACAGCGGTGTTATGGCCAAGGTGAAATACCAGACGGGTGACAAATCCTACCTGTATGTGGAAGGTGCTCAGTACGATCATTCGGTTAACAACTTTTTGGCAGGTATTAGTGTGAGCTTCTGATTGATCCTGGAAACACCGCTCAGGTTAATGCTTCAATGTGCATGACTGAAATTGAATCATTAACCTTGTGCTGCGTTGCTGCGAATTACCATCGCTCTCCTTCGTTTGACTCGCGAAAGATGGTTCAGATACAGCCGCTAATATAATGGCCATGCCCGGAATCTTTCCGGGCTTTTTTTGAGGTTGTGCCCAGTCATGATTACGACGAAATTGGCCGATATAGGTAACGCTAATACCATACCCTTAACTTTGCTCGCTCATTGACAGGAAATAATAATGAAAAATATCCTCGGCGCTGCATTTCTGCTGATTGTTGTCGCGCTGGCCAACCAGGTCGCTGCCGCCAGTGGCCCGATCAAACTCGGGTTGAATTACCCCTCAACCGGCCGCTTTTCTTCCGATGGTATTGCGGAGGCCCAGGGGGCCATGCTGGCGGTAGAAGAGATTAATCAAAACGGCGGTATGGAAGGACGTCCCATTGAACTGATAACCGCGAATACTGCCTCGCAACCGGAAAAGGCGATTGACAATGTCCGTCAAATGGCAAAACAGGGCGTCAGTATGGTGTTTGGCGGTGTCACCAGCACGGTGACTATTGCGGCAGGAAAAGAAGCGGCTCAGCATGGGCTGCTGTATTTTGGCACCTTGAGTTATGCCAACCAGACGACGGGGGAAGAAGCCCACCGCTATATGTTCCGTGAGTGTCATAACTCCTGGATGATGGCCAAGTCGCTGGCGGGATACCTGTTGGAGCATCATAGCAAGGATCGGATCGGTTATATCACTGCCGACTACAGTTGGGGCTGGTCGACAGAATCTTCGCTCAGAGGCTTGTCGGGTACGGCCGACAAGGTGGTGCATCCGTCTTTTTTATTACCCTTTCCCAAACCTCGTCACCAGCAAATGGCAGAGACACTGGACGCCGTGCTCCAGAGTGGCGTTGATACTCTGGTCATCACACTGGGCGGGCAAAATCTCGTCGCCATGTTAAGGATGATCAAAAATAATCCTGCTACGGAAAACCTGACGCTTATTGCCACCGCATTTACGTTGGGGATGGCGCGTAATGCCGGGCCTTATCTGCTGGACGGAGTGATTGGTACGGTGCCCTGGAGCTGGAATATCCCCTATGAACTGGGTTACGAAAAAGGCCAGCGTTTTGTTGAAGCCTACGTCCAAAAATATGACCAGTACCCGTCAAGCCCGGCTGCTTCGGCTTATAACATCGTTTATCAATACAAGGATGCCGTT
Organism: Oceanobacter antarcticus; assembly: GCF_044962685.1. NCBI lineage: Bacteria > Pseudomonadati > Pseudomonadota > Gammaproteobacteria > Oceanospirillales > Oceanospirillaceae > Oceanobacter > Oceanobacter antarcticus. The sequence goes on from NZ_JBBKTX010000017.1 coordinate 41,377, forward strand.
GAACGTGCGGGTACGCTGGACACCGATAGCGTTATCAAGGCGCTGGAAGGTCATCGTTACACTGCGCTCAAGGATGAACAGGTGTGGCGAGCATTTGATCACCAGAATGTACAAAGTGTTTATCTGGTCAAAGGGCGGCCCCGGAATGAAGTTATTCAGGACAAATATAGGGAAAACTTCTTTCAGGTGCTGCAGTCATTTCGTGGTGATGAGCTGGTGCGGAGTTATGACGAGTGGAAAGCCGTGCGTACCAAAGCGGGCAAACCCACGTATCTTGAATAACTGGCTTGTCGGACTGGCCAGCGTAACTGACCCGGACAGCCAGCGCCGCCTGTCTGGGTCAGCTGTCCGGTAATTCTAATAGACCGATGGCTCGTCTGATGTTGCCGGTGCCTTCTCCGGGTTGAAACGGCCAACCAGCTCAGCCGAAGATTTCAGCAGCAAACCGGTATCAGTACCGACACCGACAAACATGGCGCCGAGGTCGATATAGCGTTTGGCCAGGGTTTCATCGCCAATCAGAATGCCGGGAGCCTTGCCTGCTTTGACAATGCGGGCGATGCAGTCTTCGATCACGGCCTGGACTTCCGGGTGGGCGGGGTTGTTCAAATGCCCCATGGAGGCGCTCAGGTCGGCGGGGCCAATAAAGACACCATCAACGCCTTCGACGGTCAGAATGCTGTCCAGGTTGGTTACTCCCAGGGCGGTTTCAATCTGGATCAGCACACAGATTTGTTCATTGGCGGTTTCCAGGTAATCCGCCGTGCGGTTGAACTGGGAAGCACGCGCCAGTGGGCTGCCAACGCCGCGAATACCTTCTGGCGGGTAACGGGTGGCCGCCACGACCCCCGCAGCCTGTTCGGCAGTATCGACCATGGGGGCCAGAATGGTTTGTACGCCCAGATCCAGAATTTGTTTGATACGAACGGAATCTGGCCAGACTGGACGCACGATAGGTGCCGTCGGGTAAGGCGCAATGGCCTGCAACTGTTCCAGAATGGTACGCAAATCGTTGGGGGAATGCTCACCGTCGATCAATAACCAGTCAAAGCCGGCTCCGGCCAGCAGCTCGGCGGTGTAGCTGTTGGCAAGACCCAGCCACAGGCCTATCTGGGCACGGTTGGCCGGTACGGCACCTGTGCGGATGGCATTCTTGAAATGATTAATCGGGGCAGGCATTGGAGATTCCTCAACTATGGATCAGATAGACATACCCGATCATGAGAGAAAGTGGTGGCCGGTTCAAACCATCATTAATGGCAATTAACGAAGCCATTAACGGGATTTACTCTACCCGGCCTCCAATACCCGGCCCCAACACTCGATCTCCGTTACAACACCCGCGTTACAACAGCTGCGTTACAACAGCTGCGTTACAACAGCTGCCGATCCAGTAGTCGTACCAGGCCCAATACCGTGGTGGCAAACGGGGTTTCAATTCCGAGCTGTTGCGCCAGATTGCAGAAGGCACCCAGCAAGGCGTTGATCTCCAGGGTTTTCCCCGCTTCCACGTCTTGCAACATGGACGTTTTGAAGGCCCCGAGTTTGAGGGTTTCCTGATTGCGGCAGGCCGGAGTGGTGTCGAGCTGGCAGCCGATACGTGTTCCCACCTGCTGGGCTTCGGCCATGATGTCTTCCGACAACTGCCGGGTGAGCGGGTCGGCGATGATCTGGTCGGTGGTGGCTCGGGTCAGTGCTGAAATCGGGTTATGGGACATATTACCCCACAGTTTGAACCAGATGTCCTTGTGGATATGATCCGTGGTGCTGGCATCAAACCCGGCACCGGTGAGTAAGTTGGCAATGCCGTCCAGCGCTGCGGAAGGGCCGCCGAGGGCTTCACCGAGAATCATGCGATTACCCATCTTGTGCTGAATCACACCTGGCGTCGGGCAAGTACAGGCCATGTGCAGGACACAACCGATCACCTGTTCAGCGGGCATCAGCGCACTGAGGTGATGATGAGGATCGAGCGGTTCCAGATGCAGCGCCGCGCCGCCTGGCAGCCCGGCACCAAACCACCAGGGAATGCCGTTCATAGCGGTGACAATACGGGTATGGGGCTTGACCAGATGGCGTAATTGCGGCACCAGTCCCGCCAGTGCTGGCTCCTTGACGGCGATAATCACCAGATCCTGTGGCGGCAAGTCACTGGCCTGTGCCACGGCATTCACCGGGAAATACTGCACCGGCTGATTATCTTCGATCAGGCCGATGCCATGCTGTTGCAGTTGGGTCAGCGTTTCGCCTCGGGCAATCAGGTTGACGTGGCAGCCCTGTTGCGACAAACGGGCGGTGATATAACCGCCAATGGCACCGGCCCCCAGAATACATACGTTCATTGGCTATTCTCCTGAATACCTGCGGATGATCCGTTACGGCCGGAAAGCCCGGAGCGGATCTGGCCGCCAATCATTATCGAAATCGAACGCGGACAAGCGGGTGTTGTTGTCCGTGTCACGGCTGTGTGACGGATCTTGTTACGGGAATTGGCTACGGCTGCTCAACGTGATTGACAGCGTGTTGCTGTTCATAAAACAGCGCCTGTTGTTTCAGGTAATTCATTGCCTGGGTAGCATCGACGTTGCGATCTGCAACACTGATAACCCATTCCTCCGGCAAATACGCCAGCCTGTCACGGAAGGCGATTGTTAGCGCGTCTTCTTCGCGTAATTGCAGGATCTTGACCCCTGCGGCACGGGCAGTCTTGTAGCCTTCCTTGTCGCCGGTTTCCCAGGCACGTCCTGCCAGAGCGGACAGCTTTTCACCTGAGACACTGAGAATGGCGTCGCGGTCACGGGGAGCCAGACTGTCCATAAACTCCGGGTTGGCAAAGAAGGCAAAGGAGCTGGCGTAGAGGCCCTTGGGGATAACCGTGAGTTGCTGGCTGACTTCGCTCAGGCGGGAGTATTTCTGCTCCAGTGCTGGCATAAAGGTGCCGTCGACCACGCCTTGCTGCATCATTTCATACGTTTTTGGGGCAGGTGCTTGTACCGGGGTGACACCCAGACGTTCTGCGATTGGCCCCTGCAGACCGCCACCAATCCGAATTTTCATCTGCGACAGTTCTTCCAGAGTATCAAATCGGTTGCGGGTATGAATCTGGGACGGGCCATGGACGAACATCCCCAGTAATTCAAGGCCGTCAAATTCATGGGCACTGGCAAAGTATTTTTCCTGCGTGCGCCACAAAGCAACTGAGGTCGCTTCGGCGCTGTTACTGATATTCGGCAGCTCCGCCACCAGTGGCAGTTTGAAGCGCCCCGGAATATAGCCCAGCACACTGAATCCCATATCAACCACGCCATCTTCCACCAGCGCAAACAGCGATTTGGGATGGCCCATACCGTACTCCAGTTTTACCGTAACACGGCCTTCGGTGGCGTCTTCAACCCATTTGATCCAGGTTGGCCAGACCTCCGCGTTTTGCGGGTTGGACGGCGGCAACCAGGTGGCGATGCGGATAGTGGTTTGTGCCTGGACGCTGACAGACAGCAGCAGGCTAAAAAACAAGCTGACAAGATATTTCATGATTCGCTCTTTTACCGTTGGTTATTTTTTATTGTTATGGCGTACCCGACGACAGGTGGTTGCAACCGGGTACTACACTGTCGAACTAACGAGTGTTTCAGGTCTTGAGGGTGTTACCGGTGTTACCGGTGTTACTGGCTAACCGCTTAGTATCAGTATTTGAACGAAGGATCCTGCTTCTCGACCAGCCGAATAAACGCTGCCAGAGCATCTTCACCGGCACCAAAACGCGGATCGAAATTCAACGAATCTGCGACACAGCGCTTGAGTACATCTTCAGCAATACTTTGCGGCTTGCCCATGCTCAGCGTCGCCAGCTGGCATTCACAGGCACGGTTCACCAGCCACATCAGCGAAAAAGCCTGGGCCAGGGTATGGCCAATAATCACCGGGCCGTGGTTTTTCAGCATCAAGACCGGTTTGTCGCCAGCACTGGCCAAAATGCGATTGCCTTCATCGGCGTGCACGGTAATCCCTTCAAAGTCATGCCAGGCGACCTTGCCGTACAGCTGGGCCGAATAAAAATTACTGTAAGACAGGCCATCTTCAAGACAACACACCGCCAGTGTTGGCGTGGTGTGAACATGCATCACGCAATGACCGTCGGCGACCTGGGCATGAATGGCACCGTGGAAGGTGAAACCGGCCGGATTAATGGGCCAGTCGGAATGACCCATTAACGTGCCGTTGATATCCACTTTCACCAGATTCGAGGCCGTCACCTCGCTGTAATGCAGCCCAAACGGATTAATCAGAAAATATTCAGTGCCGGGAATACGCAGCGAAATATGGTTGTAGATGCCTTCATCCCAGCCCATATAAGCGAACACCCGATAGGTGCCTGCCAGCTTGACACGCGCTTGCCATTCTTCTGCACTGAAACGGGTTGGCTTGTTGAAATTGTTTTGGTCGCGGATCAAGGCGTCATTCTGCACATCAGTCATGGTGTTACCCCGGTGTAGAGGAGAGGTTATTTTTGTTAGCATGTTAATTATTGACATCAAGGGCGGGTAGACTGATCTTTATGGAAGGGGCTATAGGTAAAGCTGATAGCCTTGTGTTGGCAGTCTGTGCCAGTACTCAGATATGGATGGATCACAAGCGTGAATACCCGACAATTGCTGTATTTGATCACCTGCGCCCGCACCGGCTCCATCGCGGCGGCGGCTCGTGAGCTGGATATCGCCCAGCCCAGCATCAGCCAGCAACTGGCCGCGCTGGAACATGAATTAAAAACCCGACTGCTGGAACGCGACCACAAAGGCGTGCGGTTAACAGCGGCAGGACAACGGTTTTTGCCGGTTGCCAGCACGGCCTTGCAACAGCTGGAGGGTGCCAAGGTTGCCTTGCAGGAGTCTGCCGCCGACCCGTTTGGTCGTGTGGTGATTGGTATGACACAACCCACCGGGAACGCCCTGGCAATCCCATTGTTTGCCGACATTAACCGGCGCTATCCAGGGATAGAACTGGATTTGTACACCGGTTTGTCCAGCCGCTTGTATGAGCAGTTGCGCAAAGGCGAAGTGGACGTGCTGGTGTGCCCGGAAGATGCCAGCTCGCACATGGGTATGGTCAGCGAACCACTACTGACCGAACGCTTGTTTCTGGCGGTGAGCACCCGAGCGGATGGTGATTATGCCCAGCTGGCCAGTCGCGACAGCCTCCGTTTCAGTGAACTGGCCAACTACCAGGTGATGTACACCAGCGAACAGGATTCGCTGGGCTTTAGAGTCGCACAGTACGAACGGCTAACCGGTGTTCGGCTGCAACGGCAGATACCTTTCGGCCAACTACTGACCAGCATGCGCTACGTGGCGGAAGGCTACGGTTTGATGATTTGCTCGACGACGGCGGCTTACCCGCAAGTGCATCAGGGAGAGGTGAAACTGCTCCCGCTGATCGAGCCGGACATGACTCGCCAGATGAACCTGGTATACCTGCACGAATACAAGCAAAACGCCGCGTTTATACGAGTGGTCGAAGCGATCCGGCAGCAGTGCCAGCAGTTGGTGGACGACGGCATCTGGGTGACGACCGAGACGCCGCTTTAGCGTTAAGAGATACCGATAGAATGCGTTCAATGTCAGCCTGTCGCTGTTTGTTGATTGGAATCACCTGGTTTTCTATCGTTGTGAGGAATAACGGTGTGAGGAATAACGGCAGAGTAGGCACCGCCATGGTACAGCAGCGGAGCACGGCCAATATCGTCAAACGCCACCACCTTGCCAAGCAGAATCCAGTGATCGCCACCGTCGATACGCTGGTATTTTTCGCACTGAAAACGGGCGGCACAGCCGGGTAACAGGGGGGCGTTACCCAGACCTTTTTCGTAGTCGATGCGGGCAAATTTGTCGTCGGACGGACGGGCAAAGTGGTTCGACAGGTTGATCTGATCGGCGGCCAGCACGTTGACAGCAAAGTGGCTGGCTTGCTCGAAAATATCGACGCTGGCAGAACTTTTCATGATGCTCCACAGCACCAGCGCCGGGTCGAGGGAGACCGAGTTAAAGCTGTTGGCGGTGACGCCTGTTTGCACGCCGTTCGGGGTGCAGGCGGTAATGACGGTGACGCCGGTGGCGAAGTTGCCAAGGGCGCGGCGGAAGGCTTTGGGGTCGAAGTCGGTGGCGGTTTGTGTGGCTGACATGGTGAGTATCCTGTGCTGGCGCAGTGGTGCGCAGTGCGCACCCTGCGGCGTCAATTTCTTGTTCCTACGCTCCGCGTGGTAATGCCCGGGGGGAATTGGGCCTAGGAGTCTGTCGGGTTGGTCCAGCCATTCAGATCGTAGTCTTCCATGCATTGCTGCGACAGCTGCCGCATCTTGGCCATACTGCCAGTGGCGCGAGCCGATCCCAGGCATTGCAGGCGAATAGCGTCGGCAGTGCCCGCGTAGTTGAGTTCATACAGATGATGACGCCCACCAAATTCAGAGCCAACGGCATCCCACAGCAACTTCATGATCTTGATGCGTTCGAGGTGTGAAATATCACCCGAGCCGCGACAGTAACGAGCCAGATCCGTGTTCAACTGCGGATTTTTCAGATCCAGATGACTGCCCGGCAAATAGATCAGGCCGCTGGCGGCGGTGGTCTTGATGATGTGGCAAATCTTGTCGTACGCCATGGGAGCGAAGGCGCGATAGTTGAAAGCCGATTCCGTGGGGGGCAGCCAGGCACCGGATTTCCATTCTTCGGCGGCCAGGCACATATGATCGGTGATAGACCAGAACAGGTTGCGCCAGGCGACCACCTCGCCCAATTCGGCACCCACATTACGGAAATCGATGGCACCGGTGCATTCCAGCGCCTGCTCCAGCAGACCGGCCATAAAGTCGAGCTTTACCGCAAACCGGGTACAGGCCTGCAACGGGTAAAGACGCCCAAAACCGGCGGCAAATCCCCATTGCATCAGCTTTTGTTTGTCTTTGTAGATCAGCACGTCTTCCCATGGAATAAACACATTCTCCAGAATCAGGATGGCGTCGTTTTCATCAAAACGGGACGACAGTGGATAGTCGAATGGCGACGCAGTGTCGGTCGCATTTTTTTCATACGACACCCGAGAAATCAGTTTTACGCCGTTGGCATTCATCGGAGTAATAAACAGCAGAGCAAAATCCGGGTCATCACCAATGTCTTGTACGGCAGTCTGGCCAATAAAGTTGTAATGGGTCAGTGCCGAGTTGGTCGCCACCACCTTGGCACCGTTGACGTAAATCCCGTCACTGGTTTCACGAGTGACATGAACATAAACATCCTTGACCTCATCGCTGGGCTTATTGCGGTCGATCGGCGGGTTAACAATCGCGTGGTTCAAATACAGACAGTTTTCCTGAATACGCTGGTACCAGGTACGGGCGTTATCGGCAAAGTCACCATAAAACTCCGGGTTGGCACCCAGAACATCCCCAAAGGCGGCTTTATAGTCGGCAGTACGACCCATCCAGCCATAACTCATACGCGCCCATTCCGCGATGGCATCCCGCTGTTCCAACAATTCCTGCGGCGAGCGGGCGTAACGGAAAAATTTGTGCGTATAACCGCCATTGCCGGTATCCGTCGCCCAGCACAGTTTGTCTTTGGTTTCCTCAGCGTGCAAAGCATCGTACATGGCGGCAACCGACGCAGCGGCATTCTTGAAGGCCGGATGCGCGGTGACATTCTCGACCCGCTCACCGGCGTAATACACCGCACGGCCATCGTTCAGGCTGGCAAGAAACTCCGCACCATTAAACGGGCGTCCGGTTTGCTGGATATGACTTTCAGGTTTCATCTGAATGCTCCGTATTATAGTTGTTTGATCGTGATGACGAAGCACAGGTTACTGAAAAGCCGGGTGGGGGAATGTCCTCAGAAAATGGGGACACAAAACACCGACGTCGTCCGGGATTCACGCAGGCAGGAAGTGACTTGCCGCCGACACGACGTGCCATTGATCAGCGTTACTGGAAGGTGTTTGGTCATAAACGATGGCCCCTTCACGTGGTAACTCCGCGTAATTGATTCCTCACATACGGAAGTTGGGCAGTGGCTTCGCCACGGCCCAACCTACGCAGAAACTCCGGGGCTGTATTCTTCCTGTGTACCAGACTCCTGACGCCCGTCCGTCCCCCCGACTTTATTATAACTGGATCTGTCCATAAGCCAGCTTGGCGACTTCACTGGCTTGTGGGTCTGGCGGTTCTGGGCGAAGCAGTGTCAATGGCCATCTATTTTGACCCTCCTTTGGCCAATAAAATTGACCCACTTTATGAGCATTAACTGCCCAGTTTCTGCTTTAGCCAGTAGCTTTATCCGCCCATCATAAACACCTGCGAGTGGTGGATAATCCGGTCGATGATTGGTACTGCGACGTCGTCTTCATGGAAGAACTCCCCCCCCAACTGGTGAAGTCCTCATTCCAATGTACCGCATGGTCGTAGCTGTCGAAGCGGCCCGGGTAGTCCGGCTGGTATCTCAGGGGCCGTTAACAACCTGGAGCATAATAAAGGCTTGAAACGGTTCAGCTTGCGGGGTAAAAAGAAGGTGCAAGCCCAATGGTAGTTGTCTGCTCTGGTTCATAACATCGAGAAATTGATGTCATATTTAAGGCGATAAAGAAAAAATCAATGGAAAGGGAGGTCTATCATGCCGTTAATTCGATATATATCCGCTTCAAGGTTCCCCCGGTTTTTGAAAATGACCAGAAAAAGTATTGATGAGGTTGAACTGGATATGATCCAGATGTACTTTTCTAAAATACTTTTTCTACAGTCTCGTTAGCCACAATTAAAAGTATTGACCTTTATGCCTAATATTATGATAAAAATAAATAACCCTTTGTGGTTGGTGCTTGCATTTTTTTCGATAATGATGATTTTCCTCACTCTCTATATCGGAGAATCTGAATTTTTTGAAATGGAGATGAAAGATAACGCTAACAATTATTTTAAAAATATTCAGAATGAAAATGATTCCAGCGTTGGTTTCATAGAGCAATCGAATAGTGATCTCAGTAAGCTAAGCTTGTATGAAGGCGTTGATATACGAATAGAAGGTGTGCAAGTTGATACAGTTTACTTCGATAAAGATAACAGCAATGGAATTGAAAATTATAATGGAAAGTGGCATTGGGATCACAATAGAATAAGACTTGACCCTGATTTGCCTAATAGGGGGTTGCCTGATTTATTGAGCTTTGTCTCCTCTCCCAGACCGCTATTTTCTAGTGACGGATTTTTTGATAAGTTATTTGGTGATAGATATTCACTATCAAAAAATTTAAAAGAGGCATTAAGCGAATTTCGTGTGATTGACAGTTTTAGATGGTTAAACGGTGATGAATATATTGAAATTCAGCAGCATGTGTTGGAGTTTCATGTTGACGTAGGTACGCAATATAATACTAAAAACGATTTTGAATATGATTTACCAAATAATATAAAAATAGATGTATTTGGGAATGATTTTGATAAAGATAGGGAGTGGGACAAACAGAGATACCCTAGTACGCAAGTTGTGCTTAAATTTACACCTCAAATTTTTGAGCTAAGTGCCAATGATAATCCAAGAAAAGCTAATTTTGCTATTGCTGCAGTAGAAATTATCGGGATTGAAAATCCAAAACTGGATAACAAGAAGAATTTTAAAGCTTCCATAAGGAGCGATGGTGGGTTCGGCGCAGATGTAGATATGCCAAAAGGAAGGTTGCTACCTTTATTTAATAAACTTGAAGATATCCCTTTAATAAAATCAAAATACGACCAAGGAAGCGCCTCTCCTCCAAACGAACCTCAAAATATTTCTAGAGCAATACTCCCTTTTAAATCTTTAGAAGGAATGTCTAGTGATGAAATAATAAATAAAAATATATTCAATAAAGAGCAGTATAGTGTGATCAGTATTGCAAATATAGGAACGTGGAAAGAGGGAAATGCTTTTATTGGTAGAGATCTATATGCTGAGGCAGTTAGATATAAGTTTGCCTTGCATTTGTTTGTTTATGGAGATTGGGTTGCAAAGTTTGAACCTGTTACAACATGGGATGCTATAACAACTCAAAGTCATTCGGGCAAATCATTCATTGATCGAGCATTATCAGGCTTGTGGAGTGGATTTATACCTGGCTTCAATTTAGGGGGATATGGTCAGGTCATATTTATAATATTTATGGTTATAGTATTGTCACCATTTATTCCAGTCCTCGCACAACTGGTTCAATTTCTTGTTTTTATTTTTAATGGTTTACTTAAACTAAGTTCAAAAATTGCTAAGAATGGCTAACAAGCGCGTGCACAAGGATCAATTTTCCGTCACACCTTTTGTGCATGGTTTCGCCATTTTGCACAAAATTCGCAACTACAACTTTGCCTGTGACGCGAGCGATGAAGCTGTAGAAAAACCCCTCTCAGCCGCCTCTCTGCGGTAAAGTTCCAGGCAGCAGCGAGGAAGCAATATGCCACAGTATAAGCACTACGATCACGACCAGACTTCAATGGTGGTAATCAACTTCGAAGAACAGATTCAGCCTGGAAGCTTCGAATATGCACTTCACCATCTGATATCCGATCGTCTGGGTTTAACGCCCTTTGATGATTTGTACTGTAACGCTGGCAAAACCGGTGGCCGTCCGGCATATGATCCAGCAATTCTGTTAAAATCAGCTTGTTTGCCTATTTCAAAGGCATTACTTCGGTAACCGCTCCATTAACCCCATCTACCCTTGCTTCTGGTTCCAGGGCAATAATGCTTCTATCGCTTCCAGACTGTCTGCTTGCGCAGGTGAGTGAAGACCATTTTGAGATAAACTTCCGGTTCCAGGCCATTGGCTTTTTGGGCTTCCACAAAATAATACCGGGCGTGGGTCCAACAGCCCGCACGGGCCAGCTGCTGCTGAATGGCTTTGTCATAACCGGCGTAGCCGTCGCAGTGCAGATAGCCCTGATACCCGTCTAACAGCTGGCAAGCAATCTCACCGCTGCGGCCGGGGTGATAATCAAACAGACGGATCGGTCGCGTCGGCGGGCCGCCGACCCGTACCCACATAAAGGATTGTGTTCGAGCTGCGCGTCCGGGCTCCTGCAGGATCTGAACGCGTGCAGTACCGGATATTGCTTTTGCTGGTCGTTCGTTCAGGAGGTTGATTAGGGGCTGGATCCGCTCGCCACAGGTGATCATCCAGCGTGACAGGGTGCCTCGATCCAGGTCAATGCCCTGGCGTTCAAACTGGCTTTCCTGACGATACAGCGGCGGGGCATCCTGGCATTTGCTGATCGAGACCGGGTCAGCAGACTGGCGGAGGCGTTGCTTTTCGGGATCATGGATGCCGGAACCGGGGCCGTGATGACTTCACCTTCACAGGCCGGCCACCCGGCCCGCTGGATCGTGCAGATTACCAGGCTTTGTAGGGCAGGAACTTGCCATTCATCGTTAGTAGTACCCGATCCCCTTTGGGGTCTTCGATTTTTTCGACATCCATAGTGAAATCGATGGCGCTCATGATGCCGTCGCCAAATTTTTCCTGAATCACTTCTTTCAGCGTATCGCCATAAACACCTACGATTTCGTACAGACGGTATACCAGCGGATCTTGTGGCACTTGCTGTTCCCAGGTTTTGGTGGGGTAGGCAATCAATGCCGCTTTGACCTCTTCAGACAGTTCAAGGATGTCGCACAGTTTACTGGCCGCGTTTTCCGGCATGCTGTTTTTACCCAGGCAGGCCGAGGTGACCCAGACAGTCCCCATCGCCATGGAGGCAGCGATGGCTTCCCAGCTTAATGCCTTGGCCTGTTTGGCCAGAATAATGGCTTCAGTCATTTCCAGTTTGTTCATTACAGCACTCCGGGGATTAGAGAGGGTTTGGGAAAGTGATATTTATAATGCCAAAAAATCAAAGGCTGTCAGGAATAGCAACGAGGAGCAGAGTAACCAAGTGGACAATAGGAGTCTTGGTGTTGGAGCATTATTCCAGCAAGTCGCTTTTACTGCTGCCTAATTGCAGCATTTCGGAGACGCTGATGATATTACTGGCGACTTCGACAATACGCTTTTTGTTATCCATCGCTGCCTGACGAATCTGGCGGTAAGCCTCTTCCTCATTGATCCCCTGATTCTGCATCAGCAAGCCCTTGGCCTTTTCGATCAGCTTGCGCTCATCCAGGGCCTGACGGGCCTGCCTTAGTTCATCGCTCATCCGTTCCAGATGCTCAGCCTGGCGCTGTACCAGTTCTGAAATCGAGCTGGCCAGCTTGGTATTAAATCCGGGCGTCACTGTCAGTTTGTCTGATTCGCTAACCGAGTTTGGCAAGGAAGACAGCGCCGACAGCGGCAGCTCCTCGATATCCGTCAACTCGCGGATGTGGTTGTGATGCAGATGCAGATCTTTTTCCGCTTGGGCAATTTTTTGCTGGCAGAGGTGAAGCAGTTCAGAGGCCAGCTCTTTTTCAATTGCCTGCATCTGATCAATTCTGTGCGTTGACAGCTGATACCAGACTTCGCTGATCGCCGTTGGTAGCGTATCGCTACGGCGGAATCTGGCAATCATGTTACGTAACTTGTTCAACTCGATGGTGGCTTCACTACTTTCTGCCTGACGCCATTGGTCGGCGGGCAGCGCTTGGGTCAAACTGGCAAAAATATCGAAACAACGGTGCTGGGCATCCTGAAGGGTCTTGATACGTTCCTGCTGTTTTTTGGTGAATTCGCCGGCGGTAAAACCGATCACTCCCCAAGCCCGCTCTTGGCCAGAATATTCTTTGCCCTGAACAAAGTTGAACATGGCGACCAGTGCGCGAGTGATATCGGGGTCGCTGGCAATATCGGCTGCTTCAAACACCACACTGAGCAAGCCGGAAATGATGCGGTTGAACAGCCGGGTATTTTCAGCCGCAGTGAGTAGCTGCTCACTCACCCGTACTCGCAGTGCTGGCAACTCATCCAAACAGTGCAACACAAACGCCAGGGCACTGAACAAGCGGGCGGAAGCAGGTGAGTCACCCTCAAGATCCAGCAGTGACAGCGCTTCCCGAAAAACATGCTCCGCTTGTTCTGTAGCGTTTAGCTCATCAAGCCGTTGACTGGCGAAGCGCTGCCCGTGAGAGACCAGATAAATATTGGATAAACCGCGTTCACGTTGCAGCTCATGGATCAGATCGGTGACCCTGGTGACCAGACCACTACTGACTAACAGTTGTTTCAGGGCGCTGATCTCAGCGCGTTTGGCAGCCAGCAGAAAATCTTCAGTCGTCAGTATCATCAGCAATCACAGTATGGGTTTGAACTCATATCGGGAGGATAACAAGGGCGGCCATGGTTCCACAGCGCTTTGTCTTGTATCCGCAGGGCCAGCTGACAAAGTGGCTTAAAGGCAGGTAACAGCCCTGACTCTGCGAGGGCTGGAATACTTGATATACATTTTAGGCGTTCGACAACAGGAGGAGACTTTTCTTGAAATCCTTATCGGTAGATTTCCAGTCTTTGTCGAAATCAGTGTTCAGGTCTTCTCAGATGCCTGATTTTTTTAAGTATTTCTGGGCTTTGGAGGTTGGCATAATATTTAGTGATTTAATTGATTCAACAGCCCTGTTTTTTGGAGGGAACTGACTGATCGAAGCTGGAGCTGATGCTCATTTGTTCTTGGTATTCATTAGCTGTCACCTTGTATCGATGAATAAGCAATAGCTCTACTCTTAGAGTAGAGGGGACATCTATTTAATCCGGTGCTCACTCTGGGCTACCGGAGGGTGTCGAATCACGAAGCCGACTTGCAGGCCTGACGGGTCACGTCAAACGTCGGCGACACAGAGTCGAGATCATCCGGCAGCCCCGCAGGGCGCGGGTTGCCGCCGTCCAGTGCGGTGTTGATGAATGTGAAAAGGACTCGTCATTTCGCTGCATTCGTCGCCTTGCCCTGAACAACGGCAACACTCGCGCAGAGCCGTGCAGGATTAAATATGTCCCCTAGAGCTAAGCCAAATCATTTACATCACTCGCATCCCCGGCTGCGAACCTTCATTGGGTTCCAACAGGTAGATCTCGGAGCCACCTGGCCCGGCGGCCAACACCATACCTTCAGACAGGCCAAACTTCATTTTCCGGGGTGCCAGGTTGGCAACCATGATGGTGAGTTTGCCTTCAAGGTCTTCTGGCTGGTAGGCCGCCTTGATACCAGAGAAAACGTTGCGGGTCTCGCCGTTACCAATATCCAGCGTCAGTTGCAGCAGTTTGTCGGCACCTTCAACGTGGTCAGCCTTGATGATGCAGGCAACGCGCAGGTCTACCTTGGCGAAGTCGGGGAATTCGATGGTGTCGGCAATCACTTCGTTGCCGTCTTCCCGGAGTTCTGGCCCTTTGGATTTTTTCTTCTTGTCTTGTTTTTTACTCTCTTTGCTGGCGTTAGCGTTGCTGGCAGCCGCAGGCTCTTCGCCGTTCTCGATGGCCAGTTCGGTTTTGGTTTCTTCCAGAATCGCAGTGACCTTGTCTATTTCGGCGCGGGCCAGCATGGGTTGGAATTTGTTGATGTCATGGCCCAGCAGGATATTGCTGCGGCTTTCCCAGTTCAGGTCGTCGAGGTTCATGAATTGTCCGGTTTTTTCCGCCAGTTCGGGCAGTACCGGGGTCAGGTAGGTCATTAACTGGCGGAACAGATTGAGGGCAACGGAGCAGACGTCGATGACTTCTTGCTGGCGGCCTTCTTCCTTGTTCATGGCCCAGGGGGCTTTTTCCTGGATGTATTCGTTGGCGCGGTCGGCCAGTGCCATGATGTCTTTCATGGCTTTGCCGAAATCGCGGGCTTCGTAGTGCGCAGCGATTTGTTCTCCGGCGTCGATAAATTCTTGCACCATGGCTGGCTCGGCGCAGCGGTCACTGAGCTTGCCACCGGCTTTGAAGACAAAGTTGGCGGTACGGCTGGCGATGTTGACCAGTTTGTTGACCAGATCGGTGTTGGCGCGCTGGACGAAGTCTTCAAGGTTGAGGTCGAAATCATCAACGCTGGAACCCAGTTTGGCAGCAAAGTAGTAACGCAGGTAGGTTGGGTTCAGGTGGTTGAGGTAAGTTCGGGCTTTGATGAAGGTGCCGCGTGACTTGGACATCTTGGCACCGTTGACGGTGACAAAGCCGTGGGCGTTAACGGCCGTTGGAGTGCGGTATTCGGCGGCAGTGAGCATGGCGGGCCAGAACAGCGCGTGGAAGTTGACGATGTCTTTACCAATAAAGTGGTACACCTCGGCGTCGGAGCCGACGTTCCAGTAGTCGTCGAAGTTCAGGCCACTGGCTCGGCCTTTGTCGGAGTCACAGAGATTTTTGAACGAGGCCATGTAGCCAATGGGAGCATCCAGCCAGACATAAAAATATTTGCCTGGAGCATCAGGAATTTCAAAACCGAAGTAAGGGGCATCGCGGGAGATGTCCCATTCTTGCAATCCGGAGTCCAGCCATTCGGCCAGCTTGTTGGCAATTTCCGGTTGCAGGGTGCCGGAGCGTGTCCATTCTTTCAGAAAGGCGTCGAAGTCTTGCAGCTTGAAGAAGTAGTGTTCAGACTCTTTTTCAACTGGCGTGGCGCCAGAGATGGTGGAGTACGGGTTTTTTAATTCGGCCGGACTGTAGGTGGCACCGCAGGCTTCGCAGTTGTCGCCATACTGGTCGGGAGTGGAGCACTTGGGGCAGTCGCCCTTGATGTAACGGTCGGCCAGGAAGATTTCTTTTTCCGGGTCGAACGCCTGTTTGATGGAGCGTACGGCGATGTGGCCCTTGTCGCGCAGGCGAGTGTATATTTGCGCCGACAGTTCACGGTTTTCTTCACTGTGGGTGCTGTGGAAGTTGTCGAAGCCAATCTGGAAAGCGGCGAAGTCGGCTTCGTGTTCCGCTTTGACAGCAGCAATCTGGTCTTCTGGCGAACGGCCTTCTTTTTCGGCGCGCAGCATGATAGCGGTGCCGTGGGCGTCGTCGGCACACACGTAGGTGCACTGGTGGCCACGGGACTTCTGGAAGCGTACCCAGATGTCGGTCTGGATGTATTCCAGCAGGTGGCCGAGGTGAATGGAGCCGTTGGCGTAGGGCAGGGCGCTGGTGACCAGAATTTTGCGAGTGCTGTTTGTCATGGAAGGGCTACCGGTGGAAAAACGGGTGAAAATCAAAGGGCGACATTGTAGCGGGTACGGGGAGGAGGTTCACCCTCGGTGGTGATGGTAAACGCGTCAGCGTTGCGGTTCCTCCGATCGATAAGCAGCAGTATTTCTTCACGACAGCAGCAAGTCACGACAGCAGTACCAGTAAGGCGGAGCTGGTGCCACAGTAGATCAGTCCGGCTTTGGCGGTCTGGGCTAGCAGGGTATTCAGTTCGCCTCCGCTGAGGCTATAAATACCGCGAATCAGGTTCAATACCGGTTTCAGGCACAGCAGCACGGGAAGCAGCATGAGCCATGGCTGCGGCCAAGCCGCCAGCAGATGGGTCAGCAAGGCAGCTGCAGTAACGCCGAGAAACAGCTGGCGCGTGCCTGCTTCGCCCAGACGTGCCGGTAAGGTGAGCTTGCCGCTGGCACGATCGGTAGGAATGTCGCGCAGGTTGTTCACCAGTAAAATAGCCACACTGAATAATCCGGCGCTGGTGCCATATAGCAGGGCGGTGAGTGTCAGCTCGCCAGTTTGCAGCCAGTAGCTGCCCATCACGGCAACCCAGCCAAAGAATATCAGTACCGTGACTTCTCCAAGGCCCACCGAGGCTAACGGCAGTGGACCTGCGCTGTAGGCAAATACGGCCAGCAGGCAGGTGATGCCGACCAGCAGCAGGTTCCAGTGGGTCAGTGCGGCCAGCGTCAGGCCGCACAACATGGCCATCAGGGTGAATAGTGCCAGTGCGATGGCCATGGCTTTGGGTGTTATAAAACCGGATTGCACCATCCGGGCGGGGCCTAATCGTGCTTCCGTATCGACACCGTTGAGGCCATCAAACAGGTCGTTGGCGAGGTTCACCGCAATCTGCAAGGCAATGGCACAGAGTATTGCCAGGCCGAATACCAGGCCATTAATGGTGGTCTCGGTGGACGCAAGCGCAGTGCCCAGCAGAATCGGGCCAATTGAGGCTGGAATAGTTTTCGGGCGAATGGCTAGCCACCAGTACGACACGCGGGATTCCTCTGGAAGTGGGGTGTTATTGGGTGGTCATTGCTGCGCGATATGTTAACACCTGGTTCGATACGACAAAGCCTGATGTGTAGGTAGTCGCGGCTCAGCCAATCGTATCCACGAGCAGCTTATAACAAAACCTTGCGTTAAATGGGTTCTTGATTGGCGCAATGGGGGGTAGAGTAGCGCTTGTTTTAACCCCACATTCAATAGCAAGGAGCGCTAAATGCAGCCAATGGTTTCACAAGTGGTTTTACCCGTTGTCCTGGCACTGATTATGTTTGCCATGGGACTGGGCTTGACCCGCCAGCACTTTATTGCGGTATTACGCCAGCCCATGGTGGCGTTGCTGGGGCTGGCATTGCAGATGGTGTTGCTGCCACTGATCGCCCTGACTATTATTTTGATATTTGATTTACCGCTGATTGCCGGTGCTGGATTGTATCTGGTGGCCTTGTGTCCGGGTGGTGCCACTTCGAATCTGTTGACTTTACTGGCACGCGGTAATGTGGCGCTGAGTATTTGCCTGACGGCGATGACCAGTATGCTGGTGCCGTTTACCTTGCCCTGGTTATTTTCTGTCTATATGCAGGCGGAAGGGGCGGAGATGAGTCAGTTCGGCTTGCCACTAGGCTTGATGACCAAACAGCTGATCGTGGTGACCCTGGTGCCGGTATTACTCGGGATGGCGATTCGTCATTTTTTTGCAGCTCTGGCTGTTCGGGTCGAGAAACATATCAAGACCGTGGCGACGTTAGCCATGCTGGCTGTGATCGGATTACTATTGGCCAGCAATTGGGCATTGCTGGAAACGATGTTCTCGATCAGTGGCGCTGCCGTTGTGACGCTGAGTTTGTCGTCGTTATTGCTGGCATGGAGCGTTGCCCGGCAGTTACAGCTGAGTCAGGCAGACAGTCGCACTATTGCCCTGGAAGTGGGTGTTCAAAATGCCGGTACGGCCATGATGGTGGCGCTGTCGTTATTGCATCAGCCGGAATTGGCCATGGTGCCGTTGATGTACGGCTTATTGATGAATATTCCGGCGTTTGGTTTTATCGGCTGGGTTACCCGGCAGGGTGACTCTGTGCCGCAAGAGCAGGAGCAACAGCAAGCCGGCTGAAATCCGGCTTGCTTGTTGTTGCGGCGGGCTAGCGCAGAGCCCGTCGGACTTAGGCGTTCGTTTTGCGTGGCTTGTCCAGCGTCACCCTGACGGCTTTGATCATGTTATCCTTGAGTTGCAAGATCTCGAAGCGGTAACGCCCGATACGCAAACAGACGGGAGATTCGGGAATATGTTCCAGAATCTCCACAATCATACCATTGATGGTTTTTGGGCCAGCAATGGGTAAATCCCAATGCATGGTCTTGTTTACATCGCGAATAAAGGCGGTGCCATCAACAATAAAACTGCCATCTTCCTGCGGATGTACATCCGGTGAACTGGCCGACAGCACATCGGTGGTGAATTCGCCGACGATCTCTTCGAGAATATCTTCCAGAGTACAAATCCCCTGGACATCACCGTATTCATCAACCACCAGTGCAATCCGGCGCTGGTTTTTCTGGAAGTTGAACAGCTGGGTATGGAGTGGGGTGCTCTCGGGAATAAAATATGGCTCGCGCGAGGCGGCTTCAATATCCTCGCGGGTAAACTCGCCCTGACTCATCACCCGTGCCAGTGAGCGCGCATGAAGAATGCCAATGATGTTATTGATGTCGCCACGATAAATCGGCACCCGGGTATGTTGTGTGGTACGCAGCTGCTCAACCAATACATCCATGTCGTCGTCCAGATCGACCCCGTAGATCTCATTCCGTGGCACCATGATGTCGTTTACCGTCATCTTTTCCAGATCGAGGATGCTCAGCAGCATGTGCTGGTGGCGCTTCGGAATCATCGATCCAGCTTCGCGTACCACCGTGCGTAGCTCTTCTGTGCTCAGATGATCCGAATTGGTGTTGCTGGTGTCGATGGGAATCAGCTTCAGCAAACCATTGGCAATGGTATTTACAAACCATACAAACGGATGCAACAACCACTGCAGCCCCAGCAGGATAGGGGAGGCCGGGAACGCGATCTGCTCCGGGGCTATAGCTGCCAAGGTTTTGGGAGTCAGCTCAGCAAAAATCAGCACGATCAGGGTGAACAGAATGGTGTTGACGAAAACGGCGAGATCCGGATTGTCAGGCCACAGCCGTTGACTGATGATGGTCGCCAGCGCCGCAGCAGCAAAGTTGACCAGATTATTTCCGGTAAGGATCGTGCCGATCAGGCGGTCGGGTTTTTCGAGCAGTTTGGAAGCCAGTTTGGCGCCCTGGTGGTTATTTTTAACCAGATGCCGCAAACGATAGCGGTTAAGCGACATCATGCCGGTTTCGGAACTGGAGAAGAATCCTGAAAAAATGATCAGTACCGCGAGTATGCCGAACAGCACACTTAAGGGAACCTCGTTCAAGACTGCGTCCTTTGACTATTAAGATTCCGCCATCATAGGGCGCGCATGAAAGCTGTCAACTGAAGAAGGGTGACGGTTTGATCATGTAGGGGATCCCGGTGAACATTGCTGCTGTAGCCGTTGTTTGAATGAGGCATTGCAAGCGGTGGTGCGGTCGTCAAGAACGGCGCGGGGTGTCGATAGCAGACCGGCACCGCGCAGATAACAGACGGATGGATTATCCGCTATTTACCGGGGTCATCTTGGGCACCGTTTTGTCCTGGTTGTCTCGTCCCTTGAGGGAGCGGGCAATACGGGCACGGCGCTTGCGCCACCAGATAATCACTCCGGTTATCGATAGCATCGCCACGACCAGCCCCATGGCTGAAATCAGGATTCGCCCTGGTAACCCCAGGATTCGCCCTGAATGCAGCGGAAACTGTGCCTGGATAAAGATGTCTGCCGCTGTGCCTTGCCAAGGAATCCTGTCACCGAGGAGTGCTCCCGTATGAGCGTCGATAAACAGGGTTTTGTGACCGGCACCACCAACACCGTGGTCTGACTCAGGCGGGTAGAACTTGACGTCATACAGATCAAACTGACGGGCGTAAAATACTGCGCCCAAGGGTTCTTGCCAGCCTTTGGTATCGGCTTGCTGGCGTGCCAGCGTCAGCACTTCGTGGTAGCTCAATGCTGGGGGGGTCAGTTGTTCGACCGGGATCATGGTGCGCTGGTCATAGGGTGTCGGTGTGACATCGGAGATAGCGCTCAAGGCCGGGTGAAAGACCTCCCGATACAGATTCAGTGAGAATGCAGTAAACGCAATGATCACCAGTAAGCCCCAAGTCCACAAACTCACTGCTTGATGCAGGTCGAAGTTGAGCTTGTAACCGCCTTTGTTCCAGCGAATAGCCCAGGCTGGCTGCCAGCGTCGCCAGAAGCGTTTACGTGGATTCGCCTTCAATCTGGCGGTACGGCGCGCAGTGTTTTTAGGCAGTGTTAGAATCAGTCCAAAGACACTATCGATCGTCCAGATCAATGCAATCACCCCCAACAACCAGACACCCCAGCGGTCGGTGCCAAACATTTCGGGCAGATGCAGGCTGTAGTGCAACTTGTAGAGGAAGGAGACAAAGGTCTCACGGGTGATAGGCCAGACAGCTCCCCATTGGCGGGTACCGAGTTCTGCGCCGCTGACGGGGTCAACAAACACCTGGTTGAACGATTCCGGGTAGAGTGCCCCGGTTGCTGGATTTAGTTTTGGCTGCACATAGAATTCGGCGGCATGACCTGGTTCATCATGTAAGGAAAAATACAATACTTCGACGTTCGGGTGACGGTCTTCCAGCTGCTCGACCAGGTTTAGCACTGGCTGTGGCTGGCCAGGGGTATGGGCTGCGGTCAGATGGCTGTTGAGCCAGCCATCCAGTTCATGATCCCAGGAAATCACCGCACCGGTTATTCCGGTGAGGAACAGAAAGGCCGCTGTGGTCAGTCCGGCCCAGCGGTGTAATAACACAAATGTTGAACGCATGGGTTTCTCTCTATCGGGCGTAATACAGACTCAAGTTGTGGTCGTTTGGGATCGATCTCGTTATCTATTCAGACGTCTCTACACCGGGATGTCCCTAACGGCTTCAGAATGTATAGTTCATGCTCAGAGTGCCACTGCGAGGCGCTCCGTAACGGTATTGGTCATAGAAACCGACTTGACTGTAATAGGTTTCATCCAGCAGATTGTTGATATTAAACTGAGCGGATAAAGCCGGACTGATTTGATAACGGCTCATCAGGTTGACCAAGGCATAGGCATTCTGGCTGATCGTGCCGCCATAGCTTTTGCCTTGCCAGTCAACACCACCGCCGACCACCAGGTTTTCCAAACGACCGGTCAATTCATAGGTACTAAAGAGGTTGAATTGTTCACGGGGGTGATCGGTGTTTACCCGTTCACCATCCGCGTCTTTGGCATCGAAGCGGGTATAACCGAGGTTAATGTTCCAGTTGTCATGCAGTTGGCCAACCACTTCTACTTCAAAGCCTTTGGTGACGGTGCCTTCTGCGCCGTAGTAGGCCTGCTCTGTCGGATTGTTGTTGACCATGATGGCTTCGCCATCAGCGTCGATTAACGCCTGTGCCAGGTTGTCCTGCTTAATACGGAAATAATTCACGGTGGTGTGTAGCTGATCATCCAGGAACGAGCTTTTCAGGCCGACTTCCTGATTAATACCTGTGGTTGGCTCAAGCGTTTCACCGCTGGCATTACGGGCATTCTGGGGATTAAAAATTTCAGTGTGGCTGAGATACACCCGATGCTGTTCTGACAGGTCATAGAGAGCACCCACATAGGGTACCCAGACACCATTATTGCCAAAATTGGTATCCACTCCCCAGGTGTAGCCCTTGCGTTGCCAGCTGGAAACTCGTGCGCCCATGATCAGTTTCAGGTTGTCGCTCAGGTTGAGACGGGTGGCAGCAAAAAAGCCGCGCTGGGTGGTGGTCATATCGACTTGCTGTGTGGCGGTACTGTCCCATTCCGGTTCGGCAACCGATCCATCCCATTCGTAGAAATTGCCTGACGATGGGTAGCTGAGTTCGTTGTATTCATAGGTGCGGGCATTTTGAGCACTGCGCAGGGCACCCAACGTAAATTCATGTAGTTGGTTGAAAGCTTCAAAGTCGCCTTTTAGCTGGACGTTGAGGCTGTCCTGGCGATTGATGCCGGTGCTGTACAGCGGCCAGGTGGCCAGTCCTTCGCCGCTGTCTTTGTCGATGCTGCCATACAGATACAGCAGCTTGCTGTCTTGGGTGTAGATCAAACGGTTGATACTGGCATCCAGTTCCCAACCGTTATTAAACAGATGCTCAACATTCATAAAGTAGTTGGTGCCAACAGTGTCCCAGTCAGTCCACTCGGCCGAGGTTGTGGTTGAGCGCTTCCAGTTGGTCTCGGTGTCGTCACTAAAAGTGGCAGGCAGGGCTCCCCAGGTGGCTCCATCCGGGCTGTTTTTGTCATAACTGATGCCACCGCGCAGTAACGTCATGTCCGTCAGATCGGCTTCCAGGGTGCCGTAGAGCACGGTGCGGTTGGCTTTGTAGAGATCCTGCCAGGATTCGGAATAGCTGCGTTTGGCAATGAGACGACCACGCACAGTACCGGATTCATTCAGCCCGCTACCAACATCGGCAGAGACTTCTTTATGGTTCCAGCTGCCAATCTTGGTACTGACAGAGCCACTCAGTTGATCATTGTCGGCATGCTTGCGCACCAGGTTGATCGACGCGGAAGGATCGCCGGCACCTGTCATCAGGCCTGTTGCACCACGTACAAACTCGATCCGCTCGTACAGAGAGGTATCGGCGATGGTTTCACCGGAATCACCGGCTAATGACCATGACAGCGGCACGCCATCGACCTGATAGTTGGTGACATCGAAACCACGGGACATGAATTCGTTACGCACGTTGTCAACTGCGCGAGTCGTGAGGCCAACGGCGCTGTTGACGGCATCGGCAATGGTGGACAGATTCTGATCCTTGATGCGCTGGGCCGTCATGATGCTGACCGATTGTGGTGTTTCCAGCGGCTTCAGACCGAGACCGGTTGCGGTATTCAGCTTTTCCCGTTCGATATAGCTGCCAATAGCAAACACTTCCACCATCGGTACCGCCGCTGCGTCTGGCTGGTCGATACTGGCGGATTCAATGGTAAAACTCTGCTCACCTACCGGTTTGGCCACCAAACCGCTTCCTTGCAATAAAATCCCCAGTGCTTCGGCAACAGAGTAACGACCGTTCACGGATGTACTTCGGTGTGATTGCAGTGAAACGCTGCTGGAGGCGATTTGAGTGCGGGTAGCGATGGCCAGCTGATTCAGAGCACTGGCCAGATTTTGGGCCGGAATGTTTAACTCAAAGTCTGCCTGGCGAGTGATGGCGGCGTCTGCAACGGCCTTTGCCGTCGGGATGATCAGGGAAGCGCCGATCGCCAGGCTGATGGCGATGCTCAGAATGAAGCGTTGCGGGTGGGCTGGGTGTGGCAAACGTCGAACTCCTCTACAAAATTAAATCAGGCACAAGTTTTTGATAATAAGATTGCTAGTACTAATGATTATCAAATATTGATTTGGATAGGAGACGTTTGATGGGCTGGAAACCCGTAATTGTTTTTTGTTGATGGAGTGTCTTTTTACCGAGCCGGCCGTTGGGGTGGGGCGGGGCGAAGTACCAGTCTTGACGTAGTGCCATCCATTTGCCTATTGGCCCGCAGTCGGAACAGTTGCAGCAGTGAACGAATGGCTTCGTCGGTCTGGTCAATAAAATAAGTGGCCGTGACCGGCACTTCTGGCTCGGGCAGAAATCTGCTGTCGATGTGGTAACGGGTGTAGCGGTTAATTTCTGCTAGCACCTCGCGTAGTGGTTGCTGATTGAACACCAGGGCACCGGTTTGCCAGGCGGTTGTTGCATTAGCCGCGACGGTAACCACCGTACCAATGCGGCTATTGGTCATGTCGACGCTCTGATTCGCACTGACGTGAGCGGTTTGTTGACGGGTAGCAGAAGTATGGGGAAGGCTGACGACGACAATGCCTTCTGTCACAGTAACCCGTGTGGTTCCTGACTCCAGCTGACGCACGTTATAGGCAGTGCCTACCGCCTGACTGCGAGTGGTGCCACTGATGACGATGAAAGGCCGGTTGGGGTTTTTTGCTACGTTAACAAAAAATTCACCGCGTAGCAGTGTGACTTGACGTTGCTCCGGGCTGTACTCCACAACAATCTCACTGTTCCAGTTCAGGGTGACCAGGCTGCCATCGGGCAGGGTGTGGCGGACTTGTTCGCCGTAGCCTGTCTGGTAGTTGATATGACTGAATCGGGTGGCGACTGGAGCGGACTGGGTGATTGAGTCAGGAGAGTGTGCCTGTTGCCAGAGCAGTGGCAGACATACACATACCAGCAGCAAGGCGCTAATGGCAATCAGTCGTCGGGGTTGATCTTGCAGTGCTGCGCTCTGAGTCGCGATATGCAGGGCCAGTTTTTCTCGTTGTGTCAGTGCTGGTCGTGCCAGCAAACCGAAGAGCTCCCAGTCTTGTCGGGCACGGGCGAGTGCTTGATGGTGTTCAGCGGAGCGTTGACCAAAGGCGTGTATGAGGGATGTGACTTGGGCCGTTGCCGCGTTGGTACGGGCTTCATGCTGCTGCTGGATCAGCTGAAAAGCCTGTTCATCCAGAGACTGGATGAGTGGTTTGGTGGCGTCCATGTCGGAAGGGCTGTTCAATCCATTGTTCTCATTGGTAGTGTGGATGATTGTTTTTGGGGGTGCTGAAGGTTCCATAGGAGCGCAGCTTACCGCTCATTGTCGGAGATCAGGCTTTGACGCAGGTGTTTCATGGCGCTGGCCAGGTGCTTCTCGACGGTTGATAGACTGATGTTCATTTGCCCGGCAATGTCTTTCTGGCGTTGCCCTTCAATCCGATATTGCCAGAAAATTTCTCGCGTCAGTAATGGCAATTGCTGAAGGGACTGATCTAGCCGCTGGAGCTTGCGACTGGCTATGGCTGCTTGTTCGATGGTAATGCCGTCTTCGTCCTCGGGATGCTGCGCGATAAAGCTCGACTCATGGCGTTGACGACTTTGTTCGCTGCGGTAGTGATTGACGATTTCGTTGCGAGCACTTTGGTAGAGATAGGCTTTGTGGTCTTGAATGTCACCGGGGTTCTTCTGTCGCAGTAGCTTTTCGGCCAATTGCTGCAGCAGATCGGCTGCTGTGTCCGGGCAGCCAAGACGGGCAGAGATAAAACCGAGTAACGAACTCTCGTTTTGTTTTAATACATCCATCAGGGCAGAGAGTTGTTTCATGGTCAGAGAATCGGTACCGCTGGCAGCCATCAATAAGTTAAATGAGATTGTGTATCATTCTATCCTTTTTGTAATGGCGTGTCGTTCGTACTGCCGTAAAAACAGTGTGGTAAAAATAGATCGTGCGTGGTTGGGTCATCAATGGCTCAGGCGTCAACCTTGATCAGCGTAGGCCCGGTTCGATGTTAACTGGGATAAGCCCTTGACGATTTTGAACACCGTCCAGATAAACGTCCCCAGCAAAATCAACCAGCCAATAACAATAAAGGTAGTCACAATGCCGATCACCATCATGCCCATCCCCCACCAGAAGACCTTGATGATATTGACAAAGTGATCCTCAAACAGCGACCCACGGAAATCGCCGATCTTGACCATCGCCCACACCCCGCCAATGACCCAGAACAAGCCGGTAAAGTAGCCAGCACCCAACAGACAATAAGCAATCAGCGCCTGGGTTTTGGCATTGTCGTCTTGCGGCGACAACGGTGATCCTGGTGGTTTGGTTGCTGGCTGGTTTGGAAAGCCTGACATGGAAATCTCCCGGAATAGTCTGCCTTGGATGGTCGCAGATGTTCCTGGTTCACGCCATGGCAATAAATCCGGGCGTCGCTTCAACACGGCCAAGCCAGGCCAGGATAGCGGGATAGCGCTCAAGCTCAAAACCGCCTTCATGGGCAACATGGGTATAGGCATAAAGGCTGATATCGGCATTGGTGAGCTGGTCACCACAAAGATAGGGCGTTGCTGCCAGTTGTTGTTCCATGACCCCTAGCGCCAGGTAACCGCCAGATTGTTTTGCCTTGTATTCAGCCTGACGTGAGGCGGGCATGCTCTGGTATTTGGCAATAAAACGGGCAACAGCAATGTAGGGTTCGTGGCTGTATTGCTCAAAACACTGC
Organism: Oceanobacter antarcticus; assembly: GCF_044962685.1. Classification (NCBI taxonomy): domain Bacteria; kingdom Pseudomonadati; phylum Pseudomonadota; class Gammaproteobacteria; order Oceanospirillales; family Oceanospirillaceae; genus Oceanobacter; species Oceanobacter antarcticus. The sequence continues at coordinate 67,703 of NZ_JBBKTX010000017.1, forward strand.
CACTGCTGCATTTTTGCCAGTGTGAACGTGTCTTTGGGGAGCAAGTCGGAATCCGCCGCCAGATAGTTGATGATGGCGTTGGATTCGCTCAGTGTGCGGCCATCGTCCAGCTCCAGTGTCGGAATCTTGCCATTGGGGTTTTTGCGTAAAAACGCCGCGCTGCGGGTTTCGCCAGCCAGAATATCCACCGCAATCCACTGATGTGGGATAGCCAGCATGGCGCACACCAGCTGGATTTTGTAACAGTTGCCGGATTGGCTATCGCCGTAGAGTTTCATACGCTCTCCTTGCATGGGTGTGTGGCGGGTAGGTGTGCCCTGTTGGTTAATCAGCTGGCTCGCTGGAGCAGAATATCAAATTCCTGTTTATTCACCGGCATGATCGACAGCCGATGGCCCTTTTTTACCAAGCCCAGTTCGGTGATTTCTGGCATGGCCTTGATGGTCTTGAGTGGTAATACGCGGGGGAATATCTGTTTCAGCTTGACGTCCACCCGATACCAGCGCGGCTTTTCCAGCGTGGCTTTGGGATCATAGTATTTTGATTGCGGATCAAACTGGCTGTGATCGACATAGCCTTCCTGCACCACCTCCGCCAGCCCGGCAATCCCTATTTCTTTACAGCTGGAGTGATAAATAAACACCAGATCGCCCGATTTCACCTCGTCACGGAGGAAATTACGCGCCTGATAATTACGCACGCCATCCCATGGCTCGGTTTGCTCCGGGCGGGATGCCAGATCATCAATGCCAAAGGCATCCGGTTCGGTTTTAAACAGCCAGTAGTTCATAAGGTGTCGTGGGTGGCCATCATCAAGAAGGAAGGCTGATTCTGACGTCCGTATTGGCCGCTGTCGAGAGGCTGCGGAAGGGTAAATCTCAACACCGTGGTGCCAGTTGGAGGCAACTCGATGGAGGGTGCTGGTCTATCTATCTATGCTATGGCCTATGCTATGGCCGATGGGGCCTATAGCGTCATGGGGCTTGGTTGATGGATGGCCGCAATGGGTGTAACGACTATTTGGATATATAGCCATAAGCTGATGTAAGTCATCCTGACAGAGTTGCTCCGACCTGACTGAAAGCCTACTGTGGCAACAGACGGATAGGCAGTTGCTTGAATATTCTACAACCACAGCAAGAGGTCGTGAACATGCAATGTAATGTCGGTAAGAGTGATCGGATGTTTCGTATTGTGGCAGGCTTGGCAATGATATTGGCGGGCGTGTTTTTTCACTCCTGGTGGGGCGCTGTCGGTTTGGTGCCATTGGTAACGGCAGCAATGGGCTGGTGCCCGCTGTACGTCGTACTGGGTATTAAAACCTGCAAAGCGCCAGATTGACCGCAAGGGCATCGAACGGCTTTAAACGTTAAGGCGGACAGGAAATTTTTTGTCGAACATCTGGAGTGCCGGGGAATAAGTCAGGAGTTGCCGCCTGCTATTCCCGCTTTGTCATTTTTTAAACTATCGCTGGTACTATAGAATGAGTCAGTTAGACCGGCCAGAGTGTTTCCAGCATTTTGGGCATTCATCGGCATCGAAGGCATTCTGTGATCATTACTCGTTTCCTCCTGCAATATCCTGTTCAGTGGCTGTATTCGCTTTTCGTCACACTCTTCGCGACAGGGATGTCCCTGATATTGCTGTTCGCGCTTATGCTGTTCCGGCATCCGGTACAGGCGGCGGAAGCTGATGGTCTGGCAACAGGATTAGTAGCCGAACCAGCGGCCAATCTGAATCTCACCGAGGAAGAGCGTACCTGGCTGCTGAACCATCAAACCATACGGGTGCACAACGAGACCAACTGGGGACCGTTCAACTACTACGAATTCGGGCGTCCGAAAGGTTATTCCATCGAGTTTATGGGTCTGCTGGCGGAAAAGCTGGGCATCCAGGTTGAGTACATCACCGGGCCGAGCTGGGGCGAGTTTATGGCGATGCTGGGCAACCAAGAGCTGGATGTGATGCTCAACATCATCAAGACCGAAAACCGCAGCAAACACATTCTGTTTACCGACCCCTATGTCAACAACCCGCCTGGTATCGTGGTACGAGATGATAATAACGATATCCGCGATCTGCGCGATCTGAATGGCCGGGTGCTGGCGATTCCGAAGGGGTTCTTCTACCAGGAAATCATTGAGCGCCACTTCCCGGGCATACAGCTGTTGCTGTTGACCGACCAGTTGGAAAGCCTCAAGGCGGTGTCGTTTGGTCACGCAGACGCCACCATCGGTGGCATCGCCATTCAAAATTACCTGATGCGTAACCATTTGATCAACAACACCAAGGTGATTGGCGGTATCGACGATCCGCGTTTTGACAATAACCTGCGTATCGGTGTGCGACCCGACTGGGGAATCTTGCGTAATATTCTGCAAAAAGCGCTGGAATCTGTGACCGAACAGGAACGCAACAGCCTCGGCCGCCGCTGGCTCAGCAGTGGCCTGCAGAGCACTCAGGTGTTGCAGCTGGATAAAGACGAAAAGGACTTTTTGACGACTCATCCGGTTTTGCGGGTTCACAACGAAATGGCCTGGCCACCGTTCAACTTTAATGAACAGGGCAAGCCCAAAGGTTTTTCTATTGATGTGATGAACCTGATTGCCAAAAAAACCGGTTTTCGTATTGAGTACATCAGTGGCCCTGGCTGGAGCGATTTTCTCCACATGATGCACGAGCGCCAGCTGGATATGATGCTCAATATCGTTAACACCCCGGAGCGACGTGAATATATTCGTTTTACCCGTCCTTATGCGGTGAACCCGAATATTATTGCTAGTAAAAAAAGTGCCAAATACGAGAGCATCGAAAGTCTGAAAGGCAAAACCGTAGCAATACCCAAAGGCTTCTTTTATGAAGAAGTACTCAGCAAGGAACACCCTGAGATCAAACTGCATCTGGTGAAAAATGCAGTGGAAAGTCTCAAGGCCGTCTCGATCGGCAAGGCCGATGCCGCACTGGGCGAAGCCGCCGTCTTTAACCATCTGATTGCCCGCAATATGCTCAACGACCTCACCATCTCTGGCGAAGTGGACGTCGGTCAGCCAGATCTGGCCAACCTGCGTATTGGCGTACGTTCCGACTGGCCGATTCTGCAAGGCATCATGGATCGTGCAGTCGACTCGCTCACCCGTGACGAACTGGCAACCATCTCCCAGCACTGGATGGGTAACGAAAACTACATTGCCCGTCCTGGCAGTGGCCTGGCGCTGACCAATGCTGAAAAAGCCTATCTGGAAAAACAGCCCAACATCACCTTCTGCGCCAATCCCGACTGGATGCCGCTGGAAAAAATCGGTGAAGGGGGCAAACACGAAGGAATGGTGGCTGATTACCTCGGCCTGATGGCAGATCGGATTGGTATCAGCCTGACCATGGTGCAGACCGACAGTACCGCCCAGTCACTGGAATACGCCAAGAGCCGCCGTTGCGACATCATGTCGGCCGCGTTTGAAACCCCGGAGGCCGCGCGTCAGCTCAACTTCACCAAACCCTACCTGAGACTGCCGTTGGTGATTGCCATTCAGGAAGACTCACTGTTTGTGGATGGCCTGAAATCCCTCAACCAGCAAACCATTGCCGTGCCCAGTGGTTATGGCTTGCTGAAAAAGCTGCAACGGGATTATCCGCGCCTGCAGGTGATTGAAGTGTCCAGCATCACCAATGGTCTCCGGCAAGTCGAAGAAGGCCGAATCTTCGGCATGATTGGTGCTATTGCACCAATTGGCCACGCCATCCGCAAAGACCGCTTTATTAATCTCAAAATTGGCGGACGGCTGGATGAAGACTGGAAACTGGCCATTGCCGTGCGTAACGATACGCCGGAGCTGCTCTCCATGTTCAACAAGGCCACCGATTACATTACCGAAGAAGAACGATCCAAAGTTTTCCAGCGTTGGGTTGCTGTGAAGTTTGAACAGCAGGTGGATTACCACCTGGTATGGAAACTGGTGGCTGCAGCGCTGGTGATTATGCTGGCCATCATCTTGTGGAACTGGAAACTGGCCCGCCTCAACCATCGTCTTAAAACCGAGATGGGACTACGCCATAAAGTGGAACAACAGCTGCAAAATGCCAATAATGAACTCAGCCGCAAAAACAATGAGCTGTCGGTGCTCTCTACTACCGACAATCTGACTGGCCTGGCGAACCGCCGTCATATCGAAAGCCAGCTGGACACCGTACTGGAAAGCCAGCAAGGCGAGCGAAATCCTTTCTCGGTGATGCTGCTGGATATCGACCACTTCAAACAGATTAACGACCAGTACGGCCACCTGTTGGGAGACGAAGTGCTGAAAAGCATCGCCCGTATTCTGGAAAACAACATCCGCGACAGCGACAGAATTGGCCGCTGGGGCGGGGAAGAATTCATGATTATTCTGCCCAATACCTCCGCTGCTCTCGCTTATCGCCTGGCAGAAAAATTACGCACCGCGATCGCGGCAGAACAGTTTGAAGACGTCGACCACGTCACCGCCAGCATTGGATTGGTCGACAGCAGCATCCCCGGCGAAACCGCACGACAACTGATACTCAAGGCCGATAACGCGCTTTATTGTGCCAAAAAAGCCGGTCGTAACCGGGTGGTGAGTGATGCTGAACCAAGCCCGTGTGATGTCTGTTAGTGCAGCCTGTCTGGTGAGCAGGCCGGTTTAATTATTGAGAATGCCCCTGGCAAAGCAGACTGGGATCGCAACTACTGCGCTGCTGCCGACGCCATTCCCTGCTTCGACAACTTCCCTGGCCGCCCAGGTTAACCAATCTCGAAAGAGGTAACGCCGTACAGCTGTGCCAATGGCAACACGGGCGCACGGGCGGTGTACATCCGCGCGGTTTCAAATGACACCTGCATCTGCAGCCGTTCGGCCAGTGCCACGGCGGCCGGGTTGACCTCCGGGGTATCGAAATAAAAGGTCGCTCCCGGTTCAACCCGCCACAACAGATCATGCAACAGCCGTTCGGCCAGTTCGGTAGAGGCGGCGTACAGAGGCCCAACCTTGTAGCCCGAACGGCATTGCCGAATCACGCCACTGGCAACCAGCTGCTTGCCTTGTGTGATGCCCCGCGCCACACAGCCCGGTTGTTGAATCCAGCACCGCAAAAAAGCAGGGCGAGGCAGCGGGAAAAAGTCATTGTTGTGACGTTCAACCTCAGCAAATGGCAGAGCCGACAAGGCAACGGACTGGCCGGAATCGGCCAGCCCGTCAGGTACCAGACCTTCATAACGAATATTACGATATGCCAGCGTGAAACCGGACTGGCAATAATTCTCCTGCTGCGCGACCACGCCATCCAGCGCAACATGGCAGCCTTGCAGATACTCCATGGCGGCATTCCAGATCTGAAGACCATACCCTTGACCACGATACTCCGGCTTGACGATATAAAAGCCGATAAAACCAAAGGCGTCTGTATTGGTTCTGGCAGAGGCCTCCGGTCGGTAGCGAATGGCTGAAATACAGGCAATAGGCTCGGCGTTTAACAGACCGATCAAAAAGCCGTCAGGATCGGCTGCGTGGTAACAGTCGGCATCGTACAGGCCTGGATTCCAGCCTTCCTGCGCGGCCCATTCCACCGCAAGATCCACTTCGTTACGGGTCATCGGGCGGATGGAGTAGGTATCTGTCATGGTGCTCATCCTGAATATTAAATGGCACACCATAAAAGCGCTGGCGGGCCAATAAAAGTGTTGGCGATGATTGTCGACGCAGACAGGTTATAAGAATAACCCGGTTAATCAATCAGTATTGATCCGTATCAATAATCATCTCCAGGTGTTGAATAAGTACCTGCTGTGATCCTTATAATCCCTTAATTTAGCCTTCTTTCGTTCATAAAATGCCCGGCGTACCAAACAAAATAACGACAACGCAACAACTTCGCCGGAGGTAAAACGGATGTTTCGATTTGACCCGTTTTCACCGGAAGTGGATGTCAATCCATTTCCTTTTTACAAGGTACTGCGTGACGAATACCCATTGTTCTGGAGTGAAGAAGCCAGCATGTGGGTGCTGTCCCGGTATCAGGACATTATTACGGCACTGAACGATTGGGAAACCTATTCATCGGCTCAGGGTAACCTGATGACCGAACTGCCCAATCGTGCCGGTGCCACATTGGGCACCACTGATCCCCCACGTCATGATCGCCTGCGTGCGCTGATTCAGAAAGCCGTGACCAAGCGTTCCCTCGACCATTTGCTCGAACCGGCTCATGCCGTTGCCCGCAAGCACCTGGATGCTGTGGAAGGTCAGTCACAGTTCGATTTTGTGAAAGACTTTTCGGCCAGATACACACTGGATCTGATCGCCTATCTGTTTGCATTACCGCCTGAAGATCAGGAAATCGTGCGCCAGAAAGCGGTGCTTATGGTGCAGTCTGACCCGCTAACCCGTACCAAGGGACCAGAACATCTGGCTGCCTATGAATGGATGGTGGAATACACCGACAAGCTGGTTGCCGAGCGTAAACAGCATCCCGGCGAAGATTTGCTGAGCAACTTTATTAGCGCTGAAATCGACGGAGAAAAGTTGCTGGATCGCGAAGTACAGCTGACGGTGACGACACTCATCATGGCGGGCATTGAATCTTTATCGGGCTTTATGACCATGCTGATCAAGAACATCACCGACCATCCTGACGCTCGTGATGCACTGGTTGCGGAGCCGTCGAAAATACCGGCAGCGATAGAAGAAAGTCTGCGCTACAACACCTCGGCCCAGCGTTTCCGTCGTTGTGTGCAGAAAGAAACCACGCTGTATGGCCAGACCATGCAACCGGGTGACTTTGTCTGCCTGGCCTACGGTTCCGGTAACCGGGATGAGCGTCAATACCCGAACCCGGATGTGTACGACATCAGCCGTAACCCCAAAGGTCACCTGGGTTTTGGTGGCGGGGTACATGCTTGTCTCGGGACAGCTATTGCCCGCCTTGCTTGCAAGGTAGCCGTGGAAGAAATCCTGGCGAAGTACCCGAACATCGGCAAGGTCGAACAGGAACTGCGGTGGATGCCATCGTCTACCTTCCGTAGTCCGCTGTCGCTGTTGGTGTCGATCTGATCGATCCTCGACAGCAGATCACAGCCTGAGCGGTGTGCTGCCGCTCAGGCTGTGATACAGGCAAAAAATAATCAGACCGGAGAATAACACCATGCCAAGCGTGACTTACGTAGATTATCAAGGCCAGTCCACCCAATTGGAACTGGCAGAAGGAATGACCCTGATGCAAGGTGCCGTCATGAATGGCATCGAAGGCATTGAAGGCGAATGCAGCGGCTCTTGCGCCTGCGCTACCTGTCATTGCTATGTGGATGAAAGCTGGGTCGGCAAGATGCCGCCGATGTCTGAAAACGAAGACGACATGCTGGATGGCACCGCTTCTGAACGCAAAGACAATAGTCGTCTCAGCTGTCAGATCAAAATGACCGCCGAACTGGATGGCATCGTGATTCACATGCCCGAGGAACAAGGCTGATGAGTGACCAGCTGCTTGCCGCCGGAGTGGTGATTGTTGGTGCTGGGCACGCCGGTTTCCAGTGTGCTGACTCCCTGCGCCGTAATGGTTTTGACGGTCGTATTGTGCTGGTGAATGGCGAAGCGGATTTGCCGTATCAGCGCCCGCCGTTGTCAAAAGGTCACTTGCTCAGCCCGGCGGGCGAAGAAGCACTGTGGTTTCGGACGGCCAACTGGTTTGACGACCAGAATATCACCCTGCTGAATCATACCCGGGTTGAATCTATTCAGAACCAGCGTCGGCAGGTGAGCCTCAGCAACGGCGAGCCACTGGACTATCAATGGTTGGTTCTGGCCCCTGGCGCTCGTTTGCGAACACTCGAACTGCCCGGTGCCAACCTGGACGGCGTGTGTTACGTCAAATCCATGAGTGATATTCGTACCATTGCACGCTGGCTGCCCGATACCCAACAGATTGTGGTCGTGGGGGGCAGTTTTATTGCGCTGGAATTTGCCGCCACCGCCGCAAAATTGGATAAACACGTGACGGTACTGGTTCGTGGCCAACGGCTGATGAACAACGCCGTAGATGATCTGTTGGCCGATTACATGCTGCAACAGCACCGCGCTCATGGAGTGGATATTCGTTTTGGAACCTGTCTGGAAGCTATCAACGGCGAGCAGGGCCGGGTCGCTTCAGTATTACTTAACAATGGCAATCGACTGCCAGCCCAAATGCTGGTGGCGGGTATTGGCGTCGAAATCGACACCGACTTGGCACAACAGGCGGGTTTGGCATGCGGCGAGCGTGCTGCTGGGGAGCCAGAAGGTATACGCGTTGATCGTCAGTGCCTGACCAGCGATAACAGGATCTTTGCCGCCGGCGATGCCGTTATCAGCCCGAACCCTTACGGCAACGGTCTCACCCGGTTGGAATCGGTACAGAACGCAGTTGATCAGGCTAAACTGATTGCTACCGTCATCACCGCTAAATCTACTCACGACACACCAAACGAACAAGCAGAGGCCGTGCAGCCACAATACGACAGCGTGCCATGGTTCTGGTCTGACCAGTACGACATCAAACTGCAAATGGCCGGGCTGTTTAACGGTTATGACCAGCGCGTGCAGCGTGGTGATACCGCCACTGGCAAATTCTCGACGTGCTATTTGCGTGATGGCGTATTGATCGCGGTGCACTCCGTCAACAAACCCGCCGACCACATGCAGGCGCGCAAATTGGTGGCGGCCCGTATTGCACCGGATATCGCCTTGCTGGCGGATGAAAACATCAAGTTGAACAGCCTTTTTTAAGGCCTGGTGCTATTTCAGCAAGCGTATAGGGGACATATATTTAATCCGGCAGCCCCCGCAGGGCGCGGGTTGCCGCCGTCCAGTGCGGTGTTGACGAATGTGAAAAGGACTCGTCATTTCGCTGCATTCGCCGCCTCTGAACAAGGGCAACACTCGTGCAGAGTCGTGCAGGATTAAATAGATGTCCCCATAGGGTCAGCACCCAGCGCCCACCACCGGAACATTTGCTGGTATTGTCAGCACCATTCAGGGCAACCGAAACCCTTTTGTCTCCTTCAGCCATAATCCGGGTTATCTTGCCGGGCCCGGACTAATCGGCACAAGCTCCTGAGGCAGAGGCCGCCAGCAGTAAAAAAGAAAAAATCATATATCATAAACCCCCCTGATTATAGGTTTTAATATTTGTTTAATGATTATAAATGAGCGGGGCTGGCTCGCAAAGCGTTGTTTATCTCTGATTTATCCATATCCATATGACCCAGTCATAAAAACAATAATAAACAATAAAGACATCCATTTATCCTATAGTGCCAACGCTCACGACTTCCAATGATGACCAGCTCCGCGCCTGATCGGCATTCACAAACAGCACCCTATAATCGTGATTCGACATCACCGCATAAGCCATAACCGGTAATAAGGCAAAAATCTCAGGCAGCGCCAGAATACACTCCTCCAGCCAGCAAGACCGGTGTGCCTAGCCGTTGCCAGACGCCTGATCGGTGCCACACAAAAACGCTCGACGCACAGCGGGAAACGCCGAGATACCAGGGCGTTGCATCCAGAGATACCCGTTGCTTGCGGGGCTTTGGCATGATCGGCTCCTTTCGGTGAAGTCAGAGCAATATGGCCTGGCGGGATGAAATAAAATCAGGCGAAAGGCTGATTTGGGTGATCCGGGTTGTCGTGCAAAAGTCTGCCGATAGCAGCTTACGGGCAAAGTGATTCCGGCGATTGAGAAAGCGGGCAGGGGTTGAAGACCGGGGGCGATTTTTGGGGTATCCGTTCGGATACTCCAGTAAGTTCAATGGATGTGGGCAGGTTCGGTTCCTGTTGTGGAATCGAATCGGGTCTATGCTGGCCAGCACCCTCCGTTGGCATCATAATCCACAGCAGATTTGCTATGAAGAGAAGAAGATATGAAACCCTCTGAAGCATTGGAATTGAATCGGGCCGTGATTCGGCGGGTAGTGGAGGCTTATCACGCGAGCAATGCGCGAGTGTTCGGCTCTGTGCTGAGCGGTCAGGACACCGATAACAGCGACCTCGATATTCTCATTGATCCGACACCCGACACAACGCTGATGGATGTAGCTGCCATCCAGCTGGAGTTGCAAAACCTGTTGGGGGTATCGGTGGATGTGCTGACGCCACGATCCCTGCCGGATGCGTTTCGGAGTCAGGTTCTCTCTGAGGCCATGCCGGTATGAATAAGGAACTGAGGGTGCCTGATTACCTTGGGCACATTCTCAAGGCCATCGAACGTATCGACCGTTACACTGCCGATATGGATGAAGTGGCCTTTCTGAATAATGAACTGGTGCAGGATGCGGTTATTCGCAATATTGAAGTTATCGGCGAAGCATCCAATAGCATTTTACGTGTATCTTCTGAGTTTGCAGAGGTACACGCCGATATCCCCTGGCAGGTGATGTACACCATGCGCAATCGGGTCTCTCACGGATACCATAAGGTGGACCTTGAGATTGTCTGGAATACGCTTCAGCGTGACCTGCCAGAACTGCATCAGCAGATACTGCAAGTATTACCATCGGTTTGACGATGGAGGGTGCCGACATTGATGTCTGAGCGTGCGGGACGCAAGCCCCGCCCACCAGCCCTGCCGAGCCTTTATCACCATCAGCAGTTTGTTGAATGATGCTGGCATGATGGCTTCAGTTTGTAGTACGTTGCCGTACTACGTCATATATATCAATCATACATATCAAGAAGTGGGGAGCGTCTATATATGTCCTGGTTATCCTATTGGCGTGACTGTTCTGGTTGAATATTCCGAACACCTCAAGAAGAGATAAATTCTTCGCCAACAGAGGTGCCAACCATGAGCCAGAAACGCAGTTACAAGCAGTACCCGCAAGAATTTAAGGAAGAAGCCGTTGCTCTCGTGACCGAACAAGGTTACCCCGTTCCAGAGGCCGCCAAGTCTCTGGGGATAGCCACCAATTTGCTCTACCGGTGAAAGGAAAAACAGGCGCAATCAGCCAGTGAATCGAAGCCTGCGGAAACTGAACTGGAAGAGCTGAAACGGCTTCGTCAGGAAGTCAAAACCCTGCGTATGGAGAAAGAGATTTTAAAAAAGGCGTCGGCTTTCTTCGCGAAAGAAATGAAGTGAAATACCACTTCATTGATAAACACCGACAGAGCTATCCGGTACGGCTGATCTCTCGTGTTAAACAGCATCGTAAACTGGTTCAGCCCCGGCAAAAATTTACCCAGCGTTTTGATGCATCGCTGATGCAATTACGTGAAAACGTAGTGGGCGATACCGCACATGTTATTAATTCTTTGATGCACCGGTTTCATGGTGTTCCGATTCTGGAGAGTTCAGTGCGAAACCTGGCCAGTGGCACCAAGCAGTTGCAGTTGGTGTATGACAAGGTGCTGAATTTGTACACCTACTCGGGTACGGATGCTCATAAGACGGCTCGTAAACACTTTTGGTGTGGTGCCGAGCAATGGGTGGATCCAGGAGTGACCGAAACAGTGCGGGATGGGGATAAAAAAATGCGCTCCGGTGAACCCAAATACAAAATACGGGATTTGCTGTTGTATCCTGGCAGTCAGGTGCATCCTGCGGGCACCAGTCAGGTGTGTTCCGAGTGCGGTTATAATCCATATCAGTTACTGGAAGTGGCTTATAAAGAACGCAGAACGCTGAGGACGGATGGCAAGGGTATTCTTGATTTGGGTGCGCACCAACTTCAACTAATGACTCGTAAGCAAGCTAACCCGAAACACTATCGTCGCCAGAATATTCGTGCTCCGTTTGACCAGCCTTTGGCTAACAAAAAGCTGACTCGTGATGAGGCATTTAAACAGGTGAAATTCCAGTTACGCCGTGCGCCGGATTCGTTGAGGTCTCGGGATACGACGCAAAGTCGTTATCACTGTGTGATGGTGGGATGTGGTCATGTGATGCACGCGGATGCCAATGCGGCGATCAATATTGTGCGAAAATGGATTCATGACCGGGCGATAACCCCGAAAGCAGGAAGCTGATTGTCAGGATACTGGGCAGCCCTTGCAGGGCTGTTCTGGCTCCAAGATCCCAGACTCCCACCCGACGCCGGTGTTTCCCGACGTCAGGTGCGCTATTACCGGCTCAATTACAAGCGGCTTTCGCCGTATACCAGTTCTTCCATCTTCGAAGCCTGTGGCCCAGGTACTGCTTCACCTGTTTGTGGAGTAACCGGGAAGATGGCATTGATCTGGCCTGTGCCGGAGCTGCCGAAGTAGGGAGTGATGACTTCGACCTTGCCGTCGTAGTCCGACCAGCCCAGCGCGCCGAGCAGCATGGCGGTGTCGTGCATAAAGCCTTCACCATGACCTTTGGCAGCGTATTCTGGCAGCATGTCGCAGAAGGTTTTCCAGTCGCCGTTTTGCCACATTTTTACCACATCGTGGTCGATGGTTTCCAGCAACGGGCTCCATGTTTTATTGGAGAAATCCGGTGCCTGGCCGTTCTGGGCGAAGCGGTGCGACAGCGAGCCGGAGGCCAGAATGGCGACGGTGCCGTCGTAATATTTTTCAATCGCTTCCCGCAATGCCCAGCCGAGACGGGCACTGTCGTTGAGGTAGTGAACCTGGCACAGGGCTGAAATGCAGATGACCTTGTAATGGTTATCTTTGTTCATATAGCGCATCGGTACCAGGGTGCCGTATTCCGGTGCCAGGGTGGTGTTGTCGTGCGCCAGTGCGTCTATGCCGTGCTCGTTGCAGACCTTGGCCAGCAGGTTGCCCAGCTCCGGGTTGCCGTACAGATCGTATTCCATGTTGCTGATAAAGTGCGGCAGTTCGTTGCTGGTATAGGTGCCTGACCAGTGCGGTGCGCAGTTAATGTGGTAACCGGCGTTGACCAGCCAGTGGGTGTCGAATACGACGATGGTATCGACCCCCAGTGCACGACAGCGGCGATCGATTTCGAGATGGCCGTCGATGGCGGCTTGGCGACAACCTTTACGCGGGCCATCCAGTTCCGACAGGTACATGGAGGGGACGTGGGTGATTTTTGCTGCGAGTGCGAGTGTGCCCATTGTTGTGATCCTCGTGGTGTGACAGCCATGCCATCAGTATGGTATTGGCGGAGTCTGTGTTGTTATAAATTGGCTGTGATGGCAGCCGGTCGTTGTCGCTTGAGCCAGGAATAGCTGTGGCAGGCCATTGCCAGAACGGGAGCGGCGACCATGCAGCCCATTAATACGACCAGCCCCTGATGCATGAGCCAAGGGGTGATCTGGGCCATTACGGCACCGGTAAGTAGTTGTATAAAACCCATGAGTCCTGACGCGGTTCCGGCGGCGGTATTGGGAAAGCTCAGGGCGCAGGCTATGGCCCCGGACTGGGCGTTGGGCTGGCTGAGACCACGACCGAGAGTGACTACCGCCATCGGCACAAACAGCGTCCAGAAGCTGAGTTGGTGTTGCAGAGCGAACCACAGCAGTAATAACGTGCCCAGCAACGACAAGCTGTTGCCAAGCATAATCATACGATCGATGTTGAGCAGTTGCGCCAGCCGGGTCGACAGCAAGCTGCCCGCCATAAAAGCCAGCGAGACGATTAAAAACCAGCTGCCGAACTGGGCTGAGTTGCCGCCCAATTGATCTACGACGAGGTAGGGCGAACTGCCCATAAACATGTAAAACACCGTCGCGATAAACGTGGTGGAGAGGGCGTAGCCGAGGTATTCCGAAGAACTCAGTACCTGTCGGTACTGGGCTAACACTCGTCCTGGGCGCAGACCGTCACTTTTTTGCTGGCAGGTTTCTGGTAACCATTTTACGGCAGCCAGTGCTACGCCGGTGCCAATCACCAACGGCAATAAGAAGGTGCTGCTCCAGCCGAACCATAGGTTGAGAAAACCGCCCAGCGCAGGGGCGATGGACTGGGCAATGGCAATCGACATCACCATATAGCCCATTTTTCCGGCTGCGCCCTGGCGGCCGTGCACATCGACAATAATCGTGCGCGCCAGCGACATGGCGGTGCTACCGCCCAGTGCCTGTAACACCCGTCCGGCAATTAGCAGGGTGATATCATTGGCGCTCGCGGCTAAGACACTGCCAGCCACATGTAATGCCAAGCCCCATAACAACACCGGTTTGCGGCCGAAGTAATCCGCCAGCGGCCCGGAGATCAGCTGGCCAATGGCCAGGGTCAGCAGGTAGGCGGTAAACGTCAGCTGAATGGTGTTGATGTCCACCCCCAGATCCCGCGCCGCATCCGGCATGGCGGGCACGAACAGGTTCAGCGCCAGCGGGCTTGCCAGCGCCACGGTAGAGAGTAGCGGCATGGGGACGTGGGGGTTGTTCAAACGTGTTCCTCGTATGGTTTGGTGACCCAAAAGCCGTTCCCACGTCGAGTGTGGGAACGGCGGTGTAACCGACGCTTACGCGTTCGGGTTGCGCAGTACCATCAAGCGGATTTCAGTCATGTCTTCGATGGCATACCGCACACCTTCACGGCCAATGCCGGAGTCTTTCACACCGCCGTAAGGCATGTGGTCAACTCGCCAGCTGGGGACGTCGCCAATCACCACGCCGCCGACGTCCAGTTCGTCCCAGGCTTGCTGGGCTTTGTAGATGTCTTTGGTGAAAATGCCCGCTTGCAGGCCGAAGTCGGAGTTATTGACTTCTTTCAGCGCGTCGTCGAAGTCTGTGAATTTGCTCAGGATGGCGACTGGGCCGAAGGCTTCTTGGGTATTGACGTTCATCTCGGCTGTGACGTCACACAGCAGTGTGGCTTGCAACATGGCACCGTCGCGCTCGCCGCCACAGAGTATGGTGGCGCCGCCTTCTTTGGCTTCTTCTACCCAGGTGTGCAGTCGGATGGCTTCTTGCTCGGAAATCATCGGGCCGATAAAGGTGTTTTCATCGGCGGGGTCGCCGTGTACCAGTGCGCCAACGGCCTTGGCCAGACGGGCTTTGGTATCGTCGTACAGGCTGTCGTGCACCATGATGCGCTGCACCGAAATACAGCTCTGGCCAGACTGGTAATAAGCACCAAAGACAATACGCGTCACGGCGTCGTCGAGGTCGGTGCCTTCGTCAACGATACAGGCAGCGTTGCCGCCCAGTTCCAGTACCACCGGCTTCTTGCCAGCCTTGGCTTTCAATGCCCAGCCAACTTCCGGCGAACCGGTGAAACTCAGTAGCTTGAGGCGGTCGTCGGTGGTGAACAGGTCAGCGCCATCGCGGTGACACGGCAAAATCGAGAACGCGCCTTTGGGCAGGTCGGTCTCGGCCAGAATTTCACCGATAATCAGTGCGCCAACAGGGGTCAGGGAGGCGGGTTTGAGTACAAACGGACAACCCGCCGCCAGTGCCGGAGCCACTTTGTGGGCCGCCAGGTTGAGCGGGAAGTTGAACGGCGAAATAAACGAACAGGGGCCAATCGGCACGCGTTTCCATTGACCGCTGTAGCCTTTGGCGCGCGGGGTTATGTCCATCGGGATTACTTCACCGTAAATACGGGTGGCTTCTTCGGCAGCGATCTTGAAGGTGTCGATCAAACGGGTCACTTCACCGCGCGCATCTTTGATTGGCTTGCCTGCTTCCAGGCACAGGGCCTGGGCGATTTCTTCAAAGCGTTGTTCAAAACGACGGACGCAGTGGTAAATGATTTCCTGACGTTTGTAGGCGGGCATCTTGCGCATGGGTTCGGTGGCTTCAACCGCCGCCGCAATGGCTTTATCGATGGCGTCAACGTCAGCCATGGCGACGCGGGTGGCAACTTCGCCGGTGTATTTGTTTTTTACTTCCAGATC
Organism: Oceanobacter antarcticus; assembly: GCF_044962685.1. NCBI lineage: Bacteria > Pseudomonadati > Pseudomonadota > Gammaproteobacteria > Oceanospirillales > Oceanospirillaceae > Oceanobacter > Oceanobacter antarcticus. The sequence continues at coordinate 83,474 of NZ_JBBKTX010000017.1, forward strand.
CTGGTTCGGAGCCATTGGCTCGTTGGCCAGATAGTAGGGGTAGGATGCCTGCAGCATGGTAAACCTTCTGTGTTGAGTTTATTGGTCTTTCAGGGCGGCCTGGCCCAGCGCTGAGATGGCCGCTTCTGCACATTGAATATCGTGTTCTACGGTTGCCCCCGATATGCCGACAACACCCACCACCCGAGCCCCGGATGGTAACTCGCCAATGGCACTCCTTGGGGGCCGACAATACAAATACAAACGGCCACGCCAAGCTCTCCGGTCTTGAGCCGGGCAGCCTGTAACATGGCCAGAGCGGAGTCGCGGCTCCGCTCGTCGAGCGAGTGGGTCACGCTCATAAAGCGTCGTGGTTATACATGGAACTGGACGTTGGTCTGACCGGTGCCGGAGCTTGCGAAATAGGGGGTCAGTACTTCGGCCTTGCCCTGGTACTTGTCCCAACCCAGGGCACCAAACAGCATGGCAGTGTCGTGCATACCGCCTTCGCCAGAACAGAATTTGGCGTATTCCGGCAGCATCTTCAGGAACGTGGCGTACTCGCCTTGCTCCCACAGCTGCAGTACCCGCAGATCAACCTGCTTGTGAAACTCGCGGGAGATGGTGAAGGTGCCGTTATTGGCTTCGTACAGTTCGTTTTCCCAGATCTGGTGCGACAGCGAACCAGAGGCAATCACCATGACCTTGCCATCGTACTCCTTGATTGCTGCGGCAATGGCTTCACCCAGTACGCGGGAGTCGTTGAGGTTATGAACGGTGCACCAGGCTGCTACCGACACCACCTTGAATTGCGAATCCGGATCCATAAACTTCAGTGGCACCAGCGTGCCGTATTCCAAATCCAGCGTTGGCACCTGGTGCGATAGGGTATGCACTCCTTTTTCCGTCGCCTTGGCGGCAATTGCATCCCCCAACGCCGGTGCACCAGGATGGCTGTATTCAAGGTTCTGGATAAAGTGCGGAAATTCGTGGCTGGTGTACACGCCTTCAAAATGTGTGTTGCTGTTAATATGGAACCCGGCGTTGACCAGCCAGTGGGTGTCCAGAATCACCACGGTATCGACACCGGCAGCACGGGCACGACGACCCAGCTCGCGGTGGCCATCAATAGCGGGCTGGCGGCAGCCTTCCAGTTTGCCAGGCTGCTCCGACAGCAGCATGGTAGGTACATGAGTCACTTTTGCAGCAAGGGTCATTTCGCCCATGGTCGTCACCTTTTTATCGTTGTTAGACAGAATTGGCTTGTCCCGACGGCAGATCGGCTTTTGGTCGGGAGCATGGCAGTGAAAAACAACCATGCGGCTCAGTGATCACTAAATATTAACATGTTAAGTAAAAATATAATTAACATGTTATTTAATGTCAATAAAGCATCCTGGCTGGAGTGAACGAGCCTTGAGGTAAATCAGTCCAGGGCTTGAGGCAGGTCAGCTTTTGCTGGCTGATTTGCTGGCTGAGGTGTTATCAGCCGCTAAGAATATTTGCAGGCCAGTGGCCCGTGCTGTCGAGGCGGGATGACAACGGCATGCCGGGCGAGGTTCAAGGTTCGAGCTTGATGATTTCATCCAGCAGCTCTTTCAGCAAATCCATCTTTTGTGGTGACAGCTGGCTGGTCATTTCAGCATAGAGTCCTTCCATTCGTGGACTGGCGTTGGCAAACATGGTTTTGGCTTTATCGGTCAGGCTGATCAGGATCCGGCGCTGGTCTTCGGTGGACTTGCGGCGGCGGAGGTAATCTTGTGCTTCGAGCCGGTTGATGATGCCGGTGAGACTGGGACTGAGAATACAGCACAGCTCAGCCAATTGTTTGGACTCCAGCTCCTCGTATTCGTTGAGGGCTCGAATCACTCGCCATTGCTGTTCTGTGAGACCGATTTCTTGCAGGATAGGCCTGAAAAAGGCCATGGTGGACTCGCGTGACTTGAGCAATTTGAGTGGGATGGAGTCGTCGAACTTGCGCATTAAAAAGGCTTCCGTTGTGCTTGTCTGAATCGTCTGGGCGGGTGGTGTCTGCCCGTGTTTATTGTATACCGGCTGCTTCCATCGCCAGCAACATCAGGCTGGTGAATAGCAGCATCAACAGGGTGTAGGGCAGGTTGTGACGCAGGATCTCGCGATTACCAACCTGGTACTGGCCCTGCACGATAAAGTTCAGGCCGCTGAATACACTACCCGACATCGATAGGGATACCCCCATGATATAAGCAATGGCCATCAGCGTAGGGGTGACGGTGACGTTGTGCATCAGACCGGCAAAGATGGCGAACAGGGCAAACTGGTGGACACCGAGGCTGGCAATAATAACGATGGCCAGCATAGTGATAATGGCCACCGTGGCGCTGGTTTGTTCGAACGGAAAGCTGATTAGCCCGGAGCTGATACAGGCTTTGACTCCAGCTGCGAGAAAACCGGCAGCAAGAAACAAAGATACTTCCGGACGACCGTTAGGCAACTGGGTGGTGATGTGTTTTTTCAGCGTATCGAGGCCACCGGCAAGACCATTTCGCCACCCCATCAGTGTAGTGGGTATCAGCACGGCGACGGCAGAGACAATGGCGATCATGGGGGTGTTCGGGAACAGCCGGTGGCTGATTAACAGGGTGCCGATCAGAATACCGGGAAGCAACAGGCTGGCTGGCCGAAGCGGATAACCCTGATACGTTGCCAGTTCGTCACCGTAGCGCAGTTTTGCTTCGATCAGGGTGACGACCATAGCCAAAACGACCAGGGTTAAGGCCCATGGGTAGACCTGCGGCATTTGTACGCCGGGTACTTGTTCCAGTATCAGCGGGATCATGCTGAGAAACGGCGACCAGAATATGGCCAGTGAAAATCCCCGTGACAATAAGATATAAGACAACGGGCTGATTCGGCCATGCCGTTGGATCTGGTCACCAATCAGCACCAACGAAGAGAAGTTAGCCACGGACGAAAACAGGTGCATACCACCCAGCGTCAGACCAAAGCTGCGTATGCCGCTGCTTTTACCGCCGGGATAGAGGCGAGTGGCGAGGCGAATAAAATTCACGGCGGCCAGCAACATGACCAATTTCAGATGCTCTCGCATCATGTGCAGCAGATCAAAACCCCCGCCACGACTCCAGGCCCAGAGCGCAAACCCGAATCCGGCGGCGATCAGAATCAGAATGGGGAGCCGCTGTTTGCGATTGAGCCGTGGCAATTCAATCACCAGAAATGCCCACGCCAGCAGGGTGGCCAGGTTGGTGGCTTCGATCAGGTTCAGGGTATCGGCCAGGGTCAGTGCCCAGGTCAGCAGTAGCAATACACCGGAAACAGCAATCGGTGGCCAAAAGGGTGGCAGGAAGAGGTTCAAGAGAGTCTCTTAAGATGTTAAATAAATAATGGCTATCCTACACTGGCCAGCAGGAATGATGAAGTTAGCGCTTGAAAATGAAGGCGTTGATCGATATCGGGCGGTCAATAATGGCATTTATGCAAGGCCACGTTCCTGTTCGCGAAATCCTTTTGGGGTGATTCCGGCCTGTTTGCGGAAAAAACGTGAAAAATAGGATGGATCGGTAAAGCCCAGCTGATAGCCAATATCGTTGATGGTATGGCTGGAATAGCGCAGCAGGCGTTTGCTTTCTTGCAGCATGCGATCGTGGATCAAGCGTTTGGGTGGGCAGTTGGCGACGCGTTGGCAAATATGATTCAAATGGCTTTCAGAGACGCCGATGGCAGCGCAGTATTTGATCAGCGGCCAGCGTTGGCGAAATTCCCGTTCAATCAGCTCGGAAAAGCGGCGGAACTGGCGTAGCTCTTCGCTGTTGACTATTTGCGACGGGGAGGCGGCAGGGACAAGCCGCAGCAGTTGTAATAGCAACAGCCTGACCAGGGTTTCGAGCGCAAAACGTTTATCGTTATTGTGTTGATTCCATTCATCTTGCAATGACTCCAGTGTGAGCACCAGGCGTTGCCACTGACGCTGGCCGTCTGCGTCAAGCTGGCGTTGTTCAATGCCGATGGGAACCACGCGTTCCGCTTCCAGATGGGTGTGCTGGCTATCGTGTAACAGCTGCCACAACAGGGACTCGTGCAGCGTCAGCACGTAACCGGTGACGCCAGGTTCGGTCATAAAGGAGTGGGGTACCGACGGCGGGGTTAAAAAACAGCAGGCTCCCAGGCAGTGGTAGACCTGGTCGTCGATGTAAAAATGGCTTTCACCCCCTTCAATAAAGTGAATTTGCAAATAACGGGCATGCCGGTGCACCGGCATATCACGGCCAAAAAAATCTGCCATGCGGCCCAATACATCGAAGTGGAGACTGGCATTTTCGTAATGGCGGTCGTAGTCCTGACCGATAACGATATTGGGAATCCATTCGTTCAGGTGATTAACGGGCATAGTTGCTTCTGGTTGATTTTTTATTGTGTCCTCTTGTTCCCACGTTCTGCGTGGGAACATCCGGCTCGGAGACCGGAGGTCTGACGCGGCGGTTAATACACCGAGCCTTTTTCCTGCTTCGGCGCTGCAATGGTCGCCTTGAATTCAGCCGCCAGTTCGGTGGTGGACTTCACCATCAAGCCGGTATCCGTGCCGACACCGACAAATAAGGCACCCAACTCAATATAACGTTTTGCCAGTGCCTTGTCGGCAATCAGAATGCCAGGCGCTTTGCCTGCGGCGACGATTTTGACGATGGATGCTTCAATCACCGCCTGTACGTCTGGATGGGCCGGGTTACCGATATGGCCCATGGAGGCACTCAGATCAGACGGGCCAATAAACACGCCATCAACCCCTTCGACAGCCAGAATATCATCCAACGCTGCCACACCTTGTGGGGTTTCAATCTGGATCAGCACGCACATCTGGTCGTTGGCGGTGTGCAGGTATTGGGCGGTACGGTTGAATTCCGAGGCCCGTGCCAACGCGCTACCCACACCGCGAATCCCCTGGGGCGGGTAACGGGTAGCAGCAACGACTTCGGCCGCCTGCTCGCCGGATTCCACCATCGGAGCCAGAATGGTCTGGGCACCAAGGTCGAGGATCTGCTTAATGCGCACGGTATCTGGCCAGGCCGGCCGTACGATCGGTGTGACCGGATACGGTGCCATCGCCTGCAATTGCCCGAGCATGGTCTGCAGGTCGTTAGGGGCGTGTTCCGCATCGATTAACAACCAGTCGAAACCGGCTCCGGCAATCAGCTGGGCGGTGTAACTGTTGGCCAGTCCGAGCCATAAGCCGATCTGGGCCTGTTCGCCTGTCTGGATCGCTTGTTTGAACGTATTGATTGGGGCAGACATACCGTCTCCTTGATTGGGAATCGAAGCCTGCAGCCAGCCTTCGATTCTGGTGTTCCTGGCTCCCGCGCTCCTGCGCCGTCGCCATTATTTGAAGTAGCAGCTAATTTGCCCGAGCTCGCCATAATCGACCTGAAAAGTGTCACCTTGGCGGGCGGCGACCGGACGGGTAAATGAACCACCCAGGATAATCTGCCCCGGTTCCAGCGTTATGCCATACGGGTGCAGGCGGTTGGCCAGCCAGGCGACGCCGTTGGCCGGGTGGTTCAAAACACCAGCGGCGACACCGGTTTCTTCAATCACACCATTACGGTACATGATGGCACCGATTCGGCGCAGGTCGACGTCCATTGGTTTGATCGGGCGGCCTCCAAGGATAATCCCGGCGTTGGCGGCGTTATCCGAGATGGTGTCGAAGACCTTGCGCGGACGGCCGGAGTCGGGGTCAATGGACTGTGAGCGGGCGTCGATCAATTCCAGCGCTGGCACCACATAGTCGGTGGCGTTGTAGACATCGAAGATAGTGCAGTTAGGGCCGCTCAGGGGCTTGGCCAGAATAAACGCCAGTTCCACCTCGATACGCGGCACAATGAAACGATCGGTCGGGATGTCGCCACCGTCCTGAAACAGCATGTCGTCCAGCAGGGTGCCGTAATCCGGCTCGTTGATCTGGGAGGACATTTGCATGGCGCGGGAGGTCAAGCCAATTTTATGGCCGATGATCTTGCGGCCTTCGGCCAGTTTCAGCTTCAGCCATTCGCTTTGTACTTTGTAGGCATCCGGGATGGTAATGTCCGGGTATTGCAGCGAAATCTGACGGATTTGCTGGCGATCTTTCTCAGCCTGGTTTAACTGGGCCGCACAGTCTTTGATGATGTCGTCTGAGAGCATATTTTTCTTATCGAAGCGGCTCGGGGCAGCTTCTTACTCCTGTTAGAGGTGGTGTGCCGTATTATTCGGGGCAAGCCCCCTCCCGCGATGGGATGTGTCCGGGCAGGTAGGGGCGCTTGCGGCCGATGTCTTTGGCGATCGGTTTACAGCGATTGCAGATACTGGCTTTCGTTGATGATGTAATTCACCAGACGGCCAACACCTTCTACTTCGGTCACAATCTCGTCGCCGGGCTGTACGTCAGCCAGACCTTCCGGGGTGCCGGTGAAGATCATGTCGCCCGGTTCCAGCGTCATGATGGTGCTCAGATACTCGACCAGAAACGGGATGTTAAACACCATGTCCTTGGTTGAACCTTCCTGCTTCAGCTCACCGTTAATATAGGTGCGCAGGGCCAGGTTGTGCGGGTCGGCGACTTCAGCGGCATCGATGATATAAGGGCCAAGCGGCGTGCAAGTATCGCGGCTCTTAACGCGCAGGTTCGGGCGGTAGTAGTTTTCCAGATAGTCACGGATGGCGTAATCGTTACCGACGGTATAACCACCGATATAGTCCATGGCGTCTGCGCGGGAAACGTTTTTGGCGGTTTTGCCAATCACCGCCACCAGCTCACACTCGTAGTGCATGTAGTCGATGTTATCTGGGCGATAGGTGTTTTTACGGTGGCCCAGCAGGGTGTTGGGACCTTTCAGGAACACCAGAGGCTCTTCTGGTGCCTTGAACGCCAGCTCGGCCGCGTGGTCAGCGTAGTTCAGACCCAGAACAAACATCTTGCCGTCGCAAGGTGGCAGCCAGTTGGCGTCAGCTTCGGCGATGATAGTGCCATCCGCCAGCAGGGCGTCATTGTTGTTATTAACGGTAACTGCCGTGACCTGGCCGTTGAACAGAATACGTGCGCGTTTCATCAGTGTGCTCCTCTCAGGCCAGTTCGGTTTTGCTATTTGATTCACTGCCAGTCTCAACCATCACTGGGTTTTCCAGGCGGCCGATGGCTTCAATCTCGATGGCAACCGTGTCTCCGGCTTTTAATGCCAGCTGTTCCGTGCGCTCTGGTGTACCGGCGATGATCAGATCACCGGCTTCCAGCGTCATAAAGCTGCTGAGGTAACTCACCAGTTCAGCAATACCGGTACGCAACCGGTCGGTGCTGGTGGTATGGGTCAGCTCACCATTGATAAAGGTTTTGATGGCCAGTGCTGCTACATCAGTGACGTCATCAGCATCCACTATCCATGGGCCAATCGGGCAGAAGCCATCTCGGCACTTGGCTTTTACCGCCGGACGGTAAAAGGAATTTTCAGCCAGTGATACTTCGTTAACCACGGTGTAACCACTGATGTACTCGAACGCCTGCTCAGTACTGACACGGGTTGCCTGTTTGCCGATCACAACACCAATGGACGGGCCTGCATAAATAGCCGTGCCATCGGCTGGCGTCGGAATGGGCGCACCGTAACCAATATGGGTGTTGGCGGTTTTAATGTGCAGAACCGGGCGCGTTGGCGGATTCACATGAGGCTTTTCATGGAACGATGGCTCCAGTTTGGCGTACAGCGCCTTGTCGTTCAGGGCGATACCAAACACGGTGCCGATGGTGGCTGGCAGCCACTGGTTGGCCTTCATGTTTTGTGTGCTATCAGTAGCGGTGACCAGGTCGGTTGCAACGCCATCCTTCAGGATGCGGCTGTGCCTCATGGCGGGTTCTCCAAATCGGTTTCTTATTGGGAGGCGCATTCAGAACACCAGGCTGCGGTACTCTGAAAATCACCAGAATCCGGCTTTTCAGGACGAATTCATTTTAATGTATATGTTAAGTAGTTTTGCCGCAGAGGCTTTGGATGTCAATAAGTTAATATATTAATTAGTGCGGTGGTCGTAGTTGGATGAGACTGTTTTGCAAAGGCTTCTATGGAAGGGTTAAAACCGACTCTGGTGCCTGTTGTTTTGAAAAGAAGGGGCATATCTGGTTGATTGGTTGTTGCCAGATAATAAATCAATACCGGGATACATCCCATGGGCAGCTGTATCGAATACCCGTGGTGCGACCTGCCCGAAGCCTTCGGGAACTGGATCAGACGCAACAACCCATAAGGGGATATCTATTTAATCCGGTGCCCTTAGGGCACTGCTTGTTGCCTTGTTCTTTCCTTGCTCGTGGCATGTTATATGCCTTTTTAGGAGCCTGTCGGACGTAGGCGTTCGTCACGAGGGAAAGACTGGTTTGAGCGATTTGTGCGCAAATTTGAGGCGAATAGTGGTTTTATTTAACCAGAATTTGCTCAAAAAAGAGCCAGATTCAGCTTTTCCGCCGTAGAGCAGCCCTCAGCCCGAAGGGTTATGGTTAAACATCCATCATGCGGTGTTGTTGAACTTGAAAAGGGCCCACCATTCTCTGCGTTTAACGCCTTGCCTGATGGATTTTTGCTCCATAACAGGACGCGTTAACTAATTGAGAACGCCCCCTAAGCCCGACAGACTCAGGTGTCGACCTTACCGACTTTACCGCGCAGGTTTTTGATCTGCCCGCGCCGGGTTTTCTGATCGACCCGTTTACGCTGTGACGAGCGGGTGGGTCGGGTGGCGACTCTGGGTGGCAAAACAACGGTTGCCTTGCGGATCAGCTCGGCCAGGCGCTCCAGCGCATCCTGACGGTTTTTTTCCTGGGTGCGGTGTTGCTGCGCCTTGATCACAATAATACCGTCTTTGCTGATACGACTGTCGGAGGTATTGGCAAGGCGCTCCTTGATATAAGCAGGCAAGGACGATGCACCAATATCAAAGCGCAGGTGGATGGCGCTGGATACCTTGTTAACATTTTGGCCCCCAGCCCCTTGGGCGCGGATGGCCAGTAATTCGATCTGATGCAGCGGGACGGAGAGGCGGCTGGAGATGTCCAGTTCGGTTTCGGAGTCAGTCATGGCGTTCTGTTGGTTATAAAAATGTCAGCCAGTGGCGTCGGGATGGGATGCCGCAGACATCACTGGAGCGATGTTTGCTACGGGTAAATCCGCGAGGCCAAAGGCAATGGCCCAAAAATGACAGAATACGCCAGCAATCACAAATAAATGCCAGATTTCGTGGAAGCCAAAGGTGTCAGGCCAGGGGTTTGGCCATTTGCAGGCGTAAATAACCGCGCCTATGGTATAAAAAACACCGCCACAGGCCATCCAGATCAACGCACCGGTTGGAATACGCTCTATTGCTGGCTGGGCAGCGACCATGATCAGCCAGCCCATGGCGATATACACCAGCGTAGACAGCCAGCGTGGTGCGGTGATCCAGAAGAGCTTCAGCGCCACGCCAAGCAGCGCCAGTAGCCATACGGTGCCAAGCAGCCACCAGCCAGTGGTGCCGTGGAGAGGCACCAGGCAAACCGGCGTATAAGTACCGGCGATCAGTAAAAAAATGGCGATATGATCAATCCGTTTGAGCCAGGCAATCCATTGCTCGGAACCATATGACAGGTGATAGACCGCACTGCTGGCGAACATCAGCAGCATGGTGGTGCCAAATACGCTGAACGATACAATATGCCAGATGCTGCCATGTAGCGTTGCCTGGACACTCAGAATGCACAGCGCAACAATGGCAAACAGCGCACCGGCAAGGTGGGTGAGGCCACTGACTGGTTCGCGAAACAGCGGGCGACCCGGGTGCATTAAAAACTCCTTGGCGGGCTGTGAGGGGCCATAGTGGATAACGCAATGACCTTTTTGGGGTTTATACCGATTTTATGGCAGCAAACAGTGTAGCGCGACTGAGTATACCGGCAGATCAGGTAAATTATGACGCCGACCTGGCAGAAGGTTCCTCTGATATCAAACCTGCCACTGAATCTGCTCCTGACGCGGGCTGGTTTTTGTATTTTATTCGTACCCGCCACAACACCTTGTACTGCGGCGTTACGACGAATGTGATTCGGCGCTTTCACGAGCACAACTCCGGTAGCGTGCGTGCTGCGCGGGCGTTGCGAGGCAAGGCACCCTTGCAGTTGGATTTTAGCTGGTTGTTGCCGAGCAAGTCGGTGGCACTGAAAGTCGAATACCGAGCGAAACGGTTGAGCCGACCCCAAAAGGAACGGCTGATCGCTGGAGACCGCACACTGCAACAGCGCTTGTTGCACGATGTGGCGTGAATCGTGTTATGAGGCGCGCAGTGAAAGGTTTATCAGACGCAAGCTGAACACTTGTTACCGATACACTGCGTAATTGTTACATGGATGTCATAACTTCGCTTTAGACTCCGGCGCCCTGTCAGTAGAATGACACGCAATTTATAGCGATACGGACACCATCATCATCATGTTTGCAGCCATTTGGGCAACTCGCTGGTACCTGCTTCTCGGCCTGTTTACCTTTCTTGTATTTCTGGCCATCAATGCGCCATTACACTTCGTCTGGCGCATGCTGGAACCTGATGTGCGGAATTTACCGGTCGATGTTCGGTCAGTAACCGGCACACTCTGGCATGGTCATCTCCAGGCCGAGCAACGACAACTTGGCCCCATTGATGCGGAGTGGCAGTTGTCGCCCTGGGCGTTGTTGACGGCAGCGGCTGAAGTTGACTTGACGTTGACAGCACCTGCGATCCGAATGAATGGTCTGGTGCGCCTGGAGGCCGATCAGCAGTTACATGTCACCGGGCTGGACGGTTTTGTTGATACTGATTTATTGAAGCCGTTACTGAAACCATTGCAGCTTGATCTGTCTGGCAACCTCGAAGCCAATGATGTGGCTGCCGTGATTGAGCTGGATACCCGGCAGCTGACGGCACTGGATGGCCGCCTGGTTTTCAGTGGTGGTGCGGCGGTTTTTCCGGTACAACGCAAACGGGTGACGGCTGAGGTGCCGATGCTGGTTGGGGTTCTGAGGATGGATAAAGAACGTGCGGTACTGGATGTGACGTCAATGGAAGGCCAGAAGCTGGTACAAGGGTTTATCCAGCCGGATGGCTGGGGTGGAGTGGCGATACGACGTCGCATGTTTGATGTGTTAGGGCAAACCTGGCCAGACAAAGCCGATGTGGATACCGTGGTTTTTGAAGTGTCACGAAAGATTCTATAACCTGGGCGCCGATTCGGAGCAGTCGATTTGGATAAGAATGTGGTAGAGCTGTTGCTGTGGCAAAAATGGATATTGCTGGCGGGCAAGCTGATGCTGACGGTGTTATTGAGCTGGCAGGCAGCACAGCTGGTGTGGCTGGTGGCCGCCCCGGCACCGCTGGTATTAAAAGCGCCCGTTCAAGGTAATGCTGAGGCGGCAGATGGTCATGTGCGGGGAACCGCAGCCTATCACCTGTTCGGTGAAGCAACGGCGGTCGCTCCAGTGGTGGTACAAAAAGAAGTGGAAGCACCGGATACCCGCCTGAAGCTGACCCTGCTGGGGGTTAATCAGTCCTCGCGAGAGGAATACTCCAGTGCCATCATCTCTGCGGCGGGTCGGGCTGGGGAGTTTTATCGGATGGGGGATGCCGTTCAAGGCCGTACCCGGCTGGCCGGTGTGTATTCGGACAAAGTCATTCTGGATACGGTGGGCAAGCTGGAAACCCTCAAATTTGACGAGCAGACAAGTCGTGGCTCGGATGTGCGGATTGTCCCTCGTGACGATACTGACAGGGGCAACCCGAGTGCCTCTAGCGGGCGTTCCGGTTCGTTAAAGGAGCGTTTTGGCAAGATCCGTAATGCCACTGAATTTGTCGATCTGGCGACGTCTGAACTGGAGGATGATCCGCTTGAAGCGCTGGGACGCATGGGGCTGGAGCCGCAAGGGGATGGTTTGGGCTATCGGGTGCAACCCGGTTCGCCGCTGATGCAGTTCAAACTCCGGCCAGGTGATCTGCTGTTGTCGATCAACGGCCAGTCACTCGGAGACCCCGCCAGTGATCAGAGCCTGTTGGCTGATTTGCAAAATACCGATAGCGTGCGTATCGAAGTACAGCGCGGCAATGATCGTTTCACCGTTAACCACAGGCTGAATTAAGGATATGGGTGTGTTCAAACATTGGGTAGTGGCTGTCTTGTTATCACTGAGCTTTACCGTCAGTGCTCAGGAGAGCTGGCAGATCAATCTGAAAGAAGCCGATATCGGCGCCTTTATCAGCCAGGTGGCGGATATTACCGGAAAAAGCTTTGTGGTCGATCCGCGTGTCAAGGGCAAGGTTAATGTCCTGACCAGTGAGGCGATGGATTCCAGCGGCGTGTATGAGCTGTTTCTGTCGGTGTTGCAGGTGCACGGTTATGCCGCCGTACCAGCCGGAGATGTGGTGCTGATTGTCCAACAGAACGAGGTGAAACAGGTTGGTCGTGACCTGAACACCCAATCGGCCAATGACAGCCAGGAAATGCTTACCAAGGTAATCATGATCAAGAATACACCGGCGCTGGATCTGGTGCCTATTTTGCGCCCGTTGGTGGCCAAATACGGCCATCTGGCCGGGGTCAAATCCGCCAACGCGCTGATCATTTCAGATCATGCCATGAATATTCAGCGCATCGAGCAGATTATCGATCGCCTCGATAAGTCCGGCAGTGAAGAACTGGAAGTGGTGCAACTCAAAGAAGCCTGGGTCGGCAATGTCGTTACCATGTTACAAAGCCTGGACCCCTCCAAGGTTTCCCAGGGTAATGGCGATAATAACAATACCGCTGGCAGCATTCGGGTGGTGGCCGACGAGCGCAGCAATCGGCTGATTATCAAGGGCGAAAAAACGGCTCGCGAACGTATTCGCCATCTGATCGAGCAGCTTGACCAGCCATCCTATTTCAGCGGCAGTGCCCAGGTGATTCGGCTGCAGTACGCCGATGCCACCAAGCTGGCGGATCTGCTCAAAAACCTGATGGGTGAAGTGAGCAGTAACGACAAGGATGCCCAGCAAGTGAAGGGTTCTGTCGGTATCCACGCCGATGAAGAACTGAACGCCCTGGTAGTGCGTGCCGAGCCGTCATTGATGAAAGAGATTCAGGAACTGGTCGCGTCACTGGATGTACGCCGTGCCCAGGTGTTGATTGAATCGGCGATTGTTGAAGTGACGGGTGATGTGAACGATGCACTGGGCGTGCAATGGGTTTCTGGTGATCTGGACAACCCGGTATCCATGACCAATTTCAGCGACGCCGGGCCGTCGCTCAGTACCATCGCCACCAGTGTTGCGTCCGGGTCGTATGCCAGTGCCATTGGCAGTGGCCTGACGGTTGGTGGTTACAGTGAGAATAACGGTGTGCTGGACTTCGGCGTGATCTTGCAGGCATTGCAGAGTGACAGTAATACCAACTTGCTGTCGACCCCCAGCATCATGACCATGGACAACCAGGAAGCGGAAATCATTGTCGGCCAGAACGTGCCGTTTATTACTGGCTCGACGTCGTCGTCGACCAATTCCAATCCTTTCACCACCATCACCCGTGAAGATGTTGGTGTGACGCTGAAAGTGAAGCCACACATTCATGACGGCACGGATATTCGTCTGGAAGTGGAAGCTACGGCAGAATCCGTATCGGCCACCTCGGTGTCGGGCAGTGCGGATCTGATTACTAACAAACGATCGATCAAAACCATGATTCTGACTGGTAATCAGGAAACCATCGTCCTGGGCGGCCTGATTCGTGATGACGTGATCGAGAGTGAAAGCAAGGTGCCTTGGCTGGGGGATATTCCGGTGCTGGGCTGGTTGTTCCGCTCATCCAGTAGCGAACATGTCAAAAGTAATCTGATGGTGTTTTTACGTCCGACCATTGTTAATAACGCTGAGACCTCCCGTGATCTGACCCGTGAAAAATACAACGGTATCTGGGAATTTGATGTATCGGATCAGCTCGGTGCAGACAGTATTGATGCGTCGCTTGATCGACTGTTTAGTGGTCGTCCAACCAATCGTTAATGGGTTTGCTCACGCGGCGCGGAGGCTGCCAACTGCAGCGGGTTCAGTCCTGCTGCTCTCATTAAGTCGCATACGCGGATTAATGGCAGCCCAATCAGGCTATTGATGTCCCGCCCATGCAAGGCTTCAAATAAATGGATGCCGAGGCCTTCGACCTTGAAGCTGCCAGCACAATCGTAGGGTTGCTCCAGTCTCAGGTAATCTTCAATTTCATTGGCTGACAGAGCCCGAAATTGCACATCAAAGTGCTCAACGGCACTGCTTGTTTTACCTTGATGCCAAAGTGCAATACCGGTCGAAAAACGAATGGTCTTCCCGGCGCTGGCCAGCAGTTGCTGGCGGGCGTTGTCATGGTTTTCCGGTTTGCTGACTACCGCGCCATTCAGTGAACAGGCCTGATCGCTGCCGATAATCCAGTGCTGCGGGTATTGCGCCGCCATGACTTGGGCTTTTTGTTCCGCCAGACGCTGGACATAGGCATCGATGGTTTCATCGACGTATGGGGTTTCATCAATATCTGGACTGGCCCATTCGAATGGAATACCCAACTGTGCCAGTTGCTGGCGACGATAGCGAGATGATGAGGCGAGTAACAGTTGCATTGAGACTCCTGTAGCGTAGCCGCCACTGGGCTGAAAAAGGTAAGGAAGAAAAGGCGGCCAGTTAATAAAAAAACAAGCCAACAAAAAAGGGAGCCGAGGCTCCCTTTTTTATCAATGCAGTGATCAGGCAGCGAAGTTAGCGTTCGCAAATTCCCAGTTCACCAATGCCCAGAAACCTTTCAGGTAATCCGGACGTACGTTGCGATAGTCGATGTAGTAGGCGTGTTCCCACAGGTCAACGGTCAGCAGCGGCGTCAGACCTTCTTCAGTGATCGGGGTAGCAGCGTTGGACGTGTTGACGATATCCAGTGTGCCGTCTGCCTTTTTCACCAGCCAGGTCCAGCTGGAACCGAAGTTGTTCACCGCCATATCGTTGAATTTGGTCTGGAATTCCTCGAATGAACCAAACGCAGCGTTGATGGCGTCGGCGATAGCGCCAGTCGGTGCACCACCGGCATTCGGTGCCAGACTGTTCCAGTAGAAGGTGTGGTTCCAGATTTGGGCTGCGTTGTTGAATACGCCGCCAGAAGAAGTCTTGATGATTTCTTCCAGAGTCTTGCCTTCAAATTCAGTACCACCAATCAAACCATTCAGTTTGGTGACGTAGGTGTTGTGGTGCTTACCGTAGTGGAAATCGAGGGTTTCTGCAGAGATGTGAGGTTCCAGTGCAGTTTTTTCGTATGGCAGAGCGGGAAGTTCGAAGGCCATGAGCGTTCTCCATTATCAGGCTAGGTGGTTGCATTCAGGGGTGTAGATGGGGCTTTATAAAAATAATTCAACGGCTCCATCCCGCCTTCCGAAGTCGCAGCATGATAACACCGGAGCGGCCGGAGCGGCTATGTGTTGCTAATAGTGAATCACTATTATGGAAAGGATGAATTCTGGCTCTACAGGTGTGTCTGATACTCTGGTCAGGCATGAAAATTCCCGGCTGCGGTCGGTATTTCAGCGTTAATGTTTGTATACTGCGGGCCGTTTATCTCCTGATCGCCAGTTCCGGAAATCCTAATGGACAACGTTAAAGAACCGCTTATACCCGACATCAAACCCTCGAAAGACGATATTGAAATGCGTCAGCGGCAAAATAAATCGCGGCGTTCACCGGCGGCAGCCGGGTCTGCCAACACAACAGGCAAGTCCGCTGGGGCCGGGCTGGTGGCTGTGGCACTGTTGCTGGCTCTGCTTGGTCTCGCCGCCGCCGGGTATCTTTATACCCTGGTGCAGACGATGCAGACCGAGCTGCTGGCGGCCAGACAGACCCTTCAGCAGCAGTCGGTTAATCTGCAACAACTAAATGAGCGTTTGTCGGTTACTGGCGAAAACGCCAGTTTGTCACTCGATGCGCTCAAGGTGCTGCTGAAAGAACATGATTCTGAAATTCGCAAGCTGTGGGATGTTGCCAATAAGCGTAACAAGGGCATGATCGCCAGTAATGAAAAAGCCATAGCGAGCAATGTGGCGACTGTCAAAAGACTCAAGTCCGAGGCCGACAAGCTACAGGCCAGTCTGACCACGCAGCAAGCGACGCTGGAGCAGCAGCAGCTGGCCAGCAGCGCGCTGTCGGAGCGAGTATCTTCCGCCGAAGCGGCACTGCTGTCCTTGCCGGAATCCGAGTTGCGTATTGCCCAGAACAGCGAGGCGGTACAAATGACGGGGCGTAGCGTCGCCATCCTGAAAGAATCCCTGGCCAATCGTCAGCAAGAGATTGAGACCTTACGCAAGCAGCTGCGTCAGGTGGAGTCGCGTATCACCACACTGCACACTCCGGCCGCGACCAAACCCTGACATTTGACTAAAGGCGCCTGTCGATCGCATTTGAGCCGCTTGTTCCTTCGGGTACAATCGGCCACCGTTCGCGCCAGCATCGGTCTGGCGCATATCACTGCTGAGTGTTTTGTCGCAAGACGGAGCCAGGGCACCCGAGAGAGAGCACAGAGAGAGAACTCGCCATGACAGTGATCAAGCAAGAAGACCTGATCCAAAGCGTCGCTGATGCGCTGCAGTACATTTCCTACTACCACCCCAAAGACTTTATCGACGCCGTTCACGCAGCGTACGAGCGTGAAGAGTCCAAGGCCGCCAAAGACGCCATGGCGCAGATTCTGATCAACTCTCGTATGTGTGCCATGGGCAAACGTCCGATCTGTCAGGATACTGGTATCGTTACCGTTTTTCTGACCATTGGTATGGATGTCAAATTTGAAAGCGACATGTCGGTCGAAGACATGTGTAACGAAGGGGTTCGTCGTGCTTACCTGAACCCGGACAACGTCTTGCGTGCTTCGGTACTGGCGGATCCGGACGGCAAGCGGGTCAACACCAAGGACAACACGCCGGCGGTTATTCATATGAAACTGGTGCCGGGGAATACCGTCGACGTGCATGTCGCAGCCAAGGGTGGCGGCTCCGAAGCCAAATCCAAGTTCGCCATGCTGAACCCGTCCGACGATGTGGTTGAATGGGTACTGAAGCAGATTCCGACTATGGGGGCTGGCTGGTGTCCGCCGGGCATGTTGGGTATCGGCATTGGCGGCACGGCTGAAAAAGCCATGCAAATTGCCAAGGAATCGCTGCTGGAGCCAATCAATATCCAGGAACTGCAGGCGCGTGGTGCCAGTAATCGTGCCGAAGAACTGCGCCTGGAGTTGTTCGATAAGGTCAACAAGCTGGGCATCGGCGCTCAGGGGCTGGGTGGTCTGACCACGGTTCTGGATGTGAAAGTGGCGGATTATCCGACCCATGCCGCCAACAAGCCGGTAGCCATTATTCCTAACTGTGCGGCAACCCGTCACACCCATTTTGTGCTGGATGGTTCCGGGGTTGCCTCGCTGCCAGTGCCAAAGCTGGAAGACTGGCCGGAAATCAGCTGGGAAGTTGGTGACAGTGTTCGCCGCGTTGACCTGAACACCGTAACGCCGGAAGACGTCAAGGATTGGAAAACCGGTGAAACCGTACTGCTGTCTGGCAAGATGCTGACCGGCCGGGATGCCGCTCACAAACGTATGGTCGAAATGCTGGCCCGTGGTGAAGAACTGCCGGTCGATCTGAAAGGTCGCTTTATCTATTACGTTGGCCCGGTTGATCCGGTTCGCGACGAAGTAGTTGGCCCTGCTGGCCCGACCACAGCCACCCGGATGGACAAGTTTACCCGTACTATCCTTGAACAAACCGGACTGCTGGGCATGATCGGTAAATCCGAGCGTGGCCCGATCGCGATTGAAGCCATCAAGGACAACGAAGCCGTGTACCTGATGGCCGTCGGCGGTGCGGCTTACCTGGTTTCCCAGGCGATCAAGGGTGCGGAAGTGCTGGGTTTTGCGGATCTGGGTATGGAAGCCATCTACGAGTTTGACGTGGTGGATATGCCCGTCACCGTTGCTGTCGATACCAAAGGTGAATCGGTACACATGACCGGCCCGATCGAATGGGCGGCGCGTATTGCCGCGAAAGAAGTGAGCTGATCACGCTGTTCTGATTGAATAACCCGGCCCTGTGTTAACAGCGCCGGGTTTTTTGTTTTTTACTGCGGATACCGGAGCAACCAATGACACCATCTTCACTCACTCAGGATGAAATCGTTCGTGTTTTGGCGGGGCCGCTGTCCGCCTGGGAATTGATAAGCGAAGAGAACCAATCGATGTTACAGCGCAAGGTAAAGACCCAGAATTTCGGGCAGTCGCTGGGGTTGGCTAATCGCACAGGAGAACTGGCAGAGGAACAGAATCACCACCCCTAGTGGTGGTGGGGTAGCCTGACGATTCATATCTGAAGCCACGAGCAACGGGCCATTTCTCCCTTCTGCATCCAGTTGGCCATCTTGAGAAGATGCTCTTGTCCGAAGGTTGAGTACCCTGGAATCTGAGGTCGTTTTTGGCAACCATAGCCGGCAGATTGCACCATTGATACCTCAATAAAGCTCCAGTACAAACGCGTCATAGGAGTGTATCGACGTCAAATTCGTTATTAATAGCTGTCACAATAACGTCTTCTTTCTGACATAAAAGCTCATTCAAGTTGTCATTTTCTGCGACTAGCCTATGCCGCACTTAGACCTCTATAAACAATCGATGAGAGAGTGCGTTATGGAATTCAAGAAAAACAAACTGCTGCAGGCATTGCTGATGGCCGCTCTGGCTACTGGTCTGGCTGCTTGTGGTTCAGATGGCGACGATGGCAAAGACGGCGTTGCTGGTGCTGACGGTGACAAGGGTGATCCAGGTACTGATGGTGAAGATTTAACAGCGGCAGATCATACGACTGCAACTTATGGTACCGAGCTGACGTTTGTGGGTGTAAGCGCTCCAGCAACTGATGCTGACAAGCGCGCTATCTTCGCTTCTTCAGCGATTGTTGGCGAAGGAACTTTTGGTGGATCCTTCAATCTGTTGGCTCGTTCTGGTACTGATTACAATGGTGTGACCTTTGGCCAATTGATCAACGAAACCGGTACTGTTCTTCAGAGCAATGACGGTAGCATCAACGTCACCAACAGCAACGAACACACGTCACTGTTGCCTATCGGTGACAAGTTGTTCTCTGTTTCTCAAATGGAATCTACTCCTGGAGCCATGTTCCTGATGGAACTGAATCAGGATGACGATACTGGCGCTCTGTCTGTTAAAAGTATGAAGCAGATTGATCAGTCTGGTGTGAACGGTGGTTGGGTACATTGTGCAGCTTCTGTTACTCCATGGACCACTCACCTGGCCTCTGAAGAATATGAACCGAATGCCCGTAACCCGGATAGCGGCCAACGTAGCATGCTGTCCTACTACGAGGACGAAGCTTCCTGGAACCCGTACTTTTACGGCTGGAATATCGAAATCGAAGTCTCTGAAGATGCATCTACCGATCTGACCAAGCATTACGCCATGGGTCGTCTGGCATTTGAGCTGGCTTATGTAATGCCAGACTCCAAAACAACTTATATGACAGATGACGGCACCAACGTTGGCCTCTATATGTTTGTTGCGGATACCGCTGGTGATCTGACCGCTGGTACTTTGTACGCCGCCAAGTGGACACAGACTTCTGCTGATAATGGCGGAACGGCAGACATCAGCTGGATCGACTTGGGCCACGCATCTGATGATGATGTGAAACCTTATGTTGTTGGTACTGATACACAAGAACAGCTGACCTTCACTGACCTGTTTGACAGCGAAGATGTCACGGATGGTGCTTGCGCAACTGACGGCTTCACTTACGTGGATACTGCTAGCGGTGGCGCTGAGTGTTTGAAAGTGATCGAAGGTATGGAAACTCAGGCCTCTCGTATGGAAACCCGTCGTTATGCTGCGATAAAAGGTGCTTCCATCGAATTCAAGAAAGAAGAAGGCGTCACGTTCGATCCAACTCGTAGCAAGTTGTACGTTGGCATGTCCAGTGTTGGTAGTGGCATGAGCGATAGCAGCGGTGACATTCAGCTGGCTGAAAGCAATGATTGTGGCATCGTCTATCAGTTGGATGTAGCAGCAGATACAGACATCGGCTCTGACTACGTTGCCAACTCTATGTACTCACTGGTAGAAGGTGTTCCTGTTTCTGAGTCAGAGCAAGTGACTGGTTTCGCAGATAACAACTCTTGTCATATTGATGGCATCGCCAACCCGGACAACGTGACGTACATGTCTGGCTACGACAAGCTGATTATCGGTGAAGACACGGGTTCTGGTCACCAGAATGATGTGATCTGGTCTTATGAGTTTGATGATGAATCACTGACTCGTATCCAGACTACGCCTTACGGTGCAGAAACCACGTCTCCTTACTGGTATCCGAACATCAATGGCTGGGCTTATCTGATGTCGGTTATTCAGCATCCATATGGTGAGTCTGATCGCGATATGGACACAGGTGCTGGTGAAGACATGGCTTATACCGGTTATGTTGGTCCTTTCCCTGGTATCGCTGAGTAATAATATCAGTATGAGTTTATAAGGGCGGGGAGACCCGCCCTTTTTCTGTTTGTGAGGTTGTTGTGAGAATTTTCCATTTGTTGTTAACGTCCGGTTCTATGGTTGCTGGATTACTAGCGTTTGATGTCGTTGCTGAAACCTCGTCAAATAGCAGTCTTGTAAAAAAGCAGGTGAGTGATTACCTGACCGCGGATCGCCTTGATAACAAGACTCCTTATTTACTACCTCAGTGTTATACCGACCCGGTAGATGACAGTGGATCTTATAATCCTTGTTATGCTTGTCATACCGCAAGTAAAGAACCTAACTATTTTAGTGATATAGATGTTCAGGTTGCTTATAACATGCCAGAACCAGGAGTGCATAATTCTTGGGAAAATGTATTCAAAGACCGTACGAAGGCAATTGAAAAAATAACCGATGATGAAATTCTTAATTATGTAAGGCACGATAATTATTCCAGTCATAATGGTGAGATTTATCTGGCAGAGAAATTGAAGAATGTCCCTGCAGAATGGGATCGCAACAAAAACGGTCAATGGGATGGCTATATCCCGGATGTCTGGTTCGATTTTGATAATCAGGGATTTGATCATGACCCTTCTGGCAACCCGACAGGCTGGCGTGTATTTGCTTACTATCCGTTTCTGGGTACCTTTATGCCAACCAACGGTTCAACGGACGACGTGTTGATTCGTTTGCCTGAGGCGTTTCGTGAACTCAAGCCGGGGGAATATGATCAGGAAACCTACATAATCAACCTGGCCATTGTGGAAAGCCTGATGAAGCAGCAGGATGTGGTTATTCCTGAAGTGGATGAAAATCGCTATGGCGTTGATCTGAATAAAGATGGAAAGCTCGGTAAAAGCCATCTAATTCGTTATGAATGGGCCCCACTTGACAAAATCTATATGAGCTATGTGGGTCAGGCCAAAAAACAGCTGGAAAATAAACAGGTGCATTTGGCGGCACGTTTATATCCAGAAGGAACAGAGTTTGTACATACCGTGCGTTATATCGATGTGGATGATCAGGGTAAAACCAGTATTGCTCCACGGATGAAAGAGCTTCGATATGGCCGTAAAGCCAGCTGGCGCACTTATTTTAATTTGCAGCGCTATGTGGAAAAAGAAGAGAAAGAACGCTACGACTTCCCGGAACGTACCAAAACGGTTATTGGTAATATGGAAGAAGGCCTGATTGTTCCTCTGGGCTGGGTGTATCAAGGATTTATTGAAGACAAGGCCGGTGACCTAAGACCACAAAGTTACGAAGAAAACTACTTCTGTGTTGGCTGCCACTCCGGTATTGGGGCGACCAATGACTCAACTTTCGCCTTTACGCGCAAACTGGATTCCGGGCATTCATTCCAGAATGGCTGGTACCATTGGATGGAAAAAGGCTTTGAAGGCGTTAAGGATCATGTCCGTGAAGACGGTCAGGGAGAATACGCTTTTTATCTGGAGCACAATCCAACGGGTAACGAGTTCAGAACAAACGATGAAGTTCGCAACAAGTTTTTCAACCCGGATGGTAGTAAGAAACCAAAAGCGTTTGAGCGCTTGAAAACGGATATTAGCTATCTGTTGATGCCAAGTCGTGAAAGAGCTCTGACGTTGAACAAGGCTTACAAAGTGATTGTCGATGAGCAAAGTTACACACAGGGACGGGATGTGGTCATCACGCCTCTGAAAGTGGTTCAGAAAGACGTACAGCTGTATGGCCCAACCGGGATCACTGATGTGTTGAGTTATTACTAATTAACCGATAAGGCGGCTCTGGCCGGGCCGCTTTCTTTCCGTTAATTATTAACCGTTGCAATTTTATAGCAGGGGGTATACTCCCCTGTTATTTTCATACGCTCGTTAGCCACCATGCGAGCCAGCAAGGCGTCCATCTCGGCCATAATTTGCGGATCACCATTCAACAGGTAGGGGCCATGCTCCTGTACCCGCTTGATGCCGTCTGCTTTTACGTTACCTGCAACAATGCCGGAAAAGGCACGGCGCAAGTCGGCGGCCAGCTGGTGTCCTGGTGCTTTTAGCGACAGGTTGAGTGCTGCCATGGCTTCGTGGGTCGGATCGAACGGGTGTTGGAAGTCTGCTTCGATATGTAATGACCAGTTAAAAAAGTAGGCATCTTTTTGCTGTTGCCGCCAGATCTTGACGCCGTGGATCCCGGTTTTGATTGCCTGGGCGACCGCTTGTGGGTCATCAATAATCAGTTGGTAACGAGCCTGGGCTTTTGCGCCTAATGTGGTTCCGATAAAGCGGTCGATCGCTTGCAGATAGTCTTCTGTCTCTTTTGGTCCGGTAATGATGACCGGAAACGGCAGGGTAGCGTTATCCGGGTGGGTGAGAATCCCCAGCAGGTAGAGCAGTTCCTCGGCAGTCCCCGGCCCGCCAGGAAAAATAACAATGCCGTGTGCCATGCGCACAAAGGCTTCCAGGCGTTTTTCAATGTCTGGCAAAATCACCAGTTCGTTGACGATGGGGTTTGGGGCTTCGGTGGCGATAATGCCGGGTTCGGTAATGCCAATATAACGGCCGTTGCGGTTGTGTTGTTTGGCGTGGCCGATGGTGGCCCCTTTCATGGGGCCTTTCATCGCGCCGGGGCCACAGCCGGTACCGATATCCAACCCGCGCAGACCGAGGTGATAGCCGACTTCTTTGCAGTATTTGTATTCGCTGCGTGGAATGGAATGGCCTCCCCAACATACTGCCAGATTGGGTAGCTGATCCGCCCGTAAGACATCGGCATTACGTAGCAGGTGAAAAATGGCGTTGGTGATGTCTTCGCTGTTGTTCAAGTCAAAGCGCTGGGCTTTGATAATGGAATCCTGGGCGTAGAGAACATCCCGCAGTACAGAAAATAATTGCTCCCGTACACCGCGAATAATTTCGTTGTCGACAAAGGCGCTGGCCGGGGGGTTGATCAGTCGTAATACCAGGCCCCGATCTTCTTGTTCAAAGTGGATATCGAACGGCTGATAGGCTGCTTCTATTTCAACATAGCTGTCGTTCTGGCTACCGGCACTCAATACCGCGTAGCAGCAGCGCCGTACCAGGTCGTGAGCCTGACTGCTGACGTCTCGTAATTGTTGTATTTCGTAGCGCGACAGTACGCGCAGATGGGTTTTGGGGTGAATCAGTTCATAGCTGTTCATGGATGTGGTCATTTCCTGCCGTCGGTCGTATTGATCACTATAGGCTGCGGGTAAAAAAACTGCAGCAATAACAGCATGTAAGCCATCGGAGTTAAGGAATCTGAGGGCGATTATTGGGCGGGTCATTGATGGCTGCATTTGCCAGGACGTGCAGTGTCGAAGCATTGACCGTCAGACCCAGAGGGTGATTTCGGGGTAACGACTGAGGGCTCTCAGGCAGTCGCTACGGGTCAGAATGCCGGTGATCAGGTCATGTTCAACGACGGGTAGGCAACCAATGTGTTGTTCGCACAGCAGCGCTGCGGCCTGGCGAATGTCGGTATGAGCTTCGACGCACATCACTGGATGGCTGGCGATCGCCATCAGTGTTGCTGGGGATTGATGTTGGTCGGGTGAGGCGTAGTAAGTGAGCAGGTCCCGGTCAGAAAGCAGCCCTTGAATCCGTTGTTCTGTAACGACCGGCAAGTGGCGAAAGGGGTGCTCGCGCAGGCATAACCAGGCTTCTTCAAGGGTGGCTGTTGCTGGCAGGGTGGTGGGTGAAACGGTCATCAGCTCGGCTACGTACAGCACCGGGCGGGGAGTGTTGTCTTGTTGTCGATCCTGTTGCTGATAGCGGTGGATCGCTGGGTTGCGGGGTGGGTTATGACCCGCTGGTGTTGTTTCGCTGCCGGCATTCGGGTGGATAGCGCTGGCAGGGCTGATGGCCCCGGTACGCTCGACCTTGCGGGCTGTTGGCTGCTCTGGGGTGATGACTCGTTGCCCCATATCAAAACTGATAATGGCCATGATGCTCTCCGTCTGTTGCCAGGCACATACAATGAGCGGATTAGCGGTTAAACTCGGCGTACCTTCAATGATGGGTTCACCAAGACGGTTTCCGGCAGCGTTAAATATTATCTGTCGATGCGCGGCAAACGAACAGCTTGTACTGCTGTTGGTGCGCTTCGCTCTGACAACCGTTCAAGACATTTTTAAGCATAGCGTGGTAACAGGCAGAATTCTTATGGAACGTGTATATCGATTGACGATTTCCTGTCCAGATCGGGTCGGAATTGTTGCTCGGGTGGGGCAGTTTTTTTCCGGCCTGGGTGGCTGGATTGTTGAGGCCAATCATTATTCAGATGCGGCCACCGGTCGGTTCTTTATGCGTCACTGTATTCGGGCGGAGTCGCTGCCCTTCGAGATTGACGAGCTGCGCCGTCGTTTTGCGGAGATTGCCACCGAGTTCGATATGGACTGGCACATCAATGACTCCGGCAGCGCGAAAAAAGTCATTCTGATGGCGAGTAAGGGCAGCCACTGCCTGGTCGATTTGTTGCACCGCTGGCACAGCCAGGAACTGATGTGTGATATCCCCTGTGTGATTTCCAATCACGACACCTTGCGCTCGCTGGTGGAGTGGCACGGTATCCCGTTTTTTCATGTGCCGGTTGATAAAGACAACAAGGCGGAACATTTTCGCCGGGTGAATGCGATCGTGGAAGAACACAAGGCCGATACCATCGTACTGGCGC
The DNA here is from genome assembly GCF_044962685.1 of Oceanobacter antarcticus. Lineage (NCBI taxonomy): Bacteria > Pseudomonadati > Pseudomonadota > Gammaproteobacteria > Oceanospirillales > Oceanospirillaceae > Oceanobacter > Oceanobacter antarcticus. The sequence goes on from NZ_JBBKTX010000017.1 coordinate 108,705, forward strand.
GTTATATGCAAATTTTGCCGCCAGAGTTATGTGCGCGGTATATCGGTCAGGTAATCAATATTCATCACAGTTTTTTGCCGTCGTTTGTAGGCGCGCGGCCTTATCACCAGGCGGCCGATCGTGGGGTGAAGTTGATCGGTGCCACCTGTCATTACGTGACCCAGGAATTGGATGCGGGCCCTATCATCGACCAGGATGTTATTCGGATCAGCCATAACGACACCGTGGACGATATGGTACGGCTGGGCAAGGACGTGGAAAAAATGGTGTTGGCGCGCGGCGTGCGTAGCCATCTGGAAGATCGGGTACTGCTGCATGGTAACAAGACCATCGTGTTCTGACCCCCTGTTGCTCACTTCATACTTTATCAGGCAGGCCACAGGGCCTGCCTGATTTCTTTCTGAATGCCGGTTTGTTGTCTAGACTTTTGGTTGTAGCTAGCTGGTGCCGGGCCGGTTTGGCGCTGACAAGGCGTAGATTTTTTTGTTACAGAACTTAACAAAAGCAGCGGCCATTCTCGGTGGATTCATACTTTGGAGGGATGAGTATGAGCGCTTTGGCAGACTATATTCCTCTCATAGCTGTGGCTATGGATGCCTCCTTATCCATTCACAGTACTAATAACAACAATACGACAGGTAGCAATATGGTTAACAAGACGTTTCTCGGTCTGGCCATTGCGGCAGCAACTGCGGGCTTGGTTGGCTGCAACATCAGCAGTGTGGATGGCAATAGTGAAGTCGATCAAACCTCGGTGCTCGCCGGTAGTGGGGAAAATCAGGATACTTTTGTTTCTCCGATGTTTAATCCCGCTACGTCAGAATTACCGTTAAATATCGATTTTCTGTTCAAAACCTACCCGACTAATACCGATGGCTCTGCCGTCGACGCCACCGATGTGGATGGCACTCTGTATTATGCTGCGGGCAAAGACATCGCTCCGCTGTCGGCGACGGGTGACATCAACCCTGATTACAACCCGGTCTACGATGCCATTAACGATCTGGATGGTTTTTCTGTTACGGCGCCGTTTGATATTGCCTTTGATGGTGAGTTGTCGACCGACGTTGCCGCTGGCTCCGTCTATCTGGTGCCACTGAACTATGAGGGTGGAGCCAAGCTGGGTTCTCTGGACCCTGCAGCGCCGTTTCAATACCTGAGCATGCCTGCTATTCGTGCCGAGGTGGTGAGTTACACCGATGGCAACCTCAGTAACAACGTACTTCGTATCAGCCCAACTGAGCCGTTACTGGAAAGCACCCGTTATCTGGTGGTGGTGCTCGACAGCCTGCTGGGCGCCAATGGCAATCAGATTGATGCCTCGACGCAATACAAGTACCTGTCTGATCCGGATCTGGAAGCCTATTCGGATGCTCTTGAATCTGCCAAGTCAGCGGTAGAAGGCTGGCAGCAACTGGCGGAAGGTTTTGTCGGCGGTGTACTGCAGCGCAGCGATGTTCATGTTGCGCTTGCCTACACCTTTACCACCGGCGGTTCAACGGCCGTGATGAATGCCATGGCCGCCCCCGGTAACGTCAACAGTGCCTTGAGCAACAAGGATATTCCAGCGGTGGTGCAGAATTATCTCAACACCACTAGCGACGATGCCAGCACTCAAATGGCGACCGTCACCATGATGGCCAGTGGTGATACCGCGACCGCTACGGCGCTGATTCAGGGCAATACCCTGTTGGCTACCTTGCCGACACCGGCACCGCGCAAAACGGATTTCAGTACCAGTGCGTCAGTTCCTTCAGCCTTGTTGGCGGCTGGTTTGCAGTCGACATTCCGCAGTGGCCGTATTGAACTGCCGTATTATCACAGCGCGCCAGAGGGTGCCTACAGTGGTGAGAGTCCGGCCGCCGGTTATGGCTGTACACCGTCGAGTGCAACGGACTCTGACTGTTTGCTGAAACAGCTGACAGCCGCCAATGTGATTACTTCACAGTGGGTGTCTGATGCCGATGTGATCAGCAATATTCAGCTGGCGCTGGGAGCCGACGCGACAACGGCGGCGGCTTATGCGGCACCTTCTGAAAACGTCACCGATTTGTTCCCGTTTGCCGCAGCCCAGGGCACCGTGTCAGCGCCGGTACTGGTGGTTGAGCCGGTTTCCAGTTGCGTCAAACCGACGACCGGCTGGCCAGTGGTGATTTATCAACACGGTTTACGCTCCCAGCGCCTGGATACCTTGCCGCTGGCAGACCAGTTCGCCCAGAACTGTTATGCCACGGTCGCCATTGACCTGCCGCTACACGGGGTGATGCCAACCGATACGGTGGATCTGTCCGCCATGCTGGGGGCCGAATTTGCGGCAGTACCGGCCCTGGCGATTGTTGAGGGCAGCGAACACAGCGAGAACAGTGCAACCAGTTTGTACGCCTTGGGGCAAAGCGAGGGCACGGCCGCGTTGCTGGCCAAGGTGACGGAGATTGTTACGGCCCAAACTTACAGTCAGCGTCACTTTGGGCTGACCGCCAATGGCGTAGCACCAACAGCGGTCAGCGCAACGGATGCTGCCGCGAATGTCTCCGGTTCGCTTTACATTAACTTTGTGCGCTTCCAGACCACGCGCGATAACACCCGTCAGGCAGTGATGGATTTACTCAACCTTAATGCGTCGATTCCGTTTATGGATATCGATGGTGACGGTAACGGCGTGTTGAACAGTGCGCCGGATTTTGATGCCAGCAAGATCTATTTTGCCGGTATTTCGTTGGGTGCGATTGTCGGTACCGAATTTGTGGCGATCAATAACGCCAATACGCTGGCGGCCAATGCCACAGGTAACAGTGCCTTGAATCCGGTGCAGGCTGCCGCTTTTGGTGTTCCTGGTGGTGGGTTGGCAAAAATGCTTGAACATTCCGATGCCTATGGCCCGACAATCGTGGCAGGACTGACAGATCCCGACAGCTTTAACCTCACTCAGGGCGGCTCGGACTATGAGTCACTGATGTATGTGTATCAGGCGACCGTGGATGCCTCTGACCCGATCAACTACGTTAAACAGCTGGCAGCCACCGGTACGCCTTATACCCTGATTGAGGCGGTGGGTGATCACGTTATTCCGAATACGGTTGATGATGCCCCGTTATCGGGTACCGAACCGTTGATTGATGTTCTGAGTGCGACGCTGGTGGATACCTCGTCCGATTTGTCGGCCATTCATCCGGTGCAGGTTGCCTTGCGCCTCAATGCGGATTTGAGCAGTCATATCTCGATGGCGGTACCGGATACAAGCGATGCGACTGCGGAAACGGCTGCGACCTTTGGTGTTATCGCCAACCACATTGTGAGCCTGTTTAACGATCCGGCAGCACCGACTCTGGTCGATGGTGGCGCTGGTATTGTTGAAGCAGCGGCAGAGTAAAGGGGCGACCATGAATAATAAGAATACAGGCGGGCACGCGATGAAAAAGCTTCCACTGGCTCTGGCCATTTCGGCTCTTGCAGCCACTTCTGTTCAGGCAACCGAGTTTGCTGTTGGCGCGATCGATATGCGACTGGACAACACCGTCAGTGCCGGTATCGGCTGGCGACTACAGGAACCTGGTGCGTATCAGATAATGCCTGGTAATGGTGCGGCCTCGGGCAACGATGCGACGGGTTCTTCGTACAATTATGACGACGGCACACAGAACTACGGCAAGGGTGATGTCTATACCCGAGTGATAAAATGGACATCCGATCTGGAAATGACCTATCAAAATTACGGCGGTTTTTTCCGGGTTCGGGCATTTTATGACGATGCCATCATGAATGACGATACGGATTTCAAGGCACTCAGTAATGAAACCAAGGATGCTGCGGGTCGTGGTTATGACTTGCTGGATGCGTATGTCTGGGGTGATTTTGATATTGGCGAGACACCGCTCTCGGTACGTCTGGGACGTCAGGTATTAAGCTGGGGTGAAAGCACTTTTATTCAGGGCGGTATCAACAGCATTAATCCGGTGGATGCCTCGGCGTTCCGTAAACCTGGGGCAGAGCTGAAAGAAGGTTTGTTGCCCGTCAACATGCTGTACACCTCGGTCGGCCTGACCCCGGATCTGTCGATGGAAGCCTTCTATCAGCTGCAGTGGGAAAAGACCCGGACTGATCCATGCGGCACCTTCTTCTCTTCGTCCGATTTTGTTGCCGACGGCTGTGGCCCGGTGATCTTGGGAGGTAGCTCCAGTGAGCTGGATATCCTGGCAGCCCGAGATCAGGAAGTGGCGGACAATCAGCCCCTGTCTGAACGGGTTGCACCGGTGGCGGAACGATTGTCTGACGATGAACCCAGAGATTCTGGCCAATATGGTCTGGCATTACGTTGGTATTCCGAAGCGTTGGGTGACACGGAATTTGGTGCCTACTACATGAATATTCACAGCCGTTTGCCGTTTATCAACGGCGTGGTGGTGAATAAGTCTGACAGCAGTTACTACAATGCCAATGCCACCTACGAGAGCAATTATCCGCTCTACCAGATTGCTTATCCTGAAGATATTCAGGTGATGGGATTAAGTTTTGCGACGGCGACAGAAGGCGGTGCCTCGGTATCTGGAGAAATCAGTTATCGCCCGGATATGCCCTTGCAGTGGAATGCGTTTGAGCTGCTGCTGGCTGGTAACGCTGCTCCCTATAGCCGTATGTATCAGCAGCGGCTGGCCGAAGTTGGCGGTAACCCGGCTGATTTATCGGGTGAACTGGCCGTTGGTTACGATCAGTTTGATATGTGGCAGGCACAAACCACCTATATTGCGTTCTTTGATCGTATCCTTGGTTCCGACCGTGCAGCCCTGGTGGGTGAGTTGGGGATGAGCTTTATCCCGGATCTGCCAGATACGGACGATGCTCGTTACGGCCGCTCGGGCGCTTACGGTATTGGTAACAACGATGGCGTTTATAGCGCTGCAGGGGATACCAACTTCTGTACCGCCGACACCGTACCAGGCACTAATGAAGCAAATAGTGGTAAAAACGTGCATGCTGCCAATTGTACCGATGACGGCTACGTTACCCGGCTTTCTGGCGGTGTGCGTTTGCGTATGTCATTCGACTACAACAATGCGCTGGCAGGGGTCAACATCACCCCGATTGTGTCGCTTGCCTATGACAAGGGTAATGGCCCAGAACCCGGTGCCCAGTTTATTGATAACCGCCTGACCACCGGTTTGGCCATGCGCTTTGTGTATCTGAACAAGACATCGGTCGATGTGAGCTATACCAATTACACCGGCGGTGATTACAACCAGATTAAAGACCGCGACAACATCAGTCTGTCTGTATCCTATTCATTTTAATTGGCAGACAGTGGAACAAGCGAGGAACACAGAATGATCAAATCGACGATACGTGTGCTGGGCAGTGCACTGATGCTTTCGCTGCTCGGGCTGTCTGCAGAGGCCGCAGTGACGGCCGCAGAAGCTGCTAAATTGGGTAATGAGCTGACCCCTATGGGTGCCAACAAGGCCGGGTCGGGTGATATTCCCGCCTGGACCGGTGGCCTGACGCAGGCCCCGGCCGGATACGTCAGTGGTGGTAAGCTGGTTGATCCGTTTGCTGACGAAAAGCCACTGTTTGTGATCAATAGTAGTAACTACAAGCAATACGCCGACAAAATGTCGGCTGGCCAAAAAGCCATGTTTGAAAAATACCCGGACAGTTACCGTATGCCGGTCTATCCCTCCCATCGTACCGCTGCGTATCCTCGCAGCATCTACGATGTGACGGCCAGTAATGCGACGGCGACCAAACTGGTTGATGGTGGCAACGGTCTGGAGAACTACGTCGACGGTACTCCCTTTCCCATGCCCAAAACGGGCCTGGAAGTGATTTGGAACCATATCGTCCGTTATCGCGGCGGCAGTGTCGAACGTACTATCGGCCAGGTAACACCCCAGGCGAGTGGTGACTACACGCTGGTCCGTTTTCAGGAAGAGTTCACTTTCAGTGACAAGCTGACCGACTACACGCCGGGTCAGGACGACAACGTGTTGTTCTATTTCAAACAGGATGTACTGTCTCCGGCCCGTCTGGCCGGTAACGTACTGCTGGTGCATGAAACCCTGGATCAGGTAAAAGAACCGCGCAAGGCGTGGATCTACAATGCCGGTTCACGCAAGGTTCGCCGGGCACCGACCATTGCCTACGACAGCCCTGGCACAGCGTCCGACGGCATGCGTACTTCGGATAACTTCGATATGTACAATGGTGCACCCGATCGCTACGAGTGGAAGCTGATTGGCAAGCAGGATATGTATGTTCCGTATAACAGCTACAAGCTGAAGTCTGACACACTGAAGTACGATGACATTGTCAAGCCTGGCCATATTAACCAGGATCTTGCCCGTTACGAATTACACCGCGTCTGGAAGGTGGAAGCGACACTGAAAGATGGCATGCGCCATGTTTATGCCAAGCGGGTGTTTTATATAGATGAAGATACCTGGCAGGCATCGGTCATTGATCATTATGATGGCCGTGGGTTGCTGTGGCGTGTGGCGGAAGGCCATGAGGTGATGTACTACAATGCTACGGTGCCATGGTACGGCCTGGAAGTACTCTACGACCTGACCTCCGGCCGTTACCTGGCGTTGGGTCTGGATAATGAAGAGGACGGTTCGTACGTCTTTGGCGCAGAGCGCTCGTCCAGTGACTACACCACCTCGGCGTTGCGTCGTTCAGGGCGACGCTGATTCTGCTTGTTGTTGCAGTTAATAAAAAACCGGCGATGGCCTAATGCTGTTCACTTAAGCCATTTACTCATCTGAGCAGTATCTGGAAAATCCGATGTCAGACCATGACATCGGATTTTTTTATGTCCATTCAGCAAGATCTTCTCGACCTAGACGAACTC
>NZ_JBBKTX010000018.1:0-104071 GCF_044962685.1 Oceanobacter antarcticus
CGGAGAGTGTTTGCCCAGTTGCCGTTATGCGAAACCGTGGAAGACATCGAAAAACTGCTGCCTGAGAATATGAAAGCGGCCGTTATTTAAATCGGTAGATGGGGTTGTTTGAGCGTTTACCTTCAATCCCGTAGGAAACGATCATTAAAATGTCGGGGATAAGAAGCAGCCGTCCTCTAATGCCATCACGTTGAACACCCAGTAAAGGTTGTTCAAGTAGATTTACTACTTTAGCTTCAAGGATGTCGTCAGTTTTTTCAGCGACGTCAGGGTTAAAGTCATAAAGAAACTCAAAGATCTTCTCACGATCATTCAGCGACTCTTCTTCCCATAAAATCATTATTGATCCCGGCTGCGAATTTTAGCCTTTCGTTCAGCTATTCTCGTTTTTGCTGTTTCATGGTCGATGAATAAAGTTTTTCCTGAGTCAAATTTCTCAAATGCTAGGTTTACTTGTTCAGTTAACCAAGCGTCATGAGATAATGCTTTTCTTTGTTGCTCTGCCATTTGCTCAGTGAGTTCTCGGCAAGCATCGCTGAGTGTGCGACCTTGGCTCTCAGCCATTTGCTGAGCCAAGCGTTTAATTTCGTCATCAACACGAAATTGAATTCTGGTATCCATGAGTTGCTCCCAAATTAATGTGCGTACAAACGTTAGCACTAGCATAAGGGAAGGACAACTAACACAGCGTTTAAGAGTCCTGCGCGCCATACGCACTCGTGATCATTTTTGCGGGCCGATAAGTCCATACCGACAAAAGCGCAAGGATACCCAACAGCAAAACAATCTGCTCTCAATCAAGCCACTAAACGCGTTGCGCTGGCTGATGCTTGTCGAGTTTCCGGTGATGGGGTAGGGTTCGGCCAATTACCTTGCAGGAACTCCACTTTGTCTTTTTACCTCAATGCCTGGCATTTGCAGCAGGCTTGCCGTGCGATTAACTCGGGCGGTGTTATTGCTTACCCTACCGAAGCGGTCTGGGGTCTGGGTTGTCATCCGGCAGATGAGCGTGCGATTGAGCGGGTGTTGGCCTTAAAACAGCGGCCATGGCAAAAAGGGCTGGTGGTGGTGGCCGCCTCGCTGTCGCAGCTGGAAAACTGGTTGTTGCCGTTAAGCGGTGTAGACGAAGCGCAGGTGCGTGCCAGCTGGCCGGGGCCGGTGTCCTGGGTGTTGCCTTGCCGGGATGAGGTTAGCCCGTTGCTGCGAGGGACGCATTCATCGCTGGCGGTGCGTATTTCTGATCATCCGCTGGTGTCGGCCTTGTGCCAGCAAGTCGGGCCGCTGGTGTCGACCTCGGCCAACCCTGCCGGGGCCGACCCTGCGCGTACAGCACTGAAAGTCCGGCAGTATTTTGCCGACGAACTGGATTATCTGCTGCCTGGTGTCTTGGGCGGCCGTTGCCAACCTTCTGAAATCCGAACACTGGACGGTGCGCGTCTGCGTTGATGCGTCCTGATCGACTGGAGCCGATATGACCGATCACAGCCGCTGCGACGTTGCCGCAGTCAAACGTTTTTTGCTCGACTTGCAGGATCGTATCTGTGCTGCGCTGGAGCAGCAGGATGGCAAGGCCCGCTTCAGTGAAGATAACTGGGAGCGGGATGAAGCAGAGGGTGCCTTGCAGTTGCTCGGCGGTGGCCGTACCCGAGTGATCACCAACGGCGCGGTCATCGAAAAAGGCGGCGTCAATTTTTCCCATGTGCGCGGGCAAACCTTGCCTGGCTCCGCTACCGCTAATCGACCGGAGCTGGCCGGGCGCAGTTTTCAGGCCTTGGGTGTCTCGTTAGTGATTCACCCTGAAAACCCCTACGTTCCTACATCACATGCCAACGTGCGGCTGTTTGTGGCCGAAAAAGCCGGTGAAGCGCCGGTCTGGTGGTTTGGCGGTGGTTTTGACCTGACTCCCTTCTATCCTTACGAAGAGGATGTGGTGCATTGGCACCAGACCGCCAAAGACCTGTGCGCACCCTTCGGTGATGAGGTCTTCCCGACATACAAACAGTGGTGTGACGAGTACTTTTTTCTTAAGCATCGTAACGAAACTCGCGGGGTTGGCGGGTTGTTTTTTGATGATCTGAATGAGTGGGATGGTGCGCAGGATTTTGCCCGGAGTTTTGCCTTTATGCAGGCGGTGGGGAATGGCTTTATCGATGCCTATGTGCCGATTGTGGCGCGCCGCAAAGCCCAGTCCTGGGGGGAGCGTGAGCGCAAGTTCCAGTGCTATCGCCGTGGGCGGTATGTCGAATTTAATCTGGTGTTTGATCGGGGTACTATTTTTGGTCTGCAAACCGGTGGCCGTACCGAATCGATTCTGATGTCCTTGCCACCGGTGGTGCATTGGGATTACGACTGGCAGCCAGAGGCCGGGTCGGCTGAGTCCCGTTTATACACTGATTTTTTGCCCCACAAAGACTGGGTCTGAGCACGAGAATACGCAGGAGCACACGCATGACAGATCGTTACGCCGTCGTCGGTAACCCCATAGGTCACAGCAAGTCACCGGCGATACATACCGCGTTTGCGGCGCAAACCGGTGAAGATATTCTATACACCGCTTTGTTGTTGCCACTGGATGGCTTCGAGCACCAAGCCCGGCTGTTTTTTGAGCATGGAGGCGGTTGCGGTTTGAATATTACCGTACCGTTCAAGGAAGATGCCTACCGGTTGGCCGATGACTATACCGACCGCGCCAAACGGGCGGGGGCAGTTAATACACTGAAAAAACGGCCAGATGGTTCCTTGTTAGGAGATAACACCGATGGCGCTGGTCTGGTACTGGATCTGAAACGCCACAGTGTGCCGCTGGCGAATCGCCGTATCTTGCTGCTAGGTGCCGGTGGAGCTGCCCGTGGTGTGTTGCAACCGCTGCTGGAAGAAATGCCTGCCGAACTGGTGATTGCCAACCGGACGCAAAGCAAGGCCGAGCAACTGGCTGCGGACTTCAGCGATCTGGGGGCGATCCGCGCCAGCACCTTTGCCGATCTGAGCGGGCCTTTCGATCTGATCATCAATGGCACCTCCGCCAGCCTGGGGGGCGATCTGCCACCTCTGGCTGATACGCTGGTGGCGGCCAATACCGTGACCTATGACATGATGTACGGCGCACAGCCAACCGTCTTTAATGCCTGGACCAGTGCCCTCGGGGCCGCACAGACCATTGACGGTCTGGGGATGTTGGTAGGACAGGCCGCTGAATCATTTTACGTCTGGCGCGGTAAGCGCCCGGATGTGGCCAACGTGATCACGATGCTAAAGCAGGATCGTCGTCGCGGCTGAAACAGCTTTGGCACTAGCCGCAGGGGCGACAGCCAGTACGGTATACAAGGACAGGGTGCACTGATATCAGAGGTATCATCACCCTCACTCGAAAGTTACACGCCAGTTACCATTGACAATAATTGACCACAGACCCTTTCGGCTACCTTTTAACTGATGCAGCTGGTAACCAGGGATATCCAAATCCTCAATACAATGAGCAGTATCTAAGGCCGCAAGCTGCATTCTTAGTTTGGTGACGTGAGCAGCTTGAATACCTTTCTTAGTTCCGGTTTTATAGAACTTTTTCAGGCCTTTGTGCTTGAAGGATTTAATCATATTCAGATTGCAGCGTGTTGCGCAACACTGTCAAAACGCATAACGCCGCATAACGCTTGGGTTATGTGCGGAAAAACCGCAGGTTTTGGAGTCGCATTGACCCACTTGTTAAATGTTTTTTTAGTGACGGTGGAATATTTTATTGTGCCGTTCTATTTCTGCCATAAATGATGGACGGTTGGTTTGCACCCAATAAACCTCATCTTCTGTTGGCTCAGCAGTGTCAGGAAGCCCGATGACATTACTGGATAAATAGGCTTCGATTTGGGGGTTCACTTGCATCGGCATTAGTGTTCCAGCTAAAGAGCGTTCGCCCATATCCCCTGCCAGTACAAGTAGCCTTGATTTTCTCATCCCAGCAATAACTGCGTTATCAATGGGAAGCTGAAGAGTATTTCTTTTCTGAATATAAAATTCTCTCAGGACGGCCTTTTCATGGAAATCTAACTTAGGTAATGCGCTAATTAAAAACTCAAAATCTTTGGCTTTTTCTTTCCGTGCTTTAAAAAAATAAGCTCCCCGTTTTAATAGCTCCGCAACCACTAAGCAAGAACTAAAAATAAAAGTTGCGCCGATATAAGGGCGGTAATCTTTCGCAAAATCAGCCAACCCCAATTTTGAAGAATACTCTTCTGGTAAAAATACAACTAAGCCCGAGAATACTGCTAAAATCCAAATATGTTTTATCGGTAACTTTATAGTTTCTAATGCTTTATCTAAGAAGTCTGGTATATGCCCTCGATACATTTAACCGTTTATTCATGCGCATGCGCGTTTTTCTGTTTTAACGTGCGCATTAATTTTGCGCCAAAAGCGCAAAACCATTGAACTTCATGAGGTTACGCTAACAGCAACCGAAAAAATGCGCAACCTCTCTGGAAATACGAGCATGGATTTTCTCTTCGATTTGATAATGCTGTTCATACATACAGTTTTTTCGGGAGGAGTAGAACCATGGGTAAACGTCCGTTTTTGAATCAGATCTCGCGTTTCATGAGGCTGAATGGATACAGCCTTCGAACAGAAAAAACTTACCTCTACTGGATCAAGGCCTACATACGCTTTCATCAACGCCAGCACCCGAATGCAATGGGGCCTGTTGAGGTCATGGGTTTTCTGGATCACCTGGCGTCTGACCAACAGGTGTCATCGCCAGCATGAGTCATAGAATAGCCAGCGAGTTGCCTTGAATGCTCTGGTATTTTTGTTCCGCGTAAAGCACTGAAAATCGCCGTAGCAAACAGTGGTATTGCAAAAAAAGTAAGCTGCCATACCTTCAGGCACAGTTTTGCAACCGAGCTGTTATGCTCCGGCCTGGATATTCGCACCGTACAGGAGTTGTTGGGGCATTCAGATGTGTCAACCACACAGATATATACCCACGTGATCGGCCAGCATTTCGCGGGTACAGAAAGCCCGCTGGATCGGTTGCAATAGCAAAAGCAGATGCGGGCATCCTGCCGCATTAAACGATCGCATTAAACGGTGAGCATGTGAAAAGCGATTCCCTGATTGTCATCCGGGCTGCGCTTGCAGTTGATCCAGAATACTCATAATCCGCCTATAAAAAACGGGAGCCTTGGCTCCCGTTGTGGTTCTTGTTTCTCTTTGGGTCTTATCCCTGGTTTATGGCTCCGGCATCCTTGCTCATATTGCCTGCCGGGCTGACACCCTCACGCCATCAACCCGGCGGGTTTCTCAGTTCAAACGGATAATAGACACCGAACCTTTGGCATCCCGCAGGTAGTCGCTACTTGGTTCGCCTTCGTTAGCGGTCATGATAAAGCTGCCATCATGGCTGAAGGCCACCATGTCGGGCAGAGAACCGACGCGGGCATAACCATAGATGCTGTCGTCGCTGGTATTAAATACCGCTACAGTACCGAAGGCCTGCTTGTCGTTGGCTTCCATCGCGACTGCCAGCTTGCCGTTCTTGACTGCTACGCTGTTCACACCAGCGCCGTAAGCGGCCAGGTTGATCGCCCCGGTGACTGCCAGGCCAGTGTCGCTCAGAGTCACGATATCAACACGGGGGCCATCACTGATCGCACCGTTGTTAACGACATACAGTTTGTGCAGGGTGCTGTCGTAGGCGACGATTTCTGATGCGCGTTCACCGCCTTCAATTGTCACGGTGTACTGGTGGCTGAAAACAGGTTTGGCGCTATCCGCAGCGGCGACAGCGGGCACTGCATACAGGGACAGGGTGCCGCTGACTTCGTTGGCGGTGACCAGCGCGGCGGCGAAACCGAACTCGCTGACGCTATCCGAATCGAGGAACAGCAGGCCTTCCGGTGCTTCGTCACCCTCGTGGGTTAGCAGTTGTAGCTGTTCTGGTGCACTGATATCAGAAATGTCGTACACCGCAATCGCACTGGCGCGTTCCATGCCAATAAAGGCATAACGCAGGCCATTCACCATACCGGTGGTGACGGATTCCGGTTCGCTGCCCTTGTCGTCGGAGCGGCCATCCGGGTAAATACCGGCGGCAATGGTCATTTCGGCCAGATCGTTGCCACTGTCGAACACCTGTTCGCCGGTTTCACCATTCCAGATACTGAAGGAACGGCCACCATAGGCATAGATGGTTTCGATGTCGGTAGCAACGGCTTCGTCGGAGAACGGGTTAAGGGTGGTTTTCAGACGTCCCAGCACGGTTTCACCTTGCAAGGTCGCAGCGTCCGGGAACGCGGTTGTATTCAGTGTCAGGTCATCGACTCGGGCTTCTTCTGAGAAACCGTCGTAGTCGCGTGCGTCGCCTTCGTTGGCGCTGATGACATAATGGGTGCCATTGTCTTCGAAGGTGGTGATGGCGTCCGGCATAAAGAAGCCCTTGACGTTGGCGTAAGCGGTCAGCGCGGTGCCTGCTTCCTTGTCGGAGGCATTCATGGCATTGGCTTCGAGACCGTAGTCTTGCAGACCCAACGGCAGGATTTTGGTGATGGCTTCGGCATCGACGGTCAGGTCAATCACCGCCAGTCCGTTGTTTTCCTGCAGCGAGACCCAGGCTGTGGTGTCATCGGCACTGATGGCGACGTATTCCGGTTCCACATCCGTGGCCAGATCGGCGCCAGGGCCAAAGACACGGAACCCTTCAGCTTCCAGCGCTGCTTCCTGATCGTTCAGACCATCGAAAAACAGTGTGGTAACGGCCAGTTCAGCAGGGCTGGCGGCGAGGTTGGTTTCACCTGGGGTGGCGTAGATGTCACCGGTGGCCCAGTCTCCACCATCGGGCAGGCGACCGGCGCTGTTGGCGTGGGTATCGGCAGTGACTGTGTAGTCGTCGGCCAGATTACCTTGATAGAACAGACGAATGGTGTCGCCTTTGCCGAGACCGAAGTCTTGATCCGCTGCGGCAACAATGGCAGCTGGCGCACCGTCTACTTGTGTCGTTTCATTCGGCATGATGACCAGGAACCCTTTGGCGGCAATAACAGTGCCATCAGGGATGGTCACCGGGGTATGGGTATCGTCACTGTCGAGCAGCGTCCAGTCAGTACCAGTAAAGGTAAACTCGGCATCGGCGCTGTTGTAGAGTTCAACAAAGTCAAAGTCACCTTTGGTGCGCACTTCGTTGATGAAGATATCGGTGGCGACAGCGGTGACTGGCTCTTCTTCTTCAGCGGCGGCCGGTGCGGTATTGGCGGCGGTGGGAGTAGCACTCATGGCACCTTCAGCCCAATCGCCGCCGTCCGGGTAGCGGCCAAGAGTGTCGGCGTGTTCGCCGTCAGTCCAGCTATAGCTGTCGTGAGCTGTACCTTGATACAGCAGGTTGGCCGTATCGCCCTTGCCCAGACCAAAGCCATCGGCTCCGCCCAATACGGCGCTGGTAACGGTCGCTGGCAGTTCAGTTGCATCGGTCAGTACCAGCAGGTAGCCACCGGCGGCAATTTCAGTACCGGCTGGAATCGCAATGGCGGTATGGCTGCTGTCGCCATCCAAGAGACCCCATTCGCCGTCGGCGAAGGTATAGGATTCAGATCCGGCGTTGTAAATTTCAACATAATCGTAGTCGCCGGTAGAGCGCACTTCGTTAATCACGATATTACTGATGTCGAATTCGGCCGGTGTGTCGGTATTGGTATCGGCGTTGTTGTTATCGTTGTCGTCGCTGCCACAGGCAGTCAAGGCTGCGGTGATGGCCATCGCCAGCGTGCCTTTTTTCCAGAGATCGAGAGACATGATCTTTCCTTTGTTATCGGTATTAACAGGTATTCAAAGGCTTCAAGCGTATGACGGTTTTGTGACGTCCGGGTGACCTGAAAATGACACGAATATGACGATTGCAAGGCAAGACAAAACAAGTGGGAGCTGGCAGGGGGAATGGGTTTGGGCGGTAAGGTGTGGGCGGTAAGGTTTTACCGTTAACAGGCAGTAAATACGCAAACGGCACTTTATATAAAAGTGCCGTTTTGGACGGTGTCGTTTTGGTTAGCGATGGCCTCATCTACTCGGAAGGCTGAGGCGATGGCTGACGCGGCTGATCAGCCTTCAAATTCACCGTTATGGTAGATTTCCTGTACGTCTTCCAGATCGTTCATCAAACTGGCAAAACGCTCAAATTGATCGGCGTCGTCTGTTGCAATCGGGTGCGGCATTTGTGGCAGGTAGGTGATTTCTTCCATTTCAAAATCAATGTCGGCACGCCATTCGGTCAGTGCGGTTTTGGTTTTGAAGAACTCGGTGGGTGGCACCAGCACCGTGACCATGCCGTCTTCGCAGTCGATATCGGAAACATCAATATCGGCTTCCATCAGCATTTCCAGGGCTTCATCTTCGCTGTCATCCGCAAACACAAACATGGCGCGATGATCGAACATGTGGGAGACCGAACCCTGGCTGCCGAGCTTGGCCTTGCACTTGGAAAACACGCCCCGGATTTCACCGAAGGTGCGGTTCGGGTTGTCGGTCAGGGCGCTGATCAACACCATGGCACCGCCAGGCGCAATGCCTTCATACAGGGCCGGTTGGAAGTCTTCTCCAGCACCACCAGTGGCCTTGTCGATGGCTTTTTCGATCACGTGGGTGGGCACCTGATCTTTTTTGGCCCGGTCGATCAGTGAGCGCAACGACAGGTTGGCCGATGGATCGGGGCCGCCTGCCTTGGCGGCTACATAGATTTCTCGGCCATACTTGGAGTAGACCTTGGTTTTTGCCGCGGCCGTTTTGGCCATGGATTCTTTTCGGTTTTGATACGCTCTGCCCATGGGAATCAGTCTTTTCTTGGGTGAATAAGTCAAAAAAACGTCTGAATTGTACCCATTGCTGTCGAGGCTGTCTTGTCGATCTTCTGCTGGCCGGGGATTTCAGTGACGTGGCTTGCCCGCCAAATAACGCTCACGGAACAAGGCAAAATAAGCTGCCAGGCGGCTGCTTGCGGTGGCTGCGCCCAGCTGTTGCAGTATTTCTATCGCTACTTCTGCGGTGCCCAGCTGGTAATCGTGCGCCGCTTCCCTCAATTGATAGTTACCCGGTTCGAGTGGCTCAATCCCCAGTATTGGAATGCCACTGAGGTAAGGGCTGCGGAACATTTTGCGGGCTTCGCGCCAACTGCCGTCGAGCAATATCAGCAAGGGTTTGCGCTGTTGCTCTGACGCTTGCATCTGGTACTGCTGCAGCTTGTCCGGGGTGTCCAGACACTGCTGGGTATCGGCGTACTGGAACGGGAAGATCACCAACGGCGCATAGGCCGGGTTGGTCAGTAATGCCAGCAAGGCGGCATCCGGCTCGGTGCGGTTCCACAGAAATGCGTGGTTATCACTCAGTACATCCGCCACCAGACGACCGCTGTTACTGGGCTTGTAGACTTCGCCTTTGTAATAAATCAGGCAGACCGCGACCTCGTCAGAAGGGGCAGGCCGTTGTGTGCAAAGGCACAGCGGCAAGGATAACAGGCAATGCTGACAACGAATCATCCGGCCTCCCCGAGCAATAAAAGCCCGCCGTGATTGCGCCAGCTCTTGCTGACGCAAGTGGGTGACCGCATTTTCGAGAACAGGGGGAGTATCAGACATGGTCAGTACACGGGCCGGGAAAGGGAGCGGCATAGTGCGGCAAAGTGATCGCGGCGGCAAATAGTGGCTTACCTGGGAGCGCCAGCTGCCATGCTGGCCAAAGTGTCGGCTGTAAGCCTCGCGTATTTATCGCAGCCGTTGGTGGGCATGGCTGCCTGCCCATGCCTATGAGTGGGCCAGCGGGTGTTTTTTATACCCGGATTTTTAATTAAGGTGGCTTTCTTGCTGAACCCAGATTCCTCTGCTTGGCTTGGTAGAGGGCAGCGCTGGCGTGCCTGTGGTGTCGGCGAGGCCGTAGATGGTGAAATGCTGTTGGATCTTGATGGGTATGTGGGCGAGTGTGTTAGCGCAGGCAGCAATGCCAGTGACGACACAGTCGGCTGCTACTCTGCAGTTTGAGAATTTTGCCACCCCGGTTGTGCTGCATGCTGTGGGTGAGCAGGTGTATCAGGTTGAGGCGTCACAACAACGGGTCATGGTGGCTCGGCGTTTGGTCGTACGGGTAGCCGCAGATTTCCCCAAGCAACGTATTGCAGCGGTAGCGGGTATTGATAAGGTCAGTGCGCTGTTTTTGGGTCACGATTATCAGTATTGGCTGGTGGCGTTAAGTCCGGGTGTGGACATCGCGGAGATGCTGGCTGCGGTGGCCGACATTCCCGGTGTTGAACGGGTACAGCCCGATCTCTTGCAGTTGCGCGACAAGGCTGGCGACGAGACGACGGATCTTCACTCATCCGGTCATTACCAGGTCAATGGATTGGCGGCGTTGTGGCAATTCACTCAGGGTCAGGGCGTCAAGGTCGCGGTGATTGACGACGGCTTTGCGTTGAACCACCCACAGTTTGTACAGCTGTCACCGACGTTTTTATACGATACCGCATCGCAGCAGCGAAACGCAGCTCCGCAGAACTCCCAGGATACTCACGGCACTCGGGTTGCCGGGGTGTTGTTTGCCGCCCACGACGGTCATGGCCTGAAGGGGCTGGTGCCGAATGCCGGTTTGATTGGCATTCGCCAGCCCGACAGCTGGACTTCCAATACCTTGCTGGCTTTTCAGCTGGCGGCCATGTCTCGCGCCGATGTCATTAATTGCAGCTGGACCACCCGTTTGTTGCTGGAGCCAGTGCAGGATGTGGTGCGCGACCTGGCTCGTTGGGGGCGCGCTGGCAGAGGGTTGCCGGTGGTGTTTGCGGCCGGTAACGAAGGTCGGTTGATTACACCTCATAGCTCGGAAGCGGCTATTCCTGAGGCGATTGTGGTGGGGGCGCTTGGTCTTCGACAGCAACGGCTGCCACACAGTAATTATGGGCCGACGGTGGATTTTTATGCCTTCGGCCTGCCGCTCGACAGTACGGATATTGCGGGCGGCTACCAGGCCTTTGGTGGCACCTCGCTGGCGGCCGCCATTGTGTCAGGACTGGCGGCGCTGATTATTGCCACGGAACCGGACATGCCGTTGTCCGCGCTGCAGCAGCGGCTGGCGGATTTATTGCCTGCTCCCATGCCTGTTGCTTCCTCTGCTGGTACGCCTGACCCCGCTGTTATTTCTGAACCGGCAGGCGTTGCTACTGCGGTTGCCTCTGTTTCCGGCTCACCTGAGTTCGGCTTGTCACTTACATCCCTAGTCAGGAAGTACCCATGACGTCTATCAATCCGGCGCTGGAATCACCGCTTGCCACTGGCGCTGCTGCTGAGCCGGAAGCAGATTTTGGCTGTGAATATTCCGCCAACTTGCCGGCCCTGCTCAAGCACCTGAATATCTCGCTGGCATTTACTTCCTATCAGGCGCAACGGTTGATGCTGGTGCGCACTGACGGCGTCACACTGGATGTCAATTTTAAACACTTCCCCCGGCCAATGGGGCTAACGGCCGATAGTAACGGCCTGACATTGGGGATCTTCACCCAGGTACTGCAATTCCAGCGTGAAGACGGCTTGCTGCCACAGATCAAACAGCCGCTGAAGCGTATTGAAGACGATGTGACGGCCCCGCGACTGCTGCTGCAAAACAATGGCCAGGTTGCCGCGCCCCAGCCTGCTGCGGGTGCGGCAAAATCGTCAGAGGAGGAGGCGTTCGAGGCTTATCAAACCTCGCTGTATGAGCCGGTCGACAGCCGTGTCGATGCCTGTTTTATCGCTCGCTCCAGCCATTACACCGGCATGATCAATATCCACGATGTGGAGTGGGGCAACGACGGCTTATGGGTGGTGAACTCGAGCTTTTCCTGTCTCAGTTCACTCGATCCCCGCTACAGCTTTGTACCGCGCTGGAAGCCGCCTTTTATCAGTGCGCTGGTTGCGGAAGATCGCTGTCATCTGAACGGTATGACCCTGAAAGACGGCCAACCCGCCTACGTGACCACCTTTTCGACCGCCGATGAACGCGGTAAATGGCGCGATGGCGAGGGCTTTAATGGCACCTTGATGGATGTGCAACGGAACGAAATTCTGGTCGCTGGCTTGGCCATGCCGCACTCCCCGCGCTGGTATCGCGGCAAGGTGTACTACTGCCATTCCGGTCTGGGCCAGCTGTGTTGTTACGACCCGGCCAGCGGTGAGAACCGGGTGTTGGCGGAAGTCCCTGGTTTTACCCGAGGCATGGATTTCCATGGCCCGATTCTGGTGATGGGGCTATCCCGCGTGCGACAGACGGATGTTTCTCGGCCAGCGCCACTGGCACAAAAGTATGACGAAACTCTGTCGGGCTTGTGGTTCTTCAATCTCGATGACCTGTCTGAAATTGGCCAGATCCGCTTTACCGGCAACGTTGAGCAAATCTACGACGTAGCAGTACTTACCGGCTGTTGCTTCCCCGAAATTATTGAGCCGTCGCATCCACGGATGCGTAACCATTTTTGTCATCCCCCGATGCAACCGCTGCGTCCTGAGGCGTGTATATGAATACCAACAAACCCGTATCCCGAGAACCGTCTTCCACTTCGCAGCCGTTACGCAAGGCCGCCTTGGCTTTACCGTTGATTGCCATGGCCGGAGCCTTTGCGGCACCGGCGAGCATGAGTCGCTCTGCCAGTCACAGCAGCAGTCGCCGATTGGCACGGGGGGCGACCATTGTGGTGGCTGATCAAGCGTTGCAGATCGACGCCGCTGCTTCCGAGCAGGACGAGATGCCACGGAGCGCGTTTGATGCCTTTCGACGTGGCCAGACATCCGGCAGGGCACTGGATAATACAGGCGCTACGTTGTCAGAGAACACGTTGTCAGACGACGCCGGAATACTGGCTTTTTTACAGCAAAACCAACGGCTTGAGTCGCAACCCAAGGCTGCTGCGGCGTTGTCTGGCGCCTTGTTGGGGCGCAAATATTTTGCCAGCGACAGCCCATTCGATCACTGTCATTTCACCTGGGGCAGTGTGTATTACACCAACACTTATACATCCCTGAATCAGGCCAGTTGTGAAATAAGTTGGAGTGGCACCTGGCACACCGGGGTGAGCGCGCCGGTGGTGATGGCCACCAGTATCCTGAACAAAACCAGCAGCAGTTTTGATGTCAGTGTCAGCATGAGTGAATCGGCCACCGTGTACGCTGTGCTGGTGGAGAGCAATAAAACCGCCCCGACACCTGCCCAGGTGATTGCCGGAACCGATGGCGACAATAATGCGGCGCTGCAAACGACCAGCGGGGCGGCGGCCAACAGCACCACGCTGAGTTTTAGTGGCCTGGATGCCAGCAAGTATTATCTGGTTTATCTGGCGGCCGTGGATGGCAGCAGTGAAGTCACTTCTGCCTCGACTCAGGTCAATCCGGCCTATGAGACCGGCCTGATCTCGGCTGATGGCACCTGGAAATTTCCCAAAATCCGTGTGGATGACAGCGGTAATTATTACCTCGGCTATTCCAAAGATGGCAGCAGCGGTGACGACATTACCTTCCTGCTCTGGAACGGTGCCGGTTTCTCCAATTACACCTCGTTTAATGCCAGTGCCATCTCGGGTCGCGCTTACGTCAGCTGGGGCAATGAACAGCGCGTTGATTATGACTTCGACAGTAACGGCCATATTCACGCTGTTTTCAGCGCCACCGAAACCAACTATGCCAACACCGGCGATCCTTTCTATGGCTATTACAATGGCAGCAGCTGGAGCTTCACCAAAATAGCCGAGACCGGCAATTCGGTGGATGAAGTGGATGTGTTTGTCGACGCCAACGATGACGTTCACGTCTCCTGGAAAGTCTACAACGGCTCTGGCTATCAGGTGGATTACGCCACCAACAAGAGTGGTAGCTGGGTTAAAACCAATGTCGTGGTTGCTGGCAATGGCACGGATGAGGCTCACGATACCTATGTCGTGGCCGACAGCAGTGGCACCGCGACCGTGTTCTACCGCCGTGAAGACTCGCAGAACAATGGTGAGGACAACTATTACATGGAGTCATCCAGCGATGGCTTCAGCGCTTCGACCAAAATCCTCAACGGTAAGGGCGATGCCAAAGTCTATCGTATGGCGAATGTGCTGATCGACAGCAGCAACAAGATTCACTACGCGTATTCAGACCAAACTGGTGGTGCTTCCTATTATGTTACCAATGCCTCTGGCGGCTGGGTCAGTACGGCGATCACCCATGCAGGGCACAGTACGCCGTGGGTCTATGGCATGGAGTATTACAACGGTGTGTATTACTTCGCCAACTACGGCGATAGCAAATACTTCATCAACAGCTACAACGGCAGCGACTGGGTCGATGGTTTTGATTTTGAACTCGACGGTTGGATGAACGACCGCTTTGCGGTGAACAGCACCGCCGATCGCATCATGCTGGTGTCGGAAAATTCCAGTGACTGGGAAATCCACTACCACACAGGCACTATTGCTGGCTATGTGACCCCTACCAGCCCGGCCGACAGCGACGGCAATCTGACATCCGCCGCCGGAGTGACTGAGCCGGTGGGGCTGGATACCACTGTGGATAGCGTTGGCGAAGCAGTGGATCTGTTCGACTTTACGCTCTCCGATGGCGCCAGCAGTGACGGCTTGGCAATGGAAATCAGCCAACTGGTAGTGAACGTATCGGGCACCAGTAGCGATGCCGAACGAGCGAATGTCACTTGGCGTTTGAACGGCGCAGATGCCAGCAACGTCACTGGGGTTTATAGCAGCGCGAACGACACCATTACCTTTTCAGGTCTGAGTATTTCGATTGCCGATGGTGGCAGCGAGATCTACACAATTAATGGCTATTACAACGACAACACCGGTTTGACCGAAGATCACACCATGATCCTCAGTATGGATGGCGACACCGACGTCACCATATCCGGCGGGACCTCCATGGGGGCCACCAGTGCTGTTTCCAACAGCTCCGGCACCACAGTTGATGTCACCGCCACCGGCTTGAGGCTCACAACCCAGGCTGCGGGGCTTGTGTCCGGTATGGCCATGACCACCCAGCCGGTTGTCGCTGCGGAAGATGCGTTCGGCAATATCGATAGCGATTTTACCGAAGTGGTAACAGGCTCCGACGAAGGCATAAACCCCGGTAATGTGCTCACCAATAACAGCGTCACGGCAGTGGCCGGGGTAGCGACATTCACCAGCCTGACCAATACCACCGCCACCGATGGCCAGGCACTGATCGTAACGTTTAATGATCAGGATGGTATCGGCAGTAATTTAACTACCGTGAATACCAACCTGCTGTTTACTGATGTGGTGGCCACGCAACTGCAATTGACCACTCAGCCTGCGCCGTTAACAGTCAGCAGTGGCGAAGCCAAAAGCCTGACGACCGTGCCGGTGGTGAAAGCCGTCGATGCCAACGGTTATGTCGATACCGGCTATAGCAGCGATATCCGTTTGGCGGAAGTGAACGGCGCTGGCTCAGCGCTGATGACGACCACTGGCGATACCGACGGCAGTGCTGCCACAGTTAGCCTGACCCCGTCGTCCGGGGTCGCCACCTTTACAGCGCTGCAAATTACCTACACCACCTCGGGCAGCAGTAGCGAAACCTTTAACCTGCAGGCCAGTTCCGGCAGCTTGACAACCACTACCAGCAGCCAGCTGACGGCGACCAATGTGCCGACGTTAACAGATGCTCATATCAGCATCTCGGGAGCCTCCGGTACCGGCGGAACTTACGTCATTGGCGATACCATTTCCGCCAGCTGGAACAACACCAGCAGTGGCGACAACAATACCGGCGTCAGCGCTGTGACGGTCGACTTCAGCCCGTTTGGCGGTGGCGCTGCCATCAGTGCGAGTGAGTCAGCGGGCAGCTGGATCGCCACTTATACCCTCACCGCCGGAGCCATCGACAGCAGCAATCGTAATGTGTCGGTGACAGCGACCAACAGCAGTGGTCATGCCACGGCAGCGGATACGACCAACGCCAGCGTAGATAATATTGCTCCCATCGTCACCGACGCTAACCTGTCGATCTCTGGCGCCTCCGGTATCGGCGGCGCTTTCCGTGCGGGCGATACCGTTACCGCCCGCTGGAACAACACCGCCGGTGGTGACAACAACAGCGACACCATCAGCAGCGCCAGTGTCAATTTCTCCGCCTTTGGTGGTGGTGCCGCCGTAGTAGCATCAAACAGCGCCGGTAGCTGGAGCGCGACTTACACACTTGTCAGTAGTGCCATTGACAGCAGTAACCGCAATATTTCCCTGACGGCGATCGACAATGCCGGTAACAGCACCACCAGCGCCGACAGCACCAATGCCACAGTGGATAACATGGCTCCCACCATAACGGACGGCAACCTGTCGATCTCCGGTGCATCCGGTAGCGGTGGTGTATTTATTGCCGGAGATACCCTGACCGCCCGCTGGAACAACACCGCCGCTGGCGACAACAACAGCGACACCATCAGCAGTGTGACGATGAATTTCGTCGCCTTTGGTGGTGGTTCTGCCGTGGTGGCATCAAACAACAGCGGTATCTGGAGCGCCAGCTACAGCATTACCAGCAGCTCAACCGATGGCACGCCGCTGAATATCAGCGCCACCGCGACCGACAACGCCGGTAATAACGCCAGCGCGACAGACAGCAGCAATGCCACGGTCGACACCAGCGCACCCTCCGGCCACAGCGTAGCGTTCGACGACTCCCTGATTGGCTCTGGTGAATACAACGCCGTCAGCTTCACCTTTGCCAGCGCCGAAGTCGCTGGCAATTATAGCTACTCCATCAGCTCCAGTGGTGGCGGTACCGCCGTCACTGGCTCTGGCACCGTCAGCAGCGCTGCTGAACAGGTTAGCGGTATCGACCTGTCAGGCCTGAATGACGGCACCCTGACCCTCAGCGTGATACTGACCGACGTTGCGGGTAACAGCGCGACGGCGGTTACCGATACCAGTACGCTGGATACCACGGCTCCGGTTCTGACCGAAGTCAGCGCAGCCACTTCCCTGGGAAATGACACCACGCCAGCATTGACCTTCTCGACTAATGAGGCGGGCACGTTAGCGGTGGGCGGCAGCTGTGGCAGTGCCAGCGAAGGGGCAGTCTCTTCCGGCAATCAGACGATTAGCCTGTCGCAGCCGGACAACAGCTCGGCTCTGGCTGAAGGCAGTTACAACGACTGCACCTTGACCGTCACCGACGCTGCAGACAACGCCAGTTCAGCACTGAGTCTGAGCGGCTTTGAAATTGACCTGACTGGTCCGAGTGGTCACAGCATCAGCTTCGACGACAGTCTGATCAACAGCACTGAAGCCAGCTCGATCAGTGTGACCATGGCCAGCGCCGAAGTCGGAGCGGCTTACCGTTATTCGATCTCATCCAGCGGCGGCGGCACTGCAGTAACCGGCAGCGGTACGGTAACCAGTGCCAGCGAACCACTCACCGCAATCGATGTTTCCAGCCTTGCTGACGGCACTCTGACGGTCTCGCTGTTCTTAACCGACAGCGCTAACAACGCGGCTAGTGCCGTCACGGCAACCAGTACTCTGGACACCAGCGCACCCTCCGGCCACAGCGTAGCGTTCGACGACTCCCTGATTGGCTCTGGTGAATACAGCGCCGTCAGCTTCACCTTTGCCAGCGCCGAAGTCGCTGGCAGTTATAGCTACTCCATCAGTTCCAGTGGTGGCGGTACCGCCGTCACTGGCTCTGGCACCGTCAGCAGCGCTGCTGAACAGGTTAGCGGTATCGACCTGTCAGGCCTGAATGACGGCACCCTGACCCTCAGCGTGATACTGACCGATGTTGCGGGTAACAGCGCGACGGCGGTTACCGATACCAGTACGCTGGATGTCGCTGATCCGGTTCTCAGCAGTTCAACCCCGGCGGATGACGCCAGCAGTGTGCAGTACAATAGCCGCATTGTGCTGACTCTGAGCGAGGCGGTGAGCGCAACCACGGGCAACTTCCAGCTGTACGATGCGGATGGCGATACGCTGGTGGAAGCCATTGCCGTTGGCTCTGGGCAGGTGGTTATCAGTGGCACACAAGTGACCATTACCCCGGCGGCCAACTGGACGCCAACCCATCGTTATTACCTGCTGGCTGACAGTGGCCTGCTGGTGGATGCCGCGCTTAATGGCTGGGCCGGATTGAGTGTCGCCAGCGAACTCAACTTTACGGTGGCCAACAACAACCCGACCGGAGGGGCCGACAGCGGCAGTACCCAGGAAGATACTGCGGTAGACATTAACGTGTTGGCCAACGATGGCGATGTGGATTCCACGCTCAACGCTGCCAGTGTAACCGTTACTCATGCTCCGGCTCATGGTTCGGCCAGTGTCAACACCGCCAACGGTGTGATTACCTATACACCGTTAGCCGACTTTAACGGTGTGGATTCTTTCACCTACGCGGTGGATGATATTTACAGTGGCAGTTCGGGTGATATAACCGTCAGCATCGCCGTTGCGGCTGTCAATGACGCCCCCGTCGCTGTCGCCGATGTGGCAACGACAGCGGAAGACACTGCAGTGACCATCAACGTTGCTAATAACGACACCGATGTTGATAACAGTGACAGTGTTGATACCACTACCCTGACCATTGTCAGTGCAGCTG
This sequence comes from Oceanobacter antarcticus, assembly GCF_044962685.1. Taxonomy (NCBI): domain Bacteria; kingdom Pseudomonadati; phylum Pseudomonadota; class Gammaproteobacteria; order Oceanospirillales; family Oceanospirillaceae; genus Oceanobacter; species Oceanobacter antarcticus. Next base: position 18,600 of record NZ_JBBKTX010000018.1, read on the forward strand.
CGGAAGGTAGTGCCAGCGTGGTGTCTGGCCAGATTGAGTACACACCAGCTGCCAACTTTAACGGCTCTGATTCACTGACTTACCAGATCAAAGACCAGCACGGTGCAACCTCTAATGTCGCGACTCTGATCATCAACGTCAGTGGCGTGAACGATGCGCCAGTGGCGGCTGACGATACCGGCTCGACCGCCGAGGACACCGAGCTGGTGATTGACGTTATCGGCAACGACACGGATATCGACGGTACGCTGGACAGCTCGAAGGTAACGGTTGTTAGTTCTCCGGCACACGGTACTATCACCGTGGATGCCAGCAGCGGTGAAATCACGTATCGCCCTGCGGCAGATTTCAACGGCAGCGACAGCTTTACCTATGTGGTGAAAGACGATAGCGATGCCACTTCCAATGTCGCGACCGTCAGCCTGACGATTACTGCCGTGAACGATGCCCCTGTCGCCAGCAACGACAACGTGACCCTGCTGGAAGACGCCAGCCTCAACATCAACGCCTTGGGCAACGACAGCGATGTAGATGGCTCAATACAGGCTGCGACTCTGGTGCTGGTGGAACCACCAGCTCAGGGCATCGCAAGCGTGCTCAGCGGCGTGATCAACTATACCCCAGATGCCGACTTTAACGGTGCCGACAGCCTCAGCTACCGGGTGCAGGATGACAGTGGTGCCTGGTCAAATACGGCGACGGTTGTGATGACAATCACTGCTGTCAACGACGAGCCACTGGCCAATAACGACAGCGCCAGCACCAGCGAAGACAGTGCGGTGGTGATCGACGTGGCTGCAAACGACAGCGATATCGATGGTAGCCTCGATCTCAGCAGTATCGTGGTTGTTACGGATGTCAGCCACGGAACCCTGGTCGACAACGCCGATGGCAGCTTGACCTACACACCGGATAGCGACTACTACGGCAGTGACAGCTTTACCTACCAGCTGTCAGATAACGAAGCTGGCACCTCCGCCGTTGCCAGCGTCAGCCTGAGCGTTGCGGCGGTGAACGATGCGCCGCTGCTATCCGGTACACCGGCCAGCAGCGTTCTGGAAGGAAGCACCTTCAGCTTTACCCCCACCGTGGTGGATAGCGACAGCAGCAGCTTTAACTTCACACTCAGTGGCGCACCGGCCTGGCTAGTGATCAATTCGACTACCGGTAAGTTGACCGGCACCCCGGCGGTTGGCGATGAAGGCAGCTACAGCGGTATCGTGATGACGGCAGATGACCGTGGTACGGTGAATCCTACCGGCTCATTGCCAGCCTTCAGCCTTGTCGTGATCGGTGATAACGATAGCGATGGCATTGCCAACGCTGACGACAGTGATGACGATAACGACGGCATGTCGGACGACTATGAAACCCGCTACGGTTTTGATCCGTTCGATGACAGTGATGCCTTGACCGACAGTGATGGCGATACCATCCCCAATGGCCAGGAACAGCAAGACGGCACTGACCCGAGCAACAGCAGTGACTACCTCGATACCACGCCGCCAATGATCACACCACCAGCGGATGCCATTGTCGATGCGACCGGAGTCTTCACTCGCGTTAGTGTGGCGGACCTGCTCGGTGTGAGTGATACCAGTGCAGCCTTGGCAGCAATGACCAGCGACAACGTCGACGGCCCTGGTTGCTGCAACACCAGCGTACTGGGCCTGAAAGGTGGCAGTTTACGGATGCGTCCGGGTATTCACACGGTGACCTACAGCGCCACCGATGCCAAGGGTAATACCAGTACCACGACCCAGACCTTGCGGGTTCGCCCGCTGGTGTCCTTCAGCCGCGATATCGCCAGTGTCGAAGGCGGTAATGTCGAGGTCGACGTAGTACTGAACGGCAGTGCACCGGATTACCCGTTCGAAGTGCCTTATCGGATTGACAGTGCCAGCAGTACGGCGGACAGCGCCGACCATAATCTCAGTGCTGGCAGCGTCATTTTCACAGCAGACAGTACCGAGGCCCGGATCAGCTTCCAGCTCACCGATGATGGTATCTCCGAAGGAGCAGAGATTCTGGTACTGGCCCTGGATGACGACACCACCGAGAGCGACGACCTCAGTGGTGGTTACGACCCAAGTGCCCCTGATATTCACGACATTAACGCTGGAGCCAGCCACCGCGTGACCATAACGATAGGCGAGCAAAACCTCGCGCCAGCGGCCAGCATGGTGTTGCAGCAGGGCGGTAGCAATACCGTATTGGTGGCACGTGATGGCGGTATGGTGACGGCGACGGTCCGTGTGACCGACGCCAACCTGCAAGATACCCACCGTTTCGACTGGGCCAGCAGCCACAGCGCCTTGGTGGATACCGATGGCAGCCTGACCAACACCACACTGGTTTTTGATCCGTCCGGATTAAGCAGTGGCCGTTACAACGTGCAGGTACGGGTCGATGACAGCCAGGGTGCTGCCGATATCGCCCGCATCTATTTCCGGGTCGAAGCATCGGCACCGGTACTATCTGGCAGCGATGACAGCGATGGTGACGGTATCGTCGATGCCGACGAAGGCACCGCCGACAGCGATGATGACGGTATTCCGGACTACCTCGACAACATTGCCCAGAGCAACCTGCTGCCAGAAACTGCCAGCGAAACCGACGGCTTCCTGGTGGAATGTGACCCTGGCGTGCTGTGCCGACTGGGTCAGTTCGCCATCATGGGCAGCAGCGGTGGTGCTCGATTGAGCGATGACGATATTGCGGCGCAACAGGATCTGGGTGCAGACGACGATTTTGAACCGAAAGGCGGTGTCTTCGATTTCGAAATCCACGACCTGCCGACCATGGGCCAGAGCGTCAGCATTGTCGTACCACAAACGCAGCAAATTCCGGCCAATGCCGTCTATCGCAAGTTCCAGAATGGTCGCTGGAACAGCTTTGTCAGCGATACCAATAACCACATTTACTCCAGCGCCGGCAGCCTTGGCTATTGCCCACCTCCGGGAGATAGCAGCTGGGTGGCAGGACTGACCGAAGGAGATTTCTGTGTGCAGCTGACCATTGAAGACGGTGGCCCGAACGACGCCGATAACGAAGTAAACGGTGCAGTAGAAGATCCGGGAGCCGTGTCGATATTACGCGCGGACCAGACCCAAACGCTGGCAGATATCAGCACCCGAGCCGACCGCAGTGGCGGTAGTTTGGGCGGGCTAGGATTGCTGCTGCTGGCTGCTGTTGCCAGTTGTGGTTACCGCCGTCGTCCAGGGACTCACCGATCCGCGTTGCCTGCGGTGATATTGCCGTTGGCAGGCGTGTTGGGATTGGCGTTACTGATGCCAACTGCAACGGTTGAGGCAGCCACACCGGCGAGCGAGTACGACAGCTACTGGCTCGAAGACCTTGGCCTCGACCAAGACAAGGGTTACGTCACCATTGGCCTTTACCGGGCGCATAGCAGCCAAAGCGGCGGCGAACTGCAAAGTCAGCTACAGACCGATGGCCTTGATGCCACCGTGACCGACTACGACGCCAAGCGCACCACCTTTGATATGGGTATCGGCTATCGCTACTTACCGGGGTATGCCGTAGAAATTCGTTATCTCGACATGGGAGCAGCCAGCACGGATCTCAGTGCCAACGCCGCCCCCAACGACCTCAAAACCAGCCTGCGCCGACATCACCCGGTGGGCGGCTCCGGCATCGTACTTAGCCAGCGCTTTAGCGACGCCATCAATAACCAGCTGACACTCTCGTTTGAACTGGGGCTGTATCGCTGGAGTGGCGAAGTGGATACCCGTCGCGATGACCTCAACAGCCACCTCGACTCCGGCACCGCCCCCATGGGTGGGCTGGGGCTCGACTACCAGCTCAACACTGAAGTGGGCATCGGCATACGCTACCAGCGCTTCCTGTTCGACCGCCAACAACTCGATCTGGCCGGAGCCAGCGTACAGATAGGATTTTAACCGCACCGCACAAACACATGAGTCCGGGAGTGCCAGCTGCCACGCTGGCCAAACGGCTATCAGCCTTGCGTATTTTCGCAGCCGCTGGCGGACACCGTCCTCTGGGAGTGCCAGCTGCCACGCTGGCCAAAACGGCTATCAGCCTTGCGTCTGCTTGTTGTGATACTGGGCTTTCACTAATTCAAGATAATGGGGCAAGCTTTTACTGGCATCGGTTGTGAAGTATTGCTCCAGCGGCTCCAGCTGTTGAATCCGATCAAGCCGGAATTCCCGATAACTATCACGTAAGCAACACCAGGCAATCAGCGTCCATTTGCCACCCCAAAAGATCTGGCCTAGCGGCTCTAACGTCCGTTCAGAGAACTCACCATCAGCGCGAATATACTGAATACGCACCTGCAATTGTCGTTCAATGGCTTTGCGTAATATCAGCGCTCGCGCAGCGGCTTCTGGCTCACTACTGAAGTTCGGCACAATCAGGCTTTGCTGCTCGGCGATTTGCTTGAGGGAATCCGGCAATATCGACTGAATTTTTGCCAACGCCCGGCTGGCTCCAGCGGCCAGACCGGCATCTGCCCAGGCTCGAACCATACGGCTGCCCAGTAACAACGCCAGAATTTCCTCGGCATCGAACATCAATGGCGGCAACTCGAAGTTATGACGAATGCGATAGCCGACCCCGGCTTCCCCCTCGATCGGAATGCCCGATAGCTCCAGCGACTGGATATCCCGGTAAATCGTACGCTCACTGACCCCCAACCGTTCTGCCAACTCACGTGCGGTGATCACCGTACGTTTACTGCGCAGCAAATTGGTTAATAAAAACAGCCGTTCGGCCTTGTTCATACTCAATTCCTGCAGAAAACCCAGTGCCAGCAGCGGATGACCACCAGGGTCATACCGCTCCCGCATACACCTTACAACTGATAGACAAATTCATAGCGATGTTGGTTGTCCATCATCTCGATAGACATCTGCCCGGTTATCCCACACAACTCTCCTGTGGCAGAATCGGGCACTACCTCCAGCGTTAAATGGCTATCTTTACCTTCACTGGACACCGTACTGCAATCCAGCGGCTGCAATGACACCTCAAAATTCCCTGATACTCGCACAGGTGATTCTCACTGTTGATAAACCCTAACAGGCTAACAGGCTAACAGGCTAACAGGCTAACAGGCTAACCGCTCTGCCAGCTTGGCAAACATTACCTCACTGTGTTGCATATTAATGCTGGCTGGATCAATCATCGCCAGCCAAGTCATACAGGCCTCACTTTTCATAAACAACTGCTGAGCATGTTGTGCTGCCACTCGGTCTTGCCAGAACACGATATCCTGCCAAAGACCATCGGATTGTTTGCATAACGCTCGATAGACAAAACCAGGCAAAGTATTGATATAGGTTTGAACGGTTGCATTTAATGCCAGAAAAGCGACTTCATCGGTATCTGGCTTCAGTGAAAACAACACCAGCTCTACAGCCTGGCGAACAGGATTGACTACTTCCATCCGGTGACTCCTTCAAAAGGTAAAAATCAGCAAAACAAATGTCCAGTGGACGCAAATAAGTCTGGGGCAGGGGTACTGACAGGGAATGTCAGTACGGTTTTGATGGCCAAGCCCGCATGCCTCAAGGCACACTGAACCAAATGACCGGAGAGCCGTATGAGTACCATTACCCGCCAGGAATTTTTTGACGAATACCGCCCGATAACCAACGTCTTTAACCAACAGGCCGACTACAACGGTTGCCTGATGGCGGCCAACGGGCAGGAATACCAACGAGTGCTGCTGATTATGCAAGAATCCCCGGAATGCGTCTGGACCTGCCTGGAAGGCAGCGATGGCTTGCCGGTACTGAACAACGGCTTTACCGCGTTAAACAGCAAAGGCTATGTGGTGACCGAAGAAGCCGCCGAGATGTTTGTGGAAGTGGTAGGGTAGTAGCCAGCGGCGTCGGGCACCGCGGCCCGCTCTCCCAGAGGCTACCAGGGGTTAAGCTATCTTCAACGTTAACGGCTAACGTGCTGATTGAGGGGGTGGGGAAGAAAGCGTCACCACAAATTATTTTCTCCATCGAGTGGTGGTGTTAGCCTGATTCATCACCTTGAAAGGACTTTGCCGTGGCTGCTGTTAATCTCTGGACTCGTGAACAACTGCTGGTCGCCTTTTTCCTTTATTGTCGGATTCCATTCGGGAAATTTCATGCACGCAACCCAGAAATTATCCGTTACGCCCAGCTGATTAGCCGGACTCCTGATGCGCTTGTTTTGAAGCTGACGAATCTTGCTAGTCTTGATCCTGCCATTCGGCGTTCTGGCCGCAAAGGGATGTCGAATACATCCAAAGCTGATAGAGCGATGTGGGACGAGATGAATGCCGACTGGGAGGCTTTCGCACTCGGCTCTCGGCAAGCGATAGAGCAGTTGGATCAGACTCACGAGTTGGTTAACGAACTGAATATGGAGATAGAAGAGGGCTGTGAAGTACAAGGTGAGCCGGTCAGTTCTGTAGGCGACGATCGAATAGTCGCGACTAAAGCCCGAGTAGGCCAGTCGCTGTTTCGCCAAGCTGTACTGAGTGCCTACCAAAGCCGCTGCTGCATCAGTGGGTTATCGCATCCTAAATTTTTGATCGCGAGCCATATTGTTCCCTGGCGCGATGACCCAAAAAATCGTTTAAATCCTCATAACGGACTGTGCTTGTCTGTGTTGCACGATCGGGCATTTGATCAAGGCTTGATTGCTATTACAGATGATTTGACCGTGATCGTATCAACGCAGCTCAAAAAAGCGCCAGATAATTTTATAACAGCAACCGTGTTGGCGTACGAAGGTAAACGACTTGAATTACCAGGGAAGTTTCAGCCGGATGCCGAGTTACTTCGGTATCATCGTTGCTCAATCTATTCTTCGGATGCCATAGAAGAGTATTAACTAGTTCTATACCTCGTACTCCGCCCACCACCAGGCAGTTTTTTAATACATCCTTTAGCCAACAGGTCGGCCAGATGGCGGGTGGCCGTGGCTTTGCTCACCTTGGCGACTTTCTGATACTGGCTGGCACTGATGCCGTTTTCAAAGCCTTTTTCTCCTCCATCCAGCAAACGGTTCAGGACTTTTATTTGTTCCGGGCTTAGCCCTGTGTGGCGGAATTGTTGCCAATATTGAGCTTTGGCCAGTGTGTGTTCAATATCGTTCAAGGCCTGGTCGAGGGTGTGTTGCAGAATATCGAGAAACCACATCAGCCATTCAGTGATGTCCATATCGCCGCGCTGGATGGTTTCCAGTCTGTCGTAGTATTCGGTGCGATGAGTCAGTATGGCCGCCGACATGGCGTACAGACGAATGCTTTGCTGGTCGGCTTGCGCCAGTGCCATGTCCGTGAGGGCGCGGGTAATGCGACCGTTACCGTCGTCGAAGGGGTGCAGGGTGACAAACCATAGGTGTGCCAGCGCTGCGCGCAGCAGTGGGTCGAGCAATGGATCGGTCTGGCTGTTTTGAAACCATTGCAGGAAGGCGTCGACTTCTGCGTTCAGGGTGGTGCGGGGGGGCGCTTCGAAGTGGACGACTGGCTGGTCAATGCGGCCAGATACCACTTGCATCGGTTCGTCGCCGCGTAGTGTTCCGACCAGTACCGGTCTGCTTGTGAGTACCGATTCTGGCGCCGGAAATAACCACCGGTGCCATTGGCACAAACGTTTTAGTGTTAACGGTAATTGCACGTTCTGGATGGCATCAAGCAGCATTTGACTGATGCCTTCGGATTGGTCGGTTACCGGGTACGGTTGTGCTTCGTCGACGCCCAGCCGCCGGGCCAGCGAAGAGCGTACGGAGCTGGCGTTGAGGGTTTCATTTTCAATCGCCGAGGATGACAGGATGTTGTTCAGCAAGGTGTCGAGGGTTTGTTGCTCTCCTGGGTGCATTGTTGTCTTGCCTAACAGGATGCCAAGCTGCAGACGTACTTGGCGTAGACGCGGCTGTATCCGGCTGTCATCCCATAAAAAGTGTGGCCATGTTGGCTGCTGCCAGATCCAGGTGGTGTCCATTGAGTGTGTTCGTTTTTTAGTCGGTGAGCCAATTATTACGGGTATTCGGCTCAAAATTCAAGCCGAATGGCGCATGTGTTCGGCTCATCTTTGTGTTTGGCCGTTATCCAATACGGATCAGCAGTTCCAGTGCTTGTTCGAGCCGGTCGGTGATGTTGTCCATTTCCAGTATGTGTTGCTGGATGTCTGCTCCGAAAGCAATCAGCCCGAACAATTGGAAGCTGAATTCGTTGACGGGTTTGACCTGCCAGTCGTTGGCTTTATAGACGTCGAGGAATTCCGGTTGCTGGAAAGCGAGGGCGTCCAGTCGTTTGAGAATGCGTTGTTTGAGTTCTTCATGGTAGTCGAGGTCTTCCGGGTCGATTGTGCGGTCGAGGAAGGGTTCGCAGTCGTAGATCATGTAGGGCAGTGTTTGTTTTTCGGTGATGGCTCGGTAACGCTGGCGAATATGAATGTTCAGCAGCATTCGGCCGTCGTCGAGGGTTTCGAGCAGTTGTGGTTGGCCGGCCGAAAATATCGGGTAGGGTTTGTAGGTGGCTTGGTTGCTATGCAGCGCTGTTTCCAGATCTTGGTTGGGTTTGGCCGGGCTGAGTAGTTTTTGGGTATGGCAGATGGCAACGGGGGTGTGGCTGTCGAGGCAGTGTTGAATCATGTTGCGGTAGCGCGGTTCGAACACATGCAAGGGGAATACGGTGCCGGGGAAGGTAACGCAGTCCGGGATGGGGAAGATACAAATCTCAGTCATGGGTGGCCTCCGGAGCGGGTGTGGGCAAGTGTGACTCTATGGCAATCTCTCTTTATACCCTGATGACTGCGGTTGGACGATTAAGGATCGCTATGGCGGGATAACTCAGGAACTCTGGTATTGGGGTATGCTTCCAGGGTGCACAGGGCATTGATCACTTCAGTCTGATCTCTGAACACAGTGACCCAAACCGACCCAACCCAACCAGTAGCCGGAGGCAGCCATCAGTGTATGTCTTCGAGGGTGGTGTAGGCCTGCTGATATATCCTCAACGCTGAGCTCTTTGTTCAGGTTGGGGTTCCTCGAAATTGCTCTGTGATCATGGCTAATTCATGGATGCAATATGGCGGAACTTGGCGGCTTGGCGAACTCCAGTGTCAAATTATTTCCCTACGCTTGGTCATAACCCTCGGCCAGGTGTTTGTCCTTCAGTTTTACGTAGTTCCCGGCTCCGTAAGTGAAAAAACTGCGTTCCTTGGCGGTGATTTCCCGTACCGGTTTGGCGGGCGTTCCCATGTAGACCCAGCCACTTTTGAGTACCTTGCCGGGGGTGACGGTGGCACCGGCACCAACGATAACGTCGTCTTCCACTATGGCACCGTCCATGATCATGGATTTCATCCCGACCAGAACGCGGTTACCGATGGTACAGCCGTGCAGCATGGCTTGATGGCCGATGGTGACGTCGTCACCGATGATCAGCGGGTAGCCTCCGGGGTTGTAGTCGCTGGCGTGGGTGATGTGGAGCACCGCGCCATCCTGCACGCTGGTGCGGGCACCAATGCGGATGTGGTGCATATCGCCACGAATCACCGCCAGTGGCCAAACCGAACTGTCATCGCCCAGTTGTACGTCGCCAATCACTACGGCACTGATGTCGACAAAGGCGCGTTGGCCGAGTGTGGGGGTCTGACCCTGATAGCTGCGTACGCTTTTCATCGCGCGGTACTCCTGTGTTGTTGGTCGGATGTTGTGGAGGCGGTATTGTGAATATTGTGTTGTCAATTACCCGCTGGCTGATCTGCTGGTGCAACAATGTGTCTCGAGTCGGGCGGGTGAAATCCGTCGTTACTGTACTCATATTAGAGCTTCCCCACCATTCACTTGCTAGAGATCTGTTTATGTCGAATCTGGATGTGTTGTTTACTCCTGTGTCATTGGGTGACGTTGAAATTGCCAACCGGTTTGTAATGGCGCCACTGACCCGCTGCCGGGCAATTGACCACCTGCCTAACGCATTGATGGCAGAATATTATTCCCAACGTGCCAGCGCCGGTCTGGTGATTACCGAATGCACGATGGTCACGGAAGCAACGTCGGCGTTTGGTAATGACCCTGGCGTGTATTCTGCCGAGCAAGTAGAAGGCTGGAAGCAAACAGCCGCTGCGGTACACGCCAAAGGCGGCAAGATTTTTATGCAGATATGGCACGCTGGCCGGGCTGCGCATCCTTTGTTGAACGGTGGCAAGGAAGCAGTCTCTGCCAGCGCAATTGCGATTGAAGATGAAGTCCACACGCCGGAAGGCAAAAAGCCTTACACCGTACCGCGTGCACTGACAAAAGATGAAATCGCCAGCATCGTGCAAGATTTCCGCCGCGCCGCCGCGAATGCGATCAGCGCCGGTTTTGATGGCATCGAAGTGCATGGTGCCAATGGCTATCTGATCGACCAGTTCCTGCGCGACAAGGCCAACCAGCGTACCGATGAATACGGCGGCCCGTTGGAAAATCGCGCGCGTTTGCTGTTTGAAGTACTGGAAGCGGTGACGGCTGAAATTGGCAGTCGCCGGGTGGGTTTGCGCTTGTCGCCGCTAAACAGTTTTAACAGCATGGCCGACAGCGACCCGATGGGCTGGATGCAATATCTGGCCACCGAGTTGAATCGTTTTGACCTGGCGTATTTGCATGTTATGCGGGCGGACTTTTTTGGCATTCAAAGTGGCGACGTGCTGACGGTTGCCCGTGAGTACTATAACGGCCAACTGATGGTCAATATGGGTTACAGCCCGGAAGAAGCGGCGGCGACTGTAGCGGCCACCAAGGCTGATGTGGTGGCATTTGGTACTGGTCTGCTGGCCAATCCGGATTTGCCTGAGCGCGTCAAGGCGGGTGCCGAGTTGAACACACCCAACCCGGACACTTTTTACAGCTCCGGGGTGGAAGGTTATACCGACTATCCGTTTATGAACGCCTGAGTCCGAGGCGTTATACCGACAGGTTCATGGCGGCGCGTATCCTGGGAGTGCCTGCTGCCATGCAGGCTCCCGCTGGATTGAACCCTGCAACACTGATAGCGAAAATGTATCGTTGCAGGATTCTCCTTGAATTGTCGCGTATTGCCCCAAATACTCTGTCTATTGCCCCTTCGATTACGGATGACTATTCATGACCAATCCTTTGCTTGAAGATCAGCTGTTGCCAGCGTTTTCGGCGATTCAGCCTGAGCATATACAGCCTGCTATTGAATCCCTGTTGAAGCGTAATCGCGAGCGTCTGGCGCAATTACTGGCCGATCTCAAAGCGTCGGGTGCGGCACCGGGTTGGGATAATCTGGCGGCTCCGCTAGAGCAGTGGGATGACGAGCTGAACAAGGCCTGGTCGCCCGTCGGGCATTTGAATGGCGTGCAAAACTCGGATGAGTTACGCGCAGCCTACAACGCCTGTTTGCCGTTATTGAGCCAGTACAGCACCGAAATCGGTCAAAATGCCGAGTTGTGCAATGCCTACAAAGCGCTGAAGGCGTCAGCGGAATTTGCGTCGTTGACTGTGCAGCAGCAAACCACGATCAATAATGAACTGCGTGATTTCCACCTTGCCGGTGTCGATTTACCCGCCGAGAAAAAGCAGCGTTTTGGCGACATCAGCCAGCGGCTGTCGGAAATTACCAGCAAGTTCAGCGAGAATGTGCTGGATGCGACCCATGCCTGGCACAAACACATCACCGATGAAGCCGAGTTGGCGGGCTTGCCCGACAGCGCCAAATCCCTGCTGGCGCAACTGGCGCAGCAGAAAGAGCTGGACGGTTACCTGATTACACTGGATTTTCCGTCTTTCTATCCGGTGCTGACCTATGCCGATAACCGTGAGCTGCGTAAAGAGGTGTATACCGCCAACGTCACCCGAGCCTCAGACGTTGGCCCAAATGCCGGTGAATTTGATAACTCCGGGCTAATGCTGGAAATCCTGCAATTGCGTTATGAGCAGGCGCAGCTGCTGGGCTACGAGAGTTATGCGGCGTTGTCGTTGGCGAGTAAAATGGCTGAGTCACCCGCTCAGGTACTGGAATTTCTTGATGATCTGGCGAAAAAAGCCAAGCCGCAGGCGGAGCGCGAAATAGCGGAACTGAAGCAATTTGCCAAAGACGACTACAACGCCGACGATCTGCAGCCCTGGGATGTGGGCTATTACGCCGAAAAATTGCGGCAACAGCGTTACGCCATTTCGCAGGAAGACATTCGCCCGTACTTGCCGGTTAATACCGTGATCAAGGGGATGTTTGAAACGGTCTCGCGTTTGTTCGACCTGGAGTTTGTCGAGCAGCAGGATTTTGACAGCTATCATCCAGATGTGCGTTTTTTTGAAATTCACAAAGATGGCCAGCATCTGGCGTCTTTCTATCTCGATCTTTACGCCCGTGCGAAAAAACGCGGGGGTGCCTGGATGGATGTTTGCCGGACGCGCCGCCAGACTGCAGCGGGACTGCAACTGCCGGTCGCTTATCTGGTGTGTAACTTCACCCCGCCAGTGGGCGAACAGCCAGCGCTGCTAACCCATGACGAGCTGACCACCTTGTTCCACGAATTTGGCCATGGCTTGCACCATATGCTGACCCGTATGGACGTCGCGGCGGTGAGTGGTATTTCCGGCGTTGCCTGGGATGCGGTGGAGCTGCCAAGCCAGTTTCTGGAAAACTGGTGTTACGAGCCGGAGGCACTGGCGTTTATTTCTGGACACTATTTGCATAAAAACGGGCAACCTGGCGAGCCGCTGCCAAAAGCGCTGCTCGACAAGTTGCTGGCAGCGAAGAATTTCCAGAGCGCCATGGGCACCATGCGGCAGATCGAATTTTCGTTGTTTGATTTCCGCCTGCATCACGAATTCCGTGATCAGGGTGCGGATGTTCAGGCGTTGCTGAATGATGTCCGCAGCCAGGTAACCGTCGTGCCGATTGTGCCGTTCAGCCGTTTCCAGCACAGCTTTACCCATATTTTTGCGGGTGGCTACGCGGCGGGTTATTACTCCTACAAGTGGGCCGAGGTGTTGAGTGCCGATGCCTTTTCGCGCTTTGAAGACGAAGGTATTTTTAACAAGCAGACGGGCTTGAGCTTTCTTGATGAGATCCTCAGCCAGGGCGGCAGTCGCGAAGCGGCGCAGTTGTTCGAGAACTTCCGCGGCCGTGCGCCATCGGTCGAGCCACTGTTGCGCCACTGCGGTATCGACCTGCCACAATCCACCACTGAAGACGAGATTGCCTGATGACAGTCATCCAACGTCAACGTCCGCGCCGTTTTATTGCCGGTGCGGTCTGTCCCAAATGCGCCGAGATGGATCGGCTGGTGATGTTCAGCAATGAAGCCGGGGAAGAAGTGCGTGAATGCGTGAGCTGCGGTTACACGCAAACCACCTCGGAACAGGCTGTTGAAGATGAACAGAATAACCTCGCCACCGAACTTGCCACTCGGGTAACACCGCTGGATGGCAAGGCGCTGCTGGATGAGGAAGAGCAGCCGCTGAGAATTATCGGCCTGACGCCTGACGCCTGATTGTCGTCAAGGTCTGACGTACGTCTGCTGCTGAACGTTGGGCGTTAGGTCTGACGCCCGACATCCGACCGCTGGAGCACATTTTAACTTGGTCGCGGCGGCTTCGGTCGTTAGACTGGCGCTCTTGCCAACATGGAGTTGTTTGTTGTGATCAGGTGTCAGGCGCGCAATGTTTTGCCAGTTATTCTCTTGCTGTTACTTCAGGGCTGCGCCACCTATGGGGCGGGTTTGAGTGCCGTATTGCAGGATGTCAAACAAGGCAACTTCGCCACCTCCGAAGCGCAACTCAAACAGGCGCTCTCTCCCAGCGGCAGTGACCGCTTGCTCTATTATCTCGAACTGGGTGTTATCCGCCATCTGAATGCCGATTATCCCGGCAGTAACCAGGCCTTTGAAGAGGCTGAGCGTATCAGCGAGCAGCTGGAAACCACCAGTGTGGTTAATAGTACGCTGGCGATGTTTACCAATGCCCGTCAGGCTGACTATGCCGGACAACCCCATGAAAAACTGCTGATCAATTATTATAAAGCGTTGAATTATCTCTCAATGGCAGCGGCTCAAAGCAGCCGTGACAAGCGTCTGGATGCGTTGGACGACGCCCGTGTCGAAGCCCGTCGGCTGGTGATCAAACTGAATGATATGCGTGACCAGAAAGGCAGTTACGCCGACAAAAATGAGCAGGCTGACAGTACTTATGGCGAGTTGAAAAGCCTGTTCCGGGTGTTGTCTGGCAGCGTGATCAACAAGGATAATCTGACCTATCGCGACGATGCCCTGGCGCACTACCTTACCGGCCTCAGTTTTGAAATGAACCGGGAGTACGATGATGCCCGCATCAGCTACCAGAAAGCCGCTGAAACCTACGAACAGGGTTATGCCAAACAGTATCGGTTAGGGGGTGGAATGGCGCAGCAGGCCTGGTTTGATACCGTGCGCATGATGACGTTGGCCGGTGGCTACGGTGCGGAACTGACTCGCCTGACGCAAGACAAGCTGACCGCCTCCCAACGCCAGCAGTTGGATCAGCTCGACCCGCAGCAGGCGCAAGTCGTGGTGATTGAACACAAGGGACTGGCTCCGGAACTGGAAGAGCTGAATGTGAATATGTGGACCGACCCCAATACCCGTTCCATCAAGTTGCAGCCCTACCTTGGTGCGAATGATCGCGATGCCTGGGCCTGGTTTTATTTGCTTTACGCTGACAAGGGTATCTACAACATCCTTACGGCTTATCTGGATGGCACCCGTAATGGCTTTGTTTTCAGTCCTTTTACCAAAACCATTTTACTGGGGCCAGCCTGGAAACAGATCGAAGATCTGGGCCTCGACAAGGCCATTGGCACTTCGTTACGCGTAACGGTGCCCTACTATCGGCCGCCAACCTTGCTGGGTGAATCGACACTGGTGGTGAATACGCCGGGTCAAGCACGGTCGTTGCCGCTGGACAAAGCGGCCAGCCCGGCACAGCTGGCGATTCAGGAGCGGCTGCTGAAGTCATCGTCTGATATCCAGCAAGCATTGGCGCGCTCGGCACTAAAAGCCGTGTCGGCTCAAGCGCTGGGTAACAGTGTTGATTCCCAGGGAGTGATGTCGTTTATTGGCAAGCTGGCGGCGCAACTGAGCGAAGCCGCTGAAACCCGCAGCTGGATTCTGTTGCCCAGTGATATTCGTATCCGGCGCTTGACCTTGCCAGCGGGCGACAATGAACTGACCTTGACGTCAACGCTGGAACCCGGCGTGGTCGATACCCATCAAACCCGGATGACGTTGCAGCCGGGCCAGATTGCTCTGTGGCAGGTACGCTCGCTGGGGAATATATCAACAACCAGATAATCCGTGCCTGCTATGGTTGGTGTGCGGGTGTTGCGGCTTCTGTTGCAAAATACTGATCGGTAAATATTTATTGGAAAGGGAGAGGATGACCATGTTTATGCATATGTTGCGAAAGTCTGCGTTTATCAAAGCACCGTTGGTAAAAGCACCGCAGACGCTGCTGATTGGCTGTGTGGTACTTGCTACCGTGGCCGTGACGGGTTGCAGTACTCAGGTCAAGCGTGTTGACAGTAATGAAGAAATTGCCCTGTCGGATCGCTGGAATGCTACTGATTCACGCCTGGTTGCTGAAGAAATGGTCGCCGATATGGTGTCATTCCCTTGGGCGACCGAGTTCGAGATGAACAACGGCCGCAAGCCTACGGTGATTATCCAGCGCATCAGCAATAAGTCCCATGAACATATCGCGGTGGATACCTTTATCAATGATATCAAGCGCAGCATTATTCGTTCTGGCAAAGCCAGCTTTGTTGCTGGCGGCGAAGAACGTGAATCAGTACGGGATGAACGTTCTGATCAGGAGCTGAATGCCAAGGATGCCAAGGCGCAGGGGCAGGAAAAAGCCGCCGATTATGCCCTGTCCGGGACGCTGAATTCGATTGTGGATCAGGCCGACAAGGAACGCGTTACCTTTTATCAGGTGGATCTGAAGCTGATCGATATGGAATCCAATATCGAAGTCTGGAATGGCCAGAAGAAGATTCAGAAGTACCAGAAAAAGTCGTCGTTCGGGTTGTAACGCATGACTCACCAAGCACACTGCCATATGCTCAAAAACCTGGTCGCCGCCGGGTGTTGTCTGTTGCTGGCGGCCTGTGCCTCCGCACCGAGCCAGCCGGACAACAGCATGGCGGATAACGACACCCGTTTGTCGCGGGACGGCACTCCCGACTGGGCGGTGACGCCGCCCTCTGCTGCTGGAATGGCTTACGGCGTAGGCAGTATCGAGGTGTACGGTGATCCGGCCAGTGCGGTCAAGCGTGCCAGTGAGCTGGCACGAGTGGATCTGGTCAGTCAGTTACGGGTGACCATCAGTGGTGATTTTTCTTCCACCGTGACGGAAACCGCTGCGACCGGTACAGCAACCCGTGTGCAGCGGAGCGTCAGCCAATACGCTCGCAGTCAGGTTGCCGAAGTACAGCTCGATGAGGTCAGCATTACCGATGCCAGCGTGGCCAATGGCTACGCCTATGCGCTGGCGGAGCTGGATCGTACAGCGGCATCTGCCCGTTTGCGCCAGCAAATGGCCGAAGTAGAGCAACAACTGGATCAGTACGCCAATGTCCAGCCTCAGGGTGATACCTTGCAACAACTGCGTGTGATGCTGCCAATCCTGGGCCTGATTGCCGAACGGCAGGCGTTTGCGGAGAAGCTGGGTCTGGTCAGTGTACAACACCGGGTACCGGCGTTATCCGCAGAGCATAAGGCTTTGCAGCAGCGGGTTTACACGCTGCTGGATCAGTTAACAGTGCGCTTGTCGTTTGACAATGATGATGCCCGGCTGATGCAGGGCGCGTTGATCGAAACGCTGACGTCACAGGGATTGCGCATGCAGACACCAGGGCAGCCACAAAATAATATTGATTTGGTGTTTGGCGTCAGTGCCGAACGCAGCTCGCGGCAGCAAGGTGGTCGTTTTTATGCGTTTGTGCAGGCGCGGATCACCATAGCGGATCGCGATGGTCGGGTATTGTCGTCATTCAGTGACACGGCCCGTGGGGTCTCGGGTCTAGAGGCTAATGCCTGGCAAGGGGCGGCCGAGGCGGTGGCCGACAAACTCCAGCAGGAGCTAGCGCAAACCCTGGCAGAGCGGTTGCAATAAGCCGGAATTCTGGCTCCCGTGTGGGAGCCAGATCAGCCTCTGGCCAGCCGCAAGGCTGGGCCAGAGGCGGTGGGAGTTCTAAAAAGTTCGAAGAGTTACTGGCGAACACCTTCCACGTTTAATTCCAGTTCGACCGGCAAGTTACCCAGGTAACCATCCATGTTGTAGTCCTTCAGCATGATGGTGGTGGTACCGGTAAATCCAGCGCGGTAACCGCCCCATGGGTCATCGCCTTCACCAATCTGGCTGACCGGGAAGGTAATGGTTTTGGTCACGCCGCGCAGGTTGAATTCCCCGCTCAGCTCACCCTTGCCGTCGCCTGTTGGCTTGTAGCTGGTGCTTTTGAACGTCGCAGTCGGGTATTTGTCGACGGCGAGGAAATCTTTACTGCGCAGGTGTTTATCACGTTCCGCATGGTTGGAGTCGATCGAGGTGGTATCAATCTTGATCTCGATGTCGGCAGCGGCTGGTTTAGCCTTGTCCCAGTCGAACTTGCCTTCAAATGTATTGAAGCGGCCTGTCAGCCAGCTGTAACCCAGATGCTTGACCTTGAAGTTGATGGAGGCATGGGCACCTTTGGTATCCACTACATAGTCAGCGGCGTTGGCGACAGTGGCCGTCATGGCTGCAGCAGCAACAGACAGGGCTATCAGCAGTTTTTTCATGGTCGAGCTCCTTGAGGGTCTGATAATTAATGGTTGGTTAAATCGTTGTTTGATCGGTTAATTGGTTGATCTATTTGTTAAAAAGAGAGCCAGTAGCCGGGTTTACGGCCGGAGCATGCGCTTCAGAGTGTTGTCCCGGTTAATAAACTGGTGTTTTAACGCCGCGAGGGCGTGTAAAGCCACCATTCCGATCAGTAACCAGGCGAGTAGTTCGTGCACCTTGCCAGCAATTTCTTCCTGGTTGCCACGGTCGGTCAGGGTGGCGGGGACAGCAAACACACCAAACACATCGACGGCGCGGCCATCGGCGGTAGAAATCAGATAGCCGCTGATAAACAGAGCGGCCATCACCAGGTACAGGCCCAAATGCACCAAGTGGGCAGCCTGATTCTCGATTTTTTTGTCCGACAGGCCGGTCGGTACAGTGTTGATTTGCCGCCACAGCAGCCGGGCTAAAAATACCAGTGCCAGCAGCACGCCAGAGGCTTTGTGAAATTCCAGCGAGCCGTGATACCAGCTGTCGTAGTAGGTCAGTTCAACCATGTACAGGCCAAGACCGAACATGCCAAAAATGCCTACAGCCATCAGCCAATGCAAGGCGATGGCGATCAGTCCGTAGCGACTGGCGGTGTTGGTGATCATAACGCTCCCTCTTGTCCTTTCAGCTTGTCTTGTTGCCTTGCTGGTCTCATTGCTGTGTGGCTCGGCTCACTATCAAAGCAAAAGTGGTGAATGGTATTCATTCGTTGTTCGCTGCCTACATTACGCAATATTGAATGTGGTAAAAATAGCGATTACTCGACAATTATTGTGCAAAAATGCACATTTATATGGTAGCTCGGGAGTCTAATTGTGCAAAATGACGATTTCAGCTGGGATGATCTCTACGTTGCTTACCGGGTGGCGGAGCTGGGTACCCTGAGCAAGACCGGCGAACGCCTGGGGCTGAACCATTCCACCGTGCTGCGGCGCATCTCCCGGCTAGAGCAGCAGTTGGGGGTGAAGCTGTTTATCCGCCACCAGCGTGGTTATCGGTTAACGGATGCCGGTCAGTTGATGCTGCAACGGATGCAACCGATTGCGGATGACATGCTGCGGTTATATTCCGGCCTGACGTCATTTGAGGCATCGCCGTCCGGCACGCTGCGGATTTCGACGGTGTCTGATTTTTCGCTGTTTTTTGCTCCCTTGTTACATGCCTTTCGGGAGCAGTATCCGCATATCCGGGTGCAGGTGGTAGCCACCGATGACCGGATGTCTCTGGTCAGCGGCGATGTGCATGTGGCCATTCGCATGGGCAGCCAGCCGCAGGAGCCGGATCTGATTGCGCGCCGGTTGCTGCCCGCCACCATGGAGTACTATGCCGCCAAACGTTATATCCAGCGTTATGGTACGCCGAGGTCGCTGGCGGATGTGAATCGTCATCAGTGGGTGCTGCCGTCGGGTAACAAGCGTCAGATTTCCGGTATCTGGCAATTGCTGGAGCGTCTTGAGCCTCATCAGATCGTATTTGAGAGCAACAGCTTTACCGATATTTATTCAGCAGTCTCGGCGGGAATGGGCATTGGCCCGATCGGCATGTTACAGCGCTCGGGTAATAGCCATGAAGCGCTGCAGCTGGTTGAGTTTGGTCTCCATGCGGAGCCTTCTTATATGTGGTTTGTGTATCACAAGGACATGCGAGGCAGCGGCAGAATCAAGGCTCTGCAGAGTTTTGTGCTGGAGCATGTGTCAGCCATGATGCCGGGCGTAGTGGGTCAGTAATAGGTTTGTAGTCGATTCGGGGCTACAGAGTGCATCTGAAAATGCAGCGAACGGTGAAAGGCCAAGGCAAAAATCAGCGCAAAGCGTACGCCTGCATGGATGCAGGCGTTAGAGCGACACAGGAAAAGCCAACGCCGAGTTGATGAGTGACCAATGAGCATTTTGAGTCGATATTTAACACTGCCATTTCGAGTGCAGTCATATATATATGTGCCCTACAGTAACTGGCTCGACAGTCCCAGGCTGGCCGACAGACAGGGCCATGGCTGACAGATTCGGGTCACTGTGGTTGCGCTCGCGCCGGAAGGGTAATGATTGATCAGAGGATCTGGATGATCGATCAGGGCTTCCACCTGCTCATCAATGCGCGCCGCATCGTCGCCCAGCAAGGTGTGTATAACGATGTTGGCGGTGGCAGGATCATGGTCAAGCAGCGGCTGACCATAACGGGCGCTATAGCTGTCACCGCAGGTTTCCAGCATCCGCAGCACAAAATAGGCCTGCCGCAGGGCGATCAGGCTGCCAGAGGCACCGGCTGGTATCGAAAGCTCGAGCAGTGGCAGGGTGTTTTCAATGCGCCGGTGCAGACGCGGCGCACTGTGCTTGAGTGGTGGCAGAACCAGGCGCTGATAGACGCAATAGGCCAGGGTGTACTGACAAAGCTGGCTGACGGCGGCTTCACTGGCCAAGTGAACGATACGGCTCAGGCTGTTGAGGCTCGCGGTGATGCGCGCTTCCAGATCAGATCCTTGTTGCAGATCGTTTTGTACACGCGGGCTGCTTACGGCCATGGGCGTCATTCTTACCTCTGTATTTTAAGTTATTATAGTAAAATCAATGAGTTACTTTTGGATGTAGGTGCTGATCAAAAAAGTATAGTAAATATTGACGGACTGGCCAGTCGATTAGTGCTCTGGTGCAAAAGAGACAGGTTCGCAATAAAGCTGACGTGTGAAGCGCATCACAAATACTGCTCTGGCTAATAAAAACGCATAAAAACTCAGCCATAAACCGGTGTTGCCCAGCTCGCTGGTGAGCCACCAAAGCGGCATGAATACCAGTAGTGCGGCAGTTAACATGGCATTACGCATGGTGCTGGCGGCACCGGCGCCGATACACAGACCATCGAGCCAGTAGCTCCAGAAGCCGACCAGAGGCAAACCAATCAGCCAGATTTGGTACTCATCCAGTAATGGTAATAGCGCCGGGTTATTCGTAAACAGTGGCCATAACCAGTTGCCTGCGGCGGTAAAGATCAGGCTCAGCAGGATTGCCAATGTCAGAGAATTGACGCCAGTAATAATAATGATGCGTTGAACGTTAACGGACAGGCGTTCGATAGCATCGCGGCTGCGTCGCTGGTGTGCGGTTTGACCGGTCTGCGCCAGTGCTTGTCCAGTCAGACTTTCTGCCGCATGGGCAATGCCGTCCAGGGCGTTGGAAATCAGTAGCAGCAAGGTGATCATCAGGCTGTTGGCCGCCAGAATCAGCTCGCCTTGGCGAGCACCCTGAGCGTTAAAAAAGGCGAATACCAAGAGCAGCGTCAGCGTTCTTACAAACAGCTGGCGATTGATGCGGATCATGGGTTGTAGTTGCTGCCAGGACGGGCGGCGGTGCCAACGCTGCAGAACTGTGTGAATCAGGTTGTGCTGGTCAGCGGGAGTCTCAACGTTTGCCTGCAGCCGCCAGACAAACCACAGCCCGGTGGCAAGACCGAGGTAGTCGGCAATCACACTGCCGAGAGCAACCCCATCGGTGGTCATGTCCATACCATAGACAAACAAGGCATCCAGGCCACCATTCGCCAGGTTGGTGATGGTCATAATGATCAGCGGTACACGGGTTTGGCCACGTCCGATAAACCAGCCCAGCAGCGCATACTGGGCGAAGACTGCCGGCACCGAGATGACTCGAATACTGAGGTACAGTTGGGCACCGTCAGAGACCGCTTGCGTCGCCCCCATCCAAGGGATGACCTGAGGTAACAGCAGCCAGCCAGCGCAGCCAATAATGGCGCTCAGGGGAAGAGCCAGCCAGAACGCATGGCCCAATACCCCGGTCTGTTCGGCTGCCGAGCAGCTGCGTGCCGTCAGCGCGGTTGTACCCATCCGTAAAAAGCCGAAGCTCCAGCACAGCAGGGTAAACAGCTGGGCACCAATTGAGACGGCACCGAGGTAAGCGGCGTCGGGCAGATGGCCGAGAATCGCGCTGTCGACCAGACCCAGCAGTGGCACGGTGATATTACTCAGCATCACCGGCCAGGCAATGGCGAGGATGCGACCTTGTGTCGCGGCCCAGCCGGGGGCTGGCACAGCGGATGTAAACGACATGGCTGGTATACTCACGAATCAGCAACAGGAGAACGTAAATGAACAATCGGGTGTCTGCAGCGTCCCGCGTCGGCGCTATCTTACTCTTCGTGGTGCTGGCTGTATCGGCTGCTGTGGGGATGTTGATGGCTCATCTGGCCGATCCGGCAGCGCGACTGGGCTCCACCAGTGGGGTGATGTTGTTTAATCACAGCAGTCCGGTCAGCGACTTCGAATTTATTGACCAGCATGGCGAACGCCGCGATCAGGCCAGTTTCTCCTCGGGTTGGAAGCTGGTGTTTTTTGGCTATACCTTTTGCCCGGATATCTGTCCAACCACGCTGGCGGATCTGAACCGGGTCTGGAAAGCGCTGCCGGATGAGGCTCGTCAACGTCTGGAGGTGGTGTTTGTGTCGGTGGATCCACAACGGGATCGACCCGCCAGCTTGGCGCCTTATCTACAATATTTTAACCCGGTATTTGTCGGTCTGACCGGCAATTCCCAGGCGCTGGCGCAGCTGGCGCAGGAGATCAATGGCTTCTACGCCAGGGTTGATCGCGGCGAAGCGCCATATTTGATGGATCATTCGGCCAACTTGATGTTGGTGGATGCAGAGTGGCACTTCAGAGGTTATATTGAGCCTCCGTTTCGTCCTGGGCGTCTGACTCCGATTCTGGCCGCGCTGGCCGGAATGTAACCAGTAGGGGACATAGGGGACATCTATTTAATCCTGCACGGCGGCAACCCGCGCCCTGAGTGAACACCGGATTAAATAGATGCCCCTAATAGATTGCACGGGCATACATTAACCCCGACAGGGAAGGTAGGGATTGCATGACGGCGCGTACGCTCTGTGTCTGGTTGAATATCTGGTTTCGGCATCTTGGCGGCTTGTTGGTGCTGACCCTGATGCTGGTGCTGTTGGTTGAAGCTGGCCGTCATGGCCACTGGCTGGGCTCCGATAACGGGTTTGCTGCCAGCGCACCATCATTTGTATGGCTGTTGTTTATGGGGGTGCTCTGGTGCTGTTTTTTCCCTCGTAATGTTCAACAGCTCTGGCCGTCTGGCTGGATCGCCTTGTTGCTGGTGGGTCTGACTGCTGAAGTCTTACAGGCATATGGCTGGCCTGCTTCGGCCACCTTTGATCCGCTCGACCTGCTGGCTCTGCTGCTGGCATATATGACCTTGCTGGCGGCCCGTTCGTTAGGCTGGATGGCCAGCGCTCCGCCCTTTCCGTTTGATACTCGCCTGGCAGTACTGCCTGTTTCACTCCTGGCGTTGGGGTCGCAACTGGCCTGTACTCTCGATGATAACCCCTGTAATAGCGACGACAGCAGCCAGTGCAGCACGGCGATTGTGCTGACCAGAGAGGAATGGCGCGTGGCTATCGAGCCGGAATACGGCAATAACGCGACGCTGCAAATCAGCGGCAAGATTTACCAGCTGGAGCACTGGCTGGCGGTGATCGACAGCTATCGTGGCATTCATATTTTTGATGTCAGCGACAATCAGAATCCGATGCGGCAGGTCTACCTGCCGATTGCGGGTGTGACTGATGTCAGCATCAAGGACGACGTGCTTTACGCCAATGCCTTTACCGATCTGGTGGCGATCGATCTTGAAGCGCTGGAAAGCGGCACCTTTACCAGTGCCGGAGTGATTCGCAACTTGGATGTCTTCCGTTTTATCACCCCTGACAGCTTCTGGCAGAACGCCTGGTTCAGCGCAGCCGATGAACGTATCGCCAAGGGCTACGATACCGACAAAATTCTGATTGGATACATTGATCCTGACGGCCATACCTGGCTCTACGGTGAACAGGTGGAGGAACAGCCATGAAGCACGGAAGGTTGTTTTTATTGTCGCTGTTGGCTCTGGTCGCTGTCTTGTCGGGCTGTGGTGCGGATACCGATAGCGCCAATGGTGCGGATGGTACAGCGGGTTCAACGTCGCGATTTACCATACAGCGCGGCTTTCTGATTGTGAGCGACAGCTCGATGGTCAAAAGTTTTTTAATCGACAGCGAAACCGGTGCCCTGTATGAGGCGGATAGCGTCTATGTCAATCGGGAAATCGAAACGGTTTTTCCTTATGGGGCGGATCGGGTGTTTCTGGGAACCACCACTGGAACCTTGATCGTCCATGTGGGAGCCGAGGGTTATCTGACGTATGAAACTGGCGTTGATCATGCTCGCAGCTGTGACCCGGTGATTGCCAACGGCAATACCATGTATGTGACGCTGAGTAATGGCAGCGGCAGCTGTGGCGGCACGGAATACGATAATCATTTGATGATTTATGATATCACCAATCTGTACGCGCCAACCTTACGCGGGCTGGTCGCGATCGACGAGCCAACCGGGCTGGCGCTTGACGGTGATAACCTGTTTGTCTGTTATGCCGGTGGTTTGAAACGTTTTGATGTCTCCGGTAGCTGGTCTGCGGTTGAAACCGGTGACTATGCTGATCTGGCGTGTAACGACATCATCATTGATGAGGAGGCGGACTATCTCACCACCGATGATGGCGTGTTGCTGGTGAACCTGTCGGATGACACACCGGTGCTGCTGTCGACAATCAGAGAAGGTCAGTAAGCACGCACAGTGCCGCAGTTTCCCCGAACCTGATCAGCGCCGGGTAACCGCCATGCTGGCGACAAACAGCAGTGTGGCGGCGACCACCACACTTGGCCCGGCCGGGGTGTCCCACCAGAACGAAGCCGTCATGCCCATCAGTACCGACAGAATGCCGACCAGGCTGGCAAACAGGGCCATTTGCTCGGGGGTGCGTGACAGGCTACGGGCCGCCGCCGGGGGAATAATCAGCATGGCGCTGACCAGCAGGATGCCGACAATTTTCATTGCCAGGGCAATCACCAACGCCAGCATCAGAATCAGCAATAACTGCAGTCGTGCCACCGGATAGCCGTCAATAGTGGCCAGTTCCGGGCTGACGGTGGTCGCCAGCAAACCGCGCCATTGCCAGATAATCAGGCCGATACAGACCACCGCCGCTAGCGCGACCAGCAAGGTATCGTTACTGGTCACCGCCAGTAAATCGCCAAACAGGTAACCCATCAGATCAACCCGCACATCCTGCGCCAGGCTCAGTACCACCAGCCCGACAGCCAGCATGCTGTGGGAAATAATCCCCAGCAAGGTATCGGAGGAGAGCGACATGACACGTTGCATCGGATACAGCAATAGCGCCAGTACCAGCGAGCTGAGCAGCAGCGCCAGGGTTGGGTGAATATCGGAAATCACCCCCAGGGTAATCCCCAGCAGCGCTCCGTGTGCCAGCGTATCGCCAAAAAACGCCATCCGTCGCCATACAACAAAGCTGCCCAGTGGCCCGGTGACGCAAGCCAGCAGCAAACCGCTGAAGAGTGGCATCAGCCACCAGTAAGACATCATCAGAGCGTTCATGGCTGGCTGGTTTCCGCAGTCTGGTCGTGATCGATATGGCCATCCAGACAATGCTGGTGGTCATGATGGTGGGTGTAATGGGCAATCGGCGCGGTACGTTGGCCAAACAGTTGCTGGTACGCCTCACTGCCGGAGACATGATCCGGGTGACCAGAACAGCAGATATGGCCATTCATGCAGATCACTTCGTCGGTGGCCGCCATCACCAGATGCAGATCGTGAGAGACCATTAATACGCCGCAACCGAGTTCGTCGCGCAGGGTTGGGATCAGCCGGTAGAGTTCGTGCTGGCCCTGAACATCGACACCCTGGACGGGTTCATCCAGTACGAGCAGGTCGGGCTTGAGTAGCAGTGCCCTGGCCAGTAACACCCGTTGCCATTCGCCGCCGGATAAATCCTGAATATCCTGATCGGTCAGTAGCTGGATGCCCAATCGCTGGATCCAGCCGTGGATGGCGCTGTCACGTGCTCCCCGAGCCAGCCGCAAAAATCCGAGCACAGTCAGGGGCAGTCGCGGTTCCAGTTGTAAATGTTGCGGCATATAACCGACGGTAAGGGCTTTACGGTGCCAGACCGAGCCGGAATCGATGCTTTCCAGTCCCAGCAAGACGCGGATCAGCGTCGACTTGCCACAGCCGTTGGGGCCAATCAGCGTCAGGATCTGGCCAGCATGCAACTCCAGGTTAATATCGGTTAATACTTGTTTGTGGCGACGCTTGAGGTTCAGTCCGGTTGCTTTTAACAGCAGGGTCGCTTCAGACATGGAGAGTATCCGTTTGTCCAGATTCGGCCTGGCAGCCGGGGCAGAGGCCGGTCAGCTCGGTCAGCTGGTGGCGTACTTGCACTCCCAGGACTTGCTCCACTTGTCGGGTCAGAGCCTGCAGCTTGTCGTCCGGTAATTCCTGCGCCTGGCCACAGCATTCGCAAATAAAAAAACAAACCGGATGGCTTGAGCCAGGATGGCTGCAACCGACATAGGCATTGAGTGAATGCAGGCGATGCACCAACCCCAGATCGAGCAGGAAATCCAGTGCCCGATAGACAGTGGGCGGCGCGGAATTAAAGCCATCACTGGCCAGTGCGGGCAGTAATTCATAGGCGCCAACCGGTTTGTGGCTTTGCCAGATCAGTTCCAGTACCCGTTGTCGTACTCGGGTCAGGCGCGCCCCTTTGTCGTTGCACAGTGCCTGGGCCTGACTCAGCGCCTTTGTGACGCAGTGCGTATGATTGTGGGGTTGGTACACATTCTGGCTCATGGATGGGCAACCTTAGGTTATAATGTTGCAATTTTACGAAAGACTGAACGAGACACAATGAAGAAAGTGATATTTTTGCTGTTATTGGTACTTCTGGGTGCCACTACGCCAGCGTTTGCTGATACCGACATGACCAGCTCATCCGGGCAAACCGCCAAACCGGCGCCGATGGTACTGGCCAGTGTGCATCCGTTGGCGCTGGTCGCCGCCTCGGTGATTCCGGCTGAGCGGCTGCGGGTACTGGTGCCACCCGGCATGACACCGCACGATTTTGCCCTGCGTCCTTCCGACATCGATCTAATCCAGAGCGCCGATATTATTCTCTGGGCCGGGCCGGTGACCGAGCCGTACCTGAAAGGTTTTGCCACTCGCTGGCCCGACAAGATGTGGATTAATGTTGCCGAGCTGGGCCAGCAGAGTCCGATTCAGGATCCACACTGGTGGCTGTCGCCCGACATCATGAAGCAGGCTCAGCAGCAGTTGGCGCAGCGGGTGGGTCGTGATCCTGCGGTGTTTGCCAACGCGGTGGATCTGGCGGTAGCGGCGGCGCGGCAATTACTGCAGCCGGTGCAGCAGCGAGGCTTTTTTGTCTTTCACCGCGCCTACGACCACTGGGTCGCCGCCATGGGTCTGAATCAGGTGGGTTCCTTTACTCTCAGTCCAGAACAAAAGCCAGGCATCCGCACACTGCAGACCATGCGTTCACAGTTATTGAGCGGCGAAGTGGTGTGTGTCTTCAGTGAGCCGGAGTTTTCACCGGCACTGGTGGATCGGATTGTTGAGGGGATTAACGTTGGTCGCGGTGAGCTGGATCCGATGGCGTTGCAAATTGATATTACCAGTGATGCCTATCCGGCGTTGATTGCTGATATGGCCCAGCGCGCCAAAGCCTGCCTGGAAGCCGTAGCGGTGAATGCTGCTGGCTTAACGCCGGACACCGACCTCGACAAGGCGTCACTGATCTTGCAAGAGCAGGATGACAGTATCGATTTGCCACTTCGCAGCCATACCCATGAAGCCGGCCACAGCCATTAACGAACAGCCATTAACAGCTCGGCCAGTATAATCTAGCGAAGCGGGACACCCAGGCTGGCTGCAAGATGCCAGCCTGTTAGAATGACGCTCAATTCAGGCAGCTATCCGGTAAGCGAGCACCCTTCATGTCTCAGCCATCTCCTTCCTTCGATCTCCCGTTAGCGATTATCACTCTGGCCGCAGGCAAAGGTTCGCGGATGCGCTCCGACTTGCCCAAAGTGCTGCACACGCTGGCTGGCAAACCCATGCTGCAACACGTGCTGGACAGCGCCAGTCAGCTCGCCGGTGCTCGTCAGTATGTGGTTATTGGTCACGGTGCCGAACAGGTGCAAGCGGCCATTGCGCAGGACGTTTGCTGGGCCATACAGCAACAACAACAAGGGACTGGCCACGCGGTTGCCCAAGCACTGCCGGAGGTGCCGGACGATGCGCTGGTGCTGGTGTTATACGGTGACGTCCCCTTGATCACCCCCGCAACGTTGTCGGCGCTACTGCAACAAACCCATGCCTCCAAAGGACAGGAAGGCGGCTTGGCATTACTGACAATTGAGCTGGTTGATGCCACTGGGTATGGCCGTATTGTGCGCGACGAAAGCGGCAACATTCAGGCCATCGTGGAGCATAAAGACGCAACCCCGGAACAGCGCGCTATTGGTGAAGTGAACACCGGCATTCTGGCGGTGTCAGCCAGTCATCTGCGACGCTGGTTGCCGTTGTTGTCGGCCAACAATGTGCAGGGCGAATATTACCTGACCGATATTGTGGCGCTGGCCGTGGCAGAAGGTATTGCGGTGCGGGCAATCCATCCACAGCATGAGCACGAGGTTCAGGGGGTGAATGACCGACTGCAATTGGCCGGACTGGAACGGGTGTTTCAACGGCAGCAGGCGGATAATCTGCTGCGACTCGGAGTCGCATTGGCAGATCCAGCCCGGCTGGATATTCGTGGTTCACTGACGGTGGGGCACGATGTGGCGATTGATGTAGGCTGTATCTTTGAAGGTGATGTCATCCTGGGCGATGGGGTGACGATTGGTCCTTACTGTGTGATACGCAACAGCCAGCTGGCAGCAGCAACACGAGTTGAAGCCTATTGCCATATTGATGAAGCCGCCGTGGCGCAAGCCTGTGTGGTTGGCCCTTATGCCCGCTTGCGGCCAGGGGCAGATCTCGCTAATGGCGCAAGGGTCGGTAATTTCTGCGAAGTAAAAAAAGCCCACATCGGGGCTGGCTCGAAGGTGAATCACCTCAGCTATATTGGTGATGCCGAGGTTGGTACCAACGTCAATATTGGCGCTGGCACCATCACTTGTAACTACGATGGCGTGAACAAGGCATTAACCCGTATTGGTGACAACGCCTTTATTGGTTCCAACTCGGCGCTGGTGGCGCCGGTTGCTATTGGAGCCAATGTCACCATCGGCGCGGGATCTGTGATTGTCAGCCCGGTTGCTGATCACCAACTGGCGATTGCGCGCGGCAAGCAACGAAATATCGATGGCTGGCAGCGGCCGGTGAAAAAGTGCTGAAAGCACTGAACTGATGGAAATCAGACTACTGATACTGATCCGTGTAGGCGTAGGGCGGGCTTTATTCCCCGCCCACCTTGCCTTGCGCTGTTTAGGCCTTCAGCCAGCTGTTCAACACATCAATATCCTGTTCACTCAGGGTTCCGGCGTAAAACTTCAGATTGAGCAAATTAATGATGTAGTCATAACGGGCATTGGCGTAATCACGTTGGGCACTGAACAGGTTTTTCTGTGCGTTCAGTACCTCGACGATGTTACGGGTGCCGACCTGATAGCCGGTTTCAGTGGCTTTCAGGGCACTTTGTGCCGAGGTGATGACTTGCTTGCGGGCGTTGATGTTCTGGACGCTGGTTTGCAATTGGCGGAACAGGCTGCGGATGTTCTGTTTTACGCCGCGACGCTGTTGTTCCAGTTGGTAGTCGGCGGTAGCCAGGTTGCTGGCGGACTGTTTACTCTGCGCGTACAGGGAACCACCGCTAAACAATGGCATGGAAACCGTCAGGCCAATGGTGCTGACCGTTGAATCGGTCGGGTCAGGTGTATAGGTTGGTGCACTGTCACCAGTAGTATAGCTGGCGCTGAGATTGACGGTTGGCAGCCGATTGGAGCGGGTTGCATTGCGCTGCAGACGTACGCCCTCTTTCTGTGCGATCGCCATGCGAATACCGGCGTATTTCTCCAGACCTGATTCGACCCAGGAGGAGACATCCGCAGGAGCAGGCATCTGCATTTTGACATCGCTCTGCAAGCTGGCAATGTCGTCGTAACGTTGGCCAGTCAGGACTTCCAGAGCTTCATAGCTGACGTCCAGGGCCGCCTGCAGGCTCAGCAGGTTGACGGCAGACAGGTCGTAGCTGGCCTGTGCTTCATGAACGTCGGTAATGGCAATCAGGCCGACATCAAAACGCTGGCGGGTTTGTTCCAGTGAGCGCTTGACCGCACGCTCTTCGGCCTTGCCGGTTTCAAGGTTGTCGGCCGCCCGCAGGATATCAAAATAGGCTTGGGCAGTACGTACCAGCAGTTGTTGCTCCGCCAGTTGCAGCTGGGATTCGTAGCTGCTGTCCACGGTTTTGGCTGCCTGATAGGTATACCAGCTGTTGAGGTTAAACAGTGTTTGGGAAGCAGTCAGTTGTAGCGAACCAAGCTCATAATCGGCTTTGTTGGTCGATACTGAATAGTCGTTATTCTGGATAATATTCACGATGCTGGCACCATCGGCTTCAACATCATAGTGCGTGTAGCTGTAGGACGCCTGGGCTTGAGGCAAAATAGCACCGCGAGCAATCATCACGTTATAGCTATTTGCTTCCCGCGTTGCTCTGGCGGCGGCAATTTCCGCGTCGTTGCTGGCCGCCTGGCGGTAAATGGTGCTAAGGTCACTCGCTGTAGCGACACTGGATGCCAGTACCAGGGCTGAGATGGAAAGCAGTTTTTTCATGGCAAAACCTTTGCTGAATCCTGGAAAGTAGACTGCCAACGAGTTTATCAGAAAAAAACCAGTGGCCCGTGGTGGCATTGTGCATGCGTTCAGAACAGTGCGTGCCTGTGGCTAATCACAAATATTCTTGTCCAGTAATATAGTCAGGTCAAGCATGGATTACGCAGATACAACGCCAGGTCATGAAGATTGGGTGCTCACGCGCAAGGATGTGGCTTATCAGGGCTTCTTTCGTATCGAACGCCTGTGGCTGCGTCACAAGACCTTTGCGGGTGGCTGGACTGACACTTTTTGCCGTGAGTTGTTCGAGCGCGGAGAAGTGGTGTGCGTGCTGTTGTATGACCCCAAACAGGATTTACTGGTATTAACCGAACAGTTTCGGGTTGGTGCCCTCGCTGATGATCAGACCCCCTGGTTGACTGAGCTGGTAGCAGGGATGATCGAACCCGGAGAGTCGGTGGAGCAGGTGGCTGCTCGCGAGGCGATGGAAGAGGCTGGTTGTCAGTTTTACCAGCTGCTGCCGATTTATCGTTACTGGTCTTCTCCTGGGGGCAGCAGTGAACGGGTTCATCTCTATATTGTGGGTTACTGGATAGCCATGGCGTTGGCGGTATTCATGGATTGCCAGACGAGCATGAAGATATCCGCTTGTGCCTGATGAGTTTTGAAGCCGCCTGGCAGGCGTTTGACACAGGTAAAATTAACAATGCAGCCACTATTATTGCGCTGCAGTGGATGAAAATTCATCACAGTGAATTACGCCAGTGCTGAGCGACTGCTGCAGTGCTGATTCATTGTGCAACCTTGATTGTGATTATGAGCAACCGCACACGACAACGTTATGTTCCTGACCTGTCTGTCTTATCCTCTCTTGGACAGGCCAACTATGCACGTCTGCAAAAACTGGTGCCAGATCACACTGTTGGTGTACAACATACGTACAGCATGAGTAATGGCTCGCAACCCGCGCTCAGAATATCCGTTAAAATTGAGGCAAGTCACCGATACACCACTATGCTGAAAGTTGCCCAGTTTGATGAAACGGCAAATTGGCTGGCTCCGCCGGTTATGAGTGTGCGCATGTACCACGATGTGCGCCTCGCGGAAGTGATTGGGTTTCAGAACGAGCGTGTCCGTGAAGGACGCTACGACTATCCGAATGACAGGATGCGTTTGCCGGATGAAAAAACCCAGTTAAATCGCTTTTTGGCTGACTGGCTGGAACATTGTATTAAATTCGGACATATTGATCAGGAAGTCGTATTGAGTCCTGGCAGGCATTCGCCAGCTGACGGCGTATAAGGACATTTCCGGCTGGCAGGTAGCCTGGTATTTGATGGGAGTGGCGTTTGGTCTTTTTTGATAGAGCATCAACCTTCCGGTTGATCCAGATTACAGATACCCATCTGAGCGCGACGAAGGATGGACACTTGCTGGGCATGAATACGCTGGACAGCTTGCGTTGTGTGCTGGATATCATTCGTGCTGATCATCAGGATATGGATGCCCTGCTGGTGACCGGTGACCTTTCCCAGGATGGGAGCAGTGAGTCTTACCGTTATTTGAAAGCTGAACTGGAGCCTTTTGCTGTCCCCAGTTTCTGGATTCCCGGCAATCACGATGACCTGGACAGTATGGCGGCAGTGACTGACGGCACCGGCCTGCAGGATCGAATATTGCGTACCCCTCATTGGCAGGTGGTGATGCTTGACAGCCGCGTTGCGGGCAAGGTGCACGGTGAATTATCTGACACGGAGCTCGCCCGGCTCGAATCCGCGCTGTCCGAAGCCCCCGAATTGCACACGCTTGTGTGTTTCCATCACCATCCGGTTTCCATGCAGTGTCGCTGGATTGATACTATCGGCCTCCGTAATTCAGCTGAACTGATGTCTGTTGTCTCCCGGTTTGCTAATGTACGGGGTCTGCTTTGGGGCCACGTACATCAGCAGAGCGATCAGATGGTCGGCGACTTACGCCTGCTGTCGACGCCTTCAACCTGTGTTCAGTTTGCCCCCAATACTGTTGAATTCACCATTGATCGGCTCAGTCCCGGATTCCGTTGGCTGGATTTGTTGCCGGACGGCCAGATCGAAACTGATATCAAGCGGGTTGAGCATATTGAATTTGAAGTCGATTATTCCGTTAAGGGATACTGATTTAAGGAACCTTCCTGATAGTGACTCACCTCGACGGCCTCGGCTGCTTGTATTTGCATGGATTTCTCAGCTCTCCCCAGTCGCTCAAGGCGCAGGAAACCTTGGCCTATTTCCGTCGGCAAGGGCTGGAGTCGGCGTTGCGTCTACCAGAATTACCCTTTGCTCCGGCTGATGCCATTACGCTGGCAGCAGATCAATTACAACAATTACAGCAGCGTTATGAGCGTGTATGTGTCATTGGCAGCTCGCTCGGGGGCTTTTATGCGACCTGGCTGGCTGAGACCTATCGGGTTCCGGCCGTGCTGGTTAATCCTGCGGTTCAGCCACATAAACTGTTCCGTCATTATGTTGGTCCTAACCGGCACTATTATTCTGGCCAGTCATTTGAGCTGACGGATATACACCTGGATCAATTGGCTGCATTGGATGTTACTGTCGTCGCCCGCCCGGAAGATCTGCTGGTACTGCTGCAAACGGCGGATGAGACGCTGGATTATCGTCATGCTGCGCAACTGTATCGTCATTGTCCTGGCTGGAGCCAGGCTGGTGGAACGCATAGCTTTGAAGGCTATGGCCAGTTTTTGCCACGCATCATGGCATTTGTTGCCAGCCGCCAGCTATTTCACTGACGAGAGCGCGCATCATCAGGATGCTGTTGGCCCGGTGGCTGGGTATACTCCGTGCCTGCCGTACCGTTAACAGAGGTCATCATGTCCGACATCCGCAAAGCACCTGGTCAATACACAGCAGCGTCAATTGAAGTTCTTAGTGGGCTTGACCCGGTGCGCAAACGTCCGGGGATGTATACGGATACAACACGTCCCAACCACCTTGCTCAGGAGGTGATTGATAACTCGGTAGATGAGGCCCTGGCTGGCCATGCTTCCCGTATCGAGGTCACGCTGCATGCGGATGGCTCCATGACCGTGCTGGATGATGGCCGTGGTATGCCAACAGATATACATCCAGAGCATGGCGTCTCTGGCGTCGAGCTGATTCTTAGCCAGCTGCATGCGGGTGGCAAATTTTCTAACGACAGTTACCAGTTTTCTGGCGGTTTGCACGGCGTTGGGGTGTCTGTTGTCAACGCTTTGTCCAAGGCGCTGGAGGTGACCATATGGCGTGATGGCCAGGTGCACCGTATCGGTTTCAAGGATGGCTACAAGGTTGCCGACCTGCAGATTATTGATAGTTGTGGCAAGAAAAAAACCGGCAGCAGTGTACGGTTTTTGCCGGATGAATCGTATTTTGATAGCCCGCGCTTTTCTGTGGTTCGCCTGAAACACGTGTTGCGTGCCAAAGCGGTGCTGTGTCCGGGGCTGCGGATTGTTTTTGTTGCGCCTGACAGCGCGGATAGTGATGAATGGTATTACGAAGACGGCCTCAAGGATTACCTGGTCAATGCCGCCAGTGGTTATGACGTCGTGCCGGCTACGCCATTTACCGGCTCGATGTCCGGGTCGAGTGAAGGTGTGGATTGGGCGGTGCACTGGTTACCGGATGGTGGTGAGTTGTTGCAGGAGAGCTACGTTAACCTGATTCCTACAGCCCAAGGTGGGACGCATGTGAATGGTTTCCGATCCGGATTGCTGGATGCGTTGCGGGAGTTTTGTGAGTTTCGCAATTTGCTGCCGAGGGGTATCAAGCTGACACCGGATGACCTCTGGGAGCGATGCGCTTACGTCGTCTCCGCCAAACTTTCCGATCCCCAGTTCGCTGGCCAGACAAAAGAA
Source organism: Oceanobacter antarcticus (assembly GCF_044962685.1). Taxonomy (NCBI): domain Bacteria; kingdom Pseudomonadati; phylum Pseudomonadota; class Gammaproteobacteria; order Oceanospirillales; family Oceanospirillaceae; genus Oceanobacter; species Oceanobacter antarcticus. Next base: position 53,048 of record NZ_JBBKTX010000018.1, read on the forward strand.
CGTCTGTCGTCACGGGAGGCATCGGCCTTTATTTCCGGCATTGTAAAAGATGCTTTTGCGCTGTGGCTGAATGATCATATTTCTGCGGCAGAACAACTTGCTGAACTGGCGATCAGCAGCGCCCAGACCCGCTTGCGCAAATCGAAAAAAGTGGCCCGCAAGAAAATCACCCAGGGGCCAGCGTTGCCTGGAAAGCTGGCAGATTGTACCGGCCAGGATGGTGAGCGGACGGAATTGTTCCTGGTCGAGGGAGACTCGGCTGGTGGCTCTGCCAAACAGGCGCGTGATCGCGAGTTTCAGGCGATCATGCCGCTGCGGGGCAAGATCCTCAACACCTGGGAAGTCGATTCGGATCAGATTCTGGCGTCGCAGGAAGTCCACCATATTGCGATTGCCCTGGGTATTGATCCCGGCTCGGATGATCTCTCCGGATTGCGTTACGGCAAGGTGTGTATTCTTGCCGATGCGGATTCGGATGGCTTGCATATCGCCACCTTGTTGTGCGCGCTGTTTCTCCGCCACTTCCCGGCGCTGGTGGCAAACGGTCACGTGTATGTTGCCATGCCGCCCCTGTATCGGATCGATATCGGCAAGGATGTTTATTATGCACTGGACGAGGCTGAGCGCAGTGGGATTGTTGAACGGATCGAAGCGGAGAAAAAGCGTGGCAAAATTAACGTGCAGCGCTTCAAGGGGTTGGGCGAGATGAATCCGATGCAGTTGCGTGAAACCACCATGGATCCAGATACTCGCCGCCTGGTGCAACTGGTACTGGAAGCTGACGATCCGGGGTCTGACATCCAGCAAACTTCGGAAACGCTGGAGTTGATGGATATGCTGCTGGCCAAGAAACGTTCAGGGGATCGGAAGTTATGGCTTGAGCGGCGAGGTAATGAGGCTGAACTGGCTTGAATCAGCTGGCGTGCTCTGGCAGTGGGACGAGCAACCAGCGAATATCTTGCTGGCTGATATCTTCCAGGCAGTACTGCTCTAACACCTGTATGAAGGCCGCCGCTGCATCGGCCAGAACGCCTTGTAAGCGGCAGTGACCTGTCATCGGACAGTCAATGCCGCCACAATCAATAGGATCCAGCTGGAGTTCCAGCTCCCTGACAATATCGGCAATACTTAATTGTCGGGCAGTCGCTGCCAGCGTAATGCCACCCATCTTGCCTCTTGTGCTGTGTATCCAGCCAAGCCCAGCCAGCTTTTGGCTGACCTTGTTGACGTGGTTATGATTCATGTTAAATCGATGCGCCAAGACGGAGAGCGATACTTTTTCATTCGCCGGTGTTTGGCATAAATACACCAAAATACGAAGGCCGTAGTCAGTAAATCGGGTTAACTGCATAGTATAACGTCAATATTCAGCACATTTACTGCAATATACCGCGTGTTCACCGGGTGTAAACACAAGGATATCAGTAAAAAGGCATTTCATGACTTCAGATACCGATAATTGAGCTGCTTTCGTCTCTGGGGTAGATGTGCCATGGCGGGATAGACAGAGCTGACCCGTTTAAGTTGTCCAGTCAGGGTTTTGGAGGGGTGAGGGAGCTGCTGGACGTTAGCCATGGTTTGCCGTGCTGTTGTCATAATCTCCGTAAAAAATAAGGGCTGCTAATGCAGCCCTTATTCTTATGCTTCAATCAGTATCAGGTTACGGTACAAAGTTGATGGGGAACTCAACACTGGCCGTATCCACTTCTGGACGATCTTTGAATCGCATGCGACGACATTGTGACAGCAAACGCTTGTGAAGATCATCATCGTTCAGCTCACTACGGCCAATCTCGCAAGACTCAACCGCACCGGTTGGCGCAATCTTCAAAGCCAGTACCACTGTGCCTGCCAGAGTCGGATTTTTCTGTTGGGCACGGCGATAGGCATTGAAGAAGCTTTGCTTGCTGGTTTCGAACACCAGACGCATTTCTTCCTGAGTCCGTTTGGTGCTGGCTTCCTCAGTCTTGCGAATTTCTTCGCTGGAGACCTCGACGGCCGTAGTCGCACGTTCACCCAATTGCTCGCCACTCGTGGCTGCTGTCAGGGTTGACTCATCAATACCGCTCAAGGCTACAACGGCATTTGGATCCACAACACTGCCAGCACCGACCGAGGCTTTGCCACTATTGCTCAGTGCCGCACTGTTGGTATCCAGCTTGACGTTCGGGATCGCTGCAGCCAAGGCTGCCAACGAGTTCAGAGCGTCTGCCCCCAAAGCTTCCTTGACCTTATCCTGAGCTTTTTTACGCTCTTCCGGCTTCGCTTCTATCTTGGGTTTTGGTTTCGGCTTCGGCTTTTCTTCAGGTTTGGGAACTTCCGGCTTGGGCTCCTCTTTTTTCTCTTCCTTTGGCGGAGGCGGAGGCGGCGGAGGCGGAACCGGTTTTTTTTGCTCCAGCAGCTTGGCCAAGGCGGGCGGAATTTTTTCCAACTCACTCCGATCCGGCTCGGGTACATCAATCATCGGGATCAAAGCTCCCAAGATTGCAGTTAGCAACAGGGCCCCAATCAGGATAGGGATGTAACGCCTTTCACCTGTATCAACCCAGGGCAAAACAGGGACATGTCGATTTATGAGTGCTTCGCTCATGGCGTACCTCCCTCATCGACTTTGTTAACCGCCAGTGAAATGTTGCTGAACGTCGCTTTTGAACAGGTGTTCATCACTTTCTTCAGCAGCTGGTAGGGGGTGTCTTTATCGCCGACGATGGTAATAAAACGACCCAACTCCAGCATTTCCGGCGACAGTGGCGAGCGCTCAGCCATGTATTGCAGTTCGGTAAGAAGCGCATCAATGGTTTCGCCTTCTGTCGCTTCAGCCTGTGGTATGCCTATAACAGCACGACCCTGAACCAGAATTTCCTGCTTGTTGACCATCACGACCAGATTTTCTTCCGGCATGTTTTCGGCAATCGAAGCGGGCAACTCAATCTGTTCACTGTCTTCAACTTTCACATCGTTCTGGTTAACCATAAGGAAAAACACCAGGATGGTGAAAATATCCATCAATGCGGTCAGGTTCAGTGTGCTGCCACCTTTGTTGCGCTTGTGGCTACGAGCCATGCGCTTGGCGCGGCGGGACGTTTTTTTCATGGAGTCACCTCCGTTGCGGTCGCCAGGTCAGGTGCTGCTCCGAGAGAAATATCCGGAAACAGGGCTGCATCAACCACTGACGTCACAACAACGGCAGGGTATATACGAACCGTATCCATCACTGATACCAGAGTCTGGTAATCAATACCTGGCTCTGGGAGCAGATTGATGTCGGTTTTCTCAGCAAATACAGGATCTTTTTTGATCTCTTGCAGGATGGTCGACAGTCCTTCGAAGTCGTAGCTTTCGCCTTCCTTCGGGAACGTCGCGTGCACCACCGTTTGCAACAGATAGCTATGAGAAACTTGTATGCTGTCTGAGCGGATGATGACCTCGAGCGTCACATCTTTTGGGTCTACAACACTAGGCTGATCGCCCGCCGGCAACTTGAGATCGATTACGGACAGCTGTGAGAACACCATGTTCATCAGCAGTACTGGTACCAGTACGATCATCAGGTTCATAAAAGATGTAACGTTGAGCTCCGCCTGTTCTTGATTGCGTTGGCGTCTCATTGGAAATTACATCTCACTTGTTGCCGGGAGTGGATTGGCCTTGCTTGCGCTCGGTAATGATGTTCAAAAACTTCACTCCGGCCATTTCAATGCTGTCGACAATCTCATTGGTTTTGGTCTGCAGATAAGTATGCAGCAACAACAGCGGAATCGCTGCCATCAAACCAAAAGCCGTGGTGTTCATAGCAACCGAAATACTTTGCGACAGCAGGGTGGCTTTTTCTGCTGGTGCGGCGTTGGCAACAGCGGTAAAGGCAGCAATCAGACCCATAATGGTTCCAAGCAGCCCCATCAGGGTGGCAATGTTCGCCAAAGTGGCGACGTACTGGGTGCGTTTTTCAAGCTGGGGGACCGCTTCCATCAGGCCTTCTTCAAGAGCGTATTCAATTTCTTCACGACGCTGGCTGCCTGGAATACGGGCAATGGCGGCAGAGAAAATATCGCCCAGTTTGGTGCTGGATTCGTTGGCATAGTTCAGGGCTGCGCGCATATCACGGCTTTCCAGCATTGGCAGGATTTCGTCAAAAGCCTTGCGGTTACTCGACTTTTCCTTGGTCAGGTAGAGCAAACGCTCCAGCGCAATGGCAATACCCACAGCCATGATTATGGCAATCGGGTACATAAATACGCCGCCTTCTTGAAAAAAACGTACGATGGAATCCATAGAATTTCCCCCAGATTTATTACGTGGTAGATAGTATTTTACTGTTAGCTTTCAAGCTGTTGTTGGTATTCAACAGCAGGAAAATTGCATTTAATCGACAACCGGCCATGCAGATACAGCTAATTTCACTGATTTGCCAGCCTTCGCGATCCTTGTGTGAACTAATTCGCTTTCCTTTCCGTTGCCTGATTTCCGAAACCGTCTCTGAAACGTTTGGCATATTCAACTTCTAGCTGAAATTGTTTCGGTTGCAGCGGCTCGAAGCGTTTTTCCTCATAGCCATTGATAGGTTCGAACGGTATTTCCACGTCGGGTGGGCTTTTCCATGAAGTAATTGTCATGATGCCGGCGTCTTCCGTACTGCCAAGGATGGATATCCCTTCCAGTTGAATAACATCTGCTGCAATAGCGGTTACCGGAGAAAGCAAGGCCAGCAGTGCGAATAACCATGTTTTCATCAGGAGTCTCCTTCCAAATCTGCAGCAGCTGCAGGCTCTGGGTTGGTCTGCTGGGTTGGCGCTTCACTCGGCTGGCTGGCTGCTTCGGCGGCAGCTTCTTGTGCCTGGGTGTTTTTGATGCGCTTGTCGAGATCCTGTATCCAGATCGACAGTAACGGATCTTCTTTCTTGTTCAGCTGTTGTGCTGTGCGGTATTGGAGCAACGCTTTCCCGTACTGCCTCATATAAAGATCGTACAAAATGCCCAGGTTATAATGCAGATCGGGGTTGGGCGCTGAGCACTGAATGGCTTTGGAGTAGCTTTGTTCTGCCAGGGTAAAATCCCCAAGTTCTCGTGCCACGGGCCCCATGGCCTGAAATGCAGGACAAAATTCGCTATTAAGTACCAAGGCCTGATCAATGCTGGATTTACTGCCTTCAAAATCCCCGGTCTGGTATTGGGATAAACCCAGATTGACCCAGACGCCCGGATAGTCCGGAAAACGCTCAGACATGATGATCCAGTGCTTCAAAGCCTGGTCATAGCGTTTTGATTTGAGCAAAATCAGACCGTGTTTGAACAGCCCCTTGGTTTCTGCATCAAGGTCAGCATCAGCAGAGTCATCCGGCCCGGTTTCTGCTTCTGTCTCTGCAGCTAGTGGTTGTTGCGATTCTTCTGGTTGGTCGGCAGTATCGTCGCTGCCGCTCTTCATCAGCGAGCTACAGCCTGCCAGCGCCATCACCAAGAGAAAACTAGCGAATCTCACTAACATAGCTCAATGCCTTTTCGTCCTTACGGTATTGGGTCGGTGCCAGGTCAGCCATGACATCGAAGCTCTTTTTAATCCACTCATCGTAAATACCGTCGTAGGTACGATTGATGTTTTTCATCTGTACGTCCATCGCGGCCTGTTCAAACGGGTATGCCTGGTCTTCAAGCAGGAACTGGTATTCCTCGAGTTCCAGCTCATCCAGTCCTTTGGGTCGTTCTGAGTCCAAAAGCGCCTTGCTCAGCTGGGTATAGAGTTGACCAATGCGATAGGTCGAGGAGGTGGTAAATTCGAGCACGCCCATCTCGACGGATTGGGTATACAACTCCTGAGCTTCTTGCATGGCCTTGTTCTTGATCGGAATACTCTTGTTGAGTGGCAAGGTCAGCGGCAGACTCTCGTATTTCAATCGTGAAAATTCTGCCAGTTCGTAGGATGCACCCGCAGCCAGGTATTTTGATCGTTCGGTTTGCTTGTCCCCGGCATTGGCATTCAGGGTAATAACCTTGTCGAGCCAGTAGCGGCGCTTGTCTTCGTCCTTTTCACTTCCTTCCATGCCATACAGTTGCTCCAGCTTGTAGTGGGCTTCGATGGCGGGGTCGAAAGGTTCAGAGTAGTTGTTGGCATAGCGCTTGAACATGACGATGGCACTGCCAATGTCACCGGCTTTTTCATAATATTCACCGGATTGGAAGCAGGCGATGCGTTGTTCTTTCTTGTCTTTGGAGGTGCGCCATACATCTGCCAGAGCATTGGCTGCCGTCGCCCATTTTTCCTGCTTTTCATAGGTGAAAATCAGCTTGGTGGGAATATCTTGGCTGAGCTTGTGTTTGGGATATTTACGCTGGAATGCTTTCAGCGCTTTTTCTGCCCCGGCATAGTCCTCTACTTCAAACAGCATGGTGGCGGCATCGTATTCGGCAATGATGGAGTTTTCGCTGCCAGGAGTGACGTCGCCAATACGATTCCAGCTGGCGGCGGCCAACTCGTAGTCACCGGCTTCGCGGGCCTGCTCACCTTGTTTGTAGATAGATGCCGCCAGTTTTTCGCGAATATCCTTACGGGTCTTGCCATCAATCTTGTTGTATTTCAGTGCTTGCTGAAACGCTTCTTCTGCTTCGGTGTAATATCCCAGTTCAAATGCGGAGTGTCCTCGAACCAGTGCAGCACCATAGCGATGTTTGTCTGACAGATTATCCTGAATACCCCAGGCCATGCGGGAAACGGACAGCGCTTCTTCATGGTTTTTGTCCGCCAGGAACAGCTCGGAAGTACTTACCAGAACCTTGCCACGCTCTTCATGCTCGGGGAAGGTATTGATAAAGCGCATGGAGTTTTCAGCACTTTGCTGACGCCATTCTGCGGCTTCATCTTCGTTGGTTGGTTTGTATTTGCTATAAGCCAATACCGTTGCATAGGCAGCCTCCGAGGCTCGCGGATGATCGGGGTATTGATAAGCTACGATTTCGTAATGATCACGGGCTTGCTTGTAGTTGCCGAGTTCGTAGGCGATCTCTGCCAGCAAGAAATGCGCTTCAGCGGCATCGGCGGCATCCGGGACACTGCGTAAATAAATGTCGTACCACTTCGCCGCTTCGGCATAACGCGCTGCTTTTTCTGCACTGTCTTTGGTCTGTTGTGCCCAGCCATGATTAAACTTGGCTAAATCCATAATATAGCCAGCGAGGGGTTCGCGAATGGTGGCGTGTACTTCTTCACCATGGTTGGCCCAGTACTCACTGTCGATACCGAAACGGTCTATATAGTCTGCTTCGCTTTGACGTTGCAGTACGGGGTAGCCTGCGGCAGCGTATTGATCAACCATACGCTGGTAATAAACCGGTGCCCGGTCGCTGTCAGGATAACGCTCGACATAGGCAGCCAGCGTCGATGCGCCACTCTGATAGTATTTTTGCTCGTAGTAGAAGTCAGCCAGGCGGTCGTAAATCAGGTATTCGTAGTGGCGACGACCATAGAGATCAAAGAATTCGCCGATCTCTTCCCATTCACCACGGTAACTGAAAGCGACCGCCATGGTGTAAACGCTGTCCTTGAGGATTTCAAGGTTGGCACCACTGGCGTTATCAATCGCACTCTGGGTTGGATAGTCTTCGTCGATCAGCCGAGCAAACGCCAGCAGGCTGTCATCGTAACGGCTTTGTTTAAACAGCGACCAACCCAGCATGTAGCCAGCATTGCTATAGTATTTATTGCCAATACGACCATGTTTTACCAGGCGCTGGAACGATTGTTCTGCCGCAACATAGTCGCTCATGGCATAACGCAGTTCACCAAGGCGGAATTCGGCATCGAGATAATAGAGGGAGTCCGGGTGGCGTTCGACCAGCTGTTCAAGAACCCTGGCGGTTTCTTCCGGCTCTGCTGCGATGTTGTAAGCCTTGGCCAGCTGATAGAGGATTTCATCATTGCTGGCGTTGTCTGGATGATCGGCCAGTAATGCTTCGAAATCACGAATGGAGGCGGCAAGCACCTCTGGATCAACGGCTTCTTCTTCATCGGAAGTAAAGCTGTCGCCGGTCCAGGCTGCTTCTTGCTCGTTCAGGCGCAGCGCAGCAATACGGCGGGAAGCCAGCATTGCGTATTGGTGGTGATCTGCGACTTCAATGTAAGCCCGATAACGTGCCACGACGTCTTCATTGGTGACAATCAGTGGCTCATTGGAAGGCGCTTTCAGTCCGTAGTATGTGAGATCCGATATGGTGCCAGCCTGGTGTGGTTGTACCTGGGCGCAGCCAGCAGTTACAAGCAGACAGGACACGACAGAGGACCATATCAGTGAGCGCCGGTCATTCATATTCACCCAGGCCTCCGCTGTTGGTGTTGCGACGCAGCTCGTTGTCGTAAAGTCGGGCAATAGACAGGCGAGTGGTCGCGAGGTAATCCTTGAGTCGGTCTTTCAACATGCCGATATGGCTCTGAGCAACGGTGACAATTTGCTGCTGCTGTTTGGTGTGAAGTGCTGTCAGTGTTTGTTCCAGCTGGCTGAGTTTGCTGGCGGCGGCTTCGATGGTTGCCAGGTGCGCTTCCGAGCGGGCGTAAAAGGTGCCCACCTGTTCCAGTAATCCACTGACATTGGTCAGCTGAGTGTTTACGTCCTGATATTGCTGCTGCAAGAGAAGCTGCTGTTTTTTGAGTGTCCATGCCCTTTGCGGTAAAGACTTGCTCAGTTGCCACTGGGAGATGCCTTGCAGGAGCGCGGCCTGCTCACGGGTATCTTGTTCCATGGGCGTTTCACCACTGGACTCATTGGCAATAGCGACCAGTTTATTCAGCTGCAGTAACTCTGATTCATTGGCAAAACCAAACGCCTGGCGCCGCTGTTCCTGAATGCGCTGGTCGATCAGTGTGATCTGTTGTTGCAGCTGCCTGCTGCTGCTTTCTACTTGCTCCAGTCTGCCGGACTGTACGACCTGCACATAAGCCGCCAGATTGGCGAGCTTTTCAGCCTGTGCGAGAGACAGCTGTTGTTGTTGCCGTTGAACCCAGTCCAGCATGCTGCGAATGTCCAGCAGGCGCTGCTGCTCCTGGATGAAGGCGCTGGTACTGAGCAGTCCTTCAAGGTTACGGCTGGTGGGCGATTCGGTGACGCCCTGAGGGTCAGCACTGAGTATATTGTCAGAGGTTGCCGACTGACGAGTTTCCCAACGCGTTACCCACTGAAGTAAGGTTACCGGATTGTCGAGATTATTGAGTTGCTCAAGTGCCAACGTCATACGGTTTTCTGTGTATTCGTAGACGGGCAGGGAGGGCACCCCACCATTCATTAGTTCGGCAAGGTAGGATGTTGCCATCAATGATTCGAGTGCATGAATGTCCAGCAGGGGGAAGTGCTCCTGCAATACCCGCCAAGGCTGTAAGGCCTGGTCGTATTGCCAGCGCTTTGACAATGCCCAGCCATATTGCAGCAATGCATCGGAGGTGTAGGGACCATCCTTGGATACCAGCCGCAAATAACCAATGGCTTCGTCATAATGCTTGTTGCGTAACTCGTATTTTCCCGCCGTTAAGCGGAAGCGATCATTCAGCGCAGTTTGCTGTTCATTTTCCGGATCATCGACCAGAAAATCGGACACCCACTGCCGCAAGTCGTCAGCAGATATTCCCTGACGCATTTTTGTCAGCATCAGGTTATAACCGGCAAACCGGTACCAGTTGCTATCCTCATCAATCTGACTAAAAGCCTCTTCAGCTTGCTGGGTCTGATCTCGATTAGCGTATGAGGTGGTGGCTATAAAGGCTGCTTCGGCTTCATCTGCCGGGTTCAGCAAAGCGTCGCTGGCCATCGCCTTGCTGACCAGTTGGCCCGCTTGCAACCAGTTACTCCGGTCGGAGGCGTTACGGGCCAGCATGAACCAGGTATTTCCCATTCCTGGTGAATGACTGAGTGACGGATCACGGAGCAATGCACTGGCGTAAGAATCCATGCCCAGGTCTGACAACCCAGCGGGTAATGTATACATGATGTCCATATCGGCGAGCGTTGGTTCTGCGTCACTGTCTGACATGGCAACCAGAGGGTTGCTGGTCAGATAGTGGAAAAAATACACACGCTTGCCCAGCTCGTGATTCAGCACATCGATCGGGGTTTTCAGTACCGGAGCTGTGGCACTTAGCGCAGAAACAAGGCTGTTATCTGACGCCGTAGGCTGCGCTGCACAGGTAGTACTGCTTACCCAAGCGGTAGCCGCTACGGCCAGAGCGAGTAATCCTGACTTTTGCATGACTTACCAAGCCTTCAGAGTAGCAACTGCGCTGCGTTGGGCTGTGTTGTCCGTAATAGAAAGCAAGAGTTTGAGATGATTGCCGTTTTTACGGAAAACCCCCTCATAGACCAGATCACGAACACGCTTGTTTTCGTCACGTCCACGCACGACAACTTTCAACAGGTGATTACCGGGCGCCACTTCAAGGTCGGCCAGCGGTTGGACAGCACCAAACTGAAGGGCCTGGATTTCTTTTTCGGTATAAAGATAGTTAATGGGAGTAATACCATTGCCAGACACTGTGATTGACATGGGGGTAAAGAATTTACCGTTACTGAGTGCCAAATACAGTGACGCCTTGGTACTAATCGGGCTGATCAGTTGCTTTTCGATGGCGGAGAGCTCGCTGCTCAACTCAATCACCGAGCGTTTGGCTGAATCGATTTCAAGCTGAATGTCTTCTGGGGTCGCTGCCACGGCTTGGAAAATACCGAAGAACCATAGCATCCCTGCAACTAAAAACTTCATAACCACCTCATCAACGTTGATGTACTACGCCGTCCCCGGATAACCAGTGACTCAGGGCACGGCGAGTGAATTCCATATTTCTGAAAAGGCTACCTGCGTACAGGTAATCCAGTGTTCCGTCAGGGCTAACCAGCATTACGGCGGGCAATGGGTTGATTTGCCATGCCCTGGTCAGTTTCTGGTTGTATGCCAGTAAAGGCAGACTTGTATGGGGGGCATCCTTGACCAATCGATCATCTGTATCCCATATCACCCAGGTAACCAGGCCGTTTTTGCTGTACTGACGTGCCAGTTGCTCATACTGCTCCAGTGCTTCCTGGCATTGGTGACATGCGCCGACCCAAATTAGCATTACCGGCTTGCCGCGCTGCTCATTCAAGCTTTTTGCGTAGCCGCCCATGACCGGAGGAAGCGCTAACTCGGCCAGCGTGTCTCCAATCGACAGTTTGCTCGAGGCTGTGTCAGCAACGGAAAAACTGGCGATCAGAGCGGCCAGGACTAGTAGTAAAATCCGACTGCTATGCTCCATTGCAGACCTCGGTGCGAACCTTCTTGGTTGAGTACTTCGTCATCGACGTGGTAGTAGCGGGTATCGGTACCAATCCAGTAGTCGCCCATCATCACCTGAAGGGATGTCCCTACGCCGAGGTACATACCATGGCTACTGCCAGTGAACTGTTCACCGATAACGCCATCCACGTTCAACTGCCATGGCAGAAACGTCTCGCCATCAATACTGGTAATACCCTTGAGCAGTGAATAGCCGATCCCGGCGGTAATGACACGGAAGGCTGCATGCTCCTTCAATTCGGTATTACCGTTATCATCCTTGATGGTCTGGTTGCCAAACGAGGTCAGGCCCAAATCGATACTGGCCAGGGCATCCAAACGGTCGGTCAGGTGATAGCGGACGGAGCCGCCAAACAACAGACTGTCGCCATATTCCGCCGACGTTTGCTGACCCAGCGACATGCCAATCAGAGCTTTCTGTTCAGGAATACCATCGGAAAAATCAAATGTGCGGGGGATTGGTTCAAAGATCTCTGCCGTTCGGGGAACCGCAGATACACCAACGAGAGGGAGCAATCCTTGCATCACACTGGCTCCGTCCAGAGCCGAGCTGGTATTGACGGCTACTTCGTCTGCCATATAGCTCTTTTCGGTGCCCATTTGCGCCATTCGGGACAACAGTTTTTCCATCATCGCCGGGTTGTCAAAGGCAGACGATGCCGGAGGCGTTTCCTTTTGAACCATGTGCAACAGCTTTTCGAGCACTTTCGGATCGTTCAGAGCCTCGGCATTGCCCGGAGCCAGTTTGGCGTCAGATTTGGCCTTGTCGGCGACCATACCCAGCAGCTTTTGCAATACGGCAGGGTCGTCAAAGGTCGATGGAGAAGTCTCGGCAGCTGCAATTGACGACGCTGCCAGGAGGAAACCCAGTGCAAGACTGGATCTTTTCAGAAACGAATTTTCCATACTAGGGCCAACGCTCCATGATTTGCACTATTGCCAGACAAGGCTTGCTGGACTTGAACCCGGCCGCCGATACTGACGTTGTAAGCTATATTCCAGTTGATATCGGTTGTGGCTGAAAGCAGCGGCACGGTTGTGTCGTCACCCTCGTCGTCCCAGCGGGTTGAACCGCCTGAACTCTTGCCAACACCAACTCCCAAATATCCATCCCATGACCAGCGACCGTTCTCGGCGAAAGGAAAGCGCTTTCCTGCCTCCAGAGAGTACCAGTCATCATTCGTGTCGGTAGAACGGGTAATGCGTACAGCCGCTGCCTGATCAAACAAAATAAAGTTGGCACCGAGTGTCAGAGCGGTTTCAGAGGTTGCAGCCAGTTCAAACTGGGGATTGTTTTCGTCACTATTGTCACGAAACTGCAATGGCTCCAGACGCTTGATACTTTCTGGCAACGCTTCGAGCGAGTCGATACTGATCCAGCCCTGATACTCTCCAGCCTGTACATACAACCAGTCGAGCTGGCGTTTCAGGGGAATAAGCGCCGTATCAGACGGTATGTCCGTCGAAACAGGGTAGGTATCTGCTGGACCCATTCTTAACTGGATGGGTGCTGCGGTCGCAACAGAAACGAGGCCGACACTCAGTGCCAGAGCCTTGGTCAACATGAGCAGTCTGCCGAGATGGAACATCGGACGCTGCTTTGTTTCTGGATTCGCCTGCATATCGGCACTAGTTCCTTGTGTGAGTTACCAGTATTCGTGGCGGTGGCACAACGGCGGGCAGTATGCTTAGCCAGTTAGTGCTCGTCAACACAGTGTATCAATTATGTTACATCACGTTAATTCAGACACATTTTGTGCACTTCGTCGACCAAAATAAAATTTATGGGCAGATGACGAGGTGGCGAGCCTAGCAGCCTAATTGGACGGTTTTATGTCAGTTGGAATACAAATAGAAGGGGCAGCGGTGATTGTCCGACATGGCGATTCAGAGCAAATTTCCTGACATTTGCTCATTTTATGGCACTGTTGCTGCCCTGAAAGCAGGCATCCGCAGTCGCACCTCAATAATATTAATCCCTGCCATGATCAGAGCTGCTGGTCATTTGCTTGTTATTCAGTAAAGGCCACTGAATATGAGTTGAGGCTGGAATATTGGCGTTGCTGTCTGCTTTTGAGCGACTAAAAGTGATTGTCTGAACGGAATAATTTCACAAAATGTGAATTAATTCCGGTTCGATGGGAGTGCGCTTGCTCTCTCGAATCATCAGAATATAGGTGAATTGTCGGATTGATTGCCGATCCAAAAGCCGCGCTATTTGGTTGAAGCACGGTTAGCAGCAATGGCAATAAGGACAGTTGTGGTCGATAGCCAATCAATCTGAAAAAGTTGTTACATAAATTTACATGAACGGGGATATGATGCGGTAACCAGGTTCCGGGCGGGATCGGTTCATGTGCTTCTGTGGCGGGAAAATGGATGTATTTCACCTCATCGCGTACTGCTGATAATTATGGCTGGCTGGAAAACTACAGCCAGCTGATTTTACTGCTAATGATCGGAATTATCCTGGCTATGCCCTTGATGAGTGGCGCGGGTGTTCGGTATTGGCTGATGTTCTGGGGGCTGACGACAGCGCTGCTAGTAACTTATCGTGCCCGGCTGTTACAGCGTACCCAGAGTCGTTTGCAGCGGCAAAACGAGTTGTTGCAGGCCATTTGTGATGGTCTGCCCGATGGGGTGTTTTTCAAGGATCGTCGCGGGGTGTACTGCTACGTTAATGAACAAATATCGCAAGGAATTGGTCGCGACCCTGTGGGTAAAACAGACTTTGAGCTGTTTGATGCCGATATTGCCCGGCGGCACCAGAGTGTTGATGAGGAAACGATTCACCAGGGTGTCCGTTATCGTAATGAGGAGTGGGTAACGTCGGCAAATGGTGAACGTGTTCTGATGGAAATCAGCAAGTCGCCACTTTTTGACCGTCAGGGGCAATGTCTGGGGGTGCTTGGCGTGAGTCGTGATGTGACCGAGTTACGCAAGATCCAGAACAACCTTGAATTTATTGCTCATCATGATGCCCTCACTGGGTTGGCCAACCGTACCCTGTTGTCGAAAAAATTCGATTATGCGTTACGTCTGGCACGACGACAGGGGGGAAATCTGGCGGTGCTGTTTTTTGATCTCGATCAGTTCAAGGGGATTAATGACACCTTTGGCCATGAGGTCGGGGATCTGCTGTTACAGGACGTTGCCCGTCGTTTCTGCAGTAATCTGAGAGATTCTGATCTGTGCGCCCGTCTTGGCGGCGATGAATTTATTCTTGTGCTACCGGAGTCAGGAACGCGTGCCAGCCTGACCTCCAAGGCTGAACAGCTGTTGTCAGTTATTTCCGAACCGTACCAACTGAATGGTCATCTGCTTTCCCTTAGTAGTAGTGTTGGCATCAGCCAATTTCCTCAAGATGGCGATAATTTTACGATGCTGGTTCGTCATGCCGACGCCGCATTGCACCAAGCCAAACAAAATGGCCGCAATGGATTTTGCTTCTATGAACCGTCGATGCTTGAAACTCTAAACGATCGATCGACCCTGGACCATGATTTGCGTGATGCGGTCAGCCTCAGCCAGCTGGCGATGATGTATCAGCCACAATTTCGTTTTGGTGACAACCAGCCGCGACGGGTCGAGGCACTGATGCGATGGTTGCATCCGCAGCTGGGTAATGTGTCACCGGTGGAATTTATTCCTATCGCAGAAACGACTGGCCAGATTCACAGCATGGGCCAGTGGGCGCTGGAGCAGGCTTGTAAGCAGTTTTTGGCCTGGCGTGAACAGGGGTTATTGCTGGAAAAAATCGCCATTAACGTGTCGGCGATTCAGATCAACGCCGGATTTGCCTCACGGTTGATGGCGTCGCTGGCAGACATGGCATTTGATCCCGCCTGGTTGGAGTTGGAAATTACTGAGACGGCGATGATGAGTGGTATTACGGAAGTCACCCGCCAGATCAGCTTGCTGCGTAATCAGGGGGTCGAATTTTCGATTGATGACTTTGGCACAGGCTATTCATCGTTAAGCAAACTCAAATCCATGCCGGTGACGGTGCTGAAGATAGATCAGTCGTTTGTGCGGGATATCAACGACGATATCAGTGATTATGAGATCGCCCGCGCCATTATTCTGATGGCCAAAAGCCTTGGCTTGACGGTGGTGGCTGAGGGGGTGGAGTCGCGCGCACAAGCTGCGATCCTTCAGCGGCTGGGGTGCGACTGGGGGCAGGGGTTTCTGTTCAGTCCACCCTTAACGGGCGACGATTTTTTGAATCGATACGCCGACAGTGCACTCCGTCGACCCTCCGTGATCGGGATCGAATAACAGCAGAGTGATTGCCCATCCTGCAGGCCTCAGTCACAATCGCCCTACCTGAACTCAGCCGTATCCAATTCCAATGACGCAAACCAGCTATACCGATGATGGCGTAGAACGCCAGTCGCTGCGACAGTACACCGAGAATGCTTACCTCAACTACTCCATGTACGTCATTCTTGATCGTGCCTTGCCCCATGTAGGAGACGGACTCAAACCGGTACAGCGTCGTATTATTTATGCAATGAGCGAGCTGGGCCTGAAAGCAACGGCCAAGTACAAAAAATCCGCCAGAACCGTGGGGGATGTACTGGGCAAATACCACCCGCATGGTGATAGCGCCTGCTACGAAGCGATGGTATTGATGGCGCAGCCGTTTTCCTATCGTTACCCGCTGATTGATGGCCAGGGTAACTGGGGGGCACCCGACGATCCGAAATCCTTTGCGGCGATGCGTTATACCGAAGCCAAATTGTCCCCCTTTGCGGACGTATTGTTGTCCGAACTTGGTCAGGGGACGGTGAACTGGCAGCCCAACTTTGATGGCACCATGGACGAGCCGACCACCCTGCCGGCGCGTTTGCCCCATGTGTTGCTGAATGGAACAACCGGCATTGCCGTGGGCATGGCAACGGATATTCCTCCGCACAACATTCGCGAAGTGGCCAGCGCCTGCATTCACCTGCTGGATAATCCGGGTGCCAGCAGTGACGATTTGTGCCAGCTGGTACAAGGGCCTGATTTTCCCACCGAGGCGGAGATCATTACCCCGCGTGACGAGTTGCGCAAACTTTACCAATCGGGCCGTGGCAGTATCAGAATGCGAGCGGTCTACACCCGTGAAGACGGTGATATTGTGATTACCGCCCTGCCACATCAGGCTTCCGGTTCCAAAATCATGGAACAGATCGCCGCCCAGATGCAGGCCAAAAAGCTGCCGATGGTGGCTGATCTGCGGGATGAATCCGATCATGAAAATCCGACCCGGCTGGTGATTGTGCCGCGTACTCGCAAAGTGGATGCGGAAGCCGTGATGGCGCACTTGTTTGCGACCACCGATCTGGAGCGTAACTACCGTGTCAATATGAACGTTATCGGTCTGGATGGTCGACCGCAGGTAAAAAACCTGCTCACCATGCTGAACGAATGGCTGACCTATCGAACAGCAACCGTCCGTCGTCGGCTCCAGTTTCGTCTCGACAAGGTACTTGCCCGGCTGCATATCCTCGAAGGTTTGCTGGTTGCCTTCCTTAATATCGATGAAGTGATCGAGATTATTCGTCAGGAAGAGCAGCCCAAGCTGGCGCTGATGCAACGTTTTGGCATTTCGGACATACAGGCCGAAGCGATTCTGGAATTAAAGCTGCGACACCTGGCTAAGCTCGAAGAGATGAACATTCGTGGTGAGCAGGATGAACTGGAAAAGGAACGCCAGCAGTTGGAGAAGACGCTTGGCTCCGAGCGGCGGTTAAAAACCCTGATTAAAAAAGAGATCAGTGCCGATGCCGAGAAATACGGCGATGATCGTCGCTCCCCGCTGGTGCTGCGCTCAGAAGCCAGAGCGCTGACGGAAGCTGAGCTACTGAGCTCTGACCCCATCGTGGTGGTACTGTCTCAAAAAGGCTGGATACGGGCGGCGAAAGGCCATGATGTGGATCCAGAAAAGCTGAGTTACAAGTCAGGGGATGCGTTTCTTCAAGCCATTCCAGGCAAGAGTAATGAGCCCGTTGTGTTACTGGACGACACTGGTCGCAGCTATAGCCTGATTGCCCATACATTACCGAGTGCTCGTGGCCAGGGAGAACCCTTGACTGGGCATTTGAACCCTCCGGCGGGTGCGGTATTTGAGCACATGCTCATGGGGCAGGACAGTGACGAATACCTGTTATGCAGTGATGCAGGCTACGGATTTATTACCCGCTTTGTCGATATGCAAAGCAAGAACAAGGCTGGCAAGGCATTGATCACATTGCCTCCGAATGCCCGTGTGCTGGCACCAGGTCTGCTGCCTGCGGGTAGTGATGTGTGGATCGCGACGGTGACGAATGAAGGCCGATTACTGGTATTCCCGGCAGCCGATTTACCTCGGCTGGGCAAGGGCAAGGGCAATCGACTGATCAATATCAGTGCTGCTCGCGCCTCTGCGGCAGAAGAGCTGATGGTGTCGGTGCGGGCATTCCACACGACAGACACCCTGCTGGTGTATTCCGGCAAGCGTCATCTGAAATTGAAGTTCAGCGACCTGGAGCATTATCTGGGTGAACGCGGGCGGCGAGGCAACAAGCTGCCACGGGGTTTCCAGAGCGTTGACCGGCTGGATATTGTGCAACCATAAGGCTGATTCGAGCGGACAATGTGAAGTGTTGTAAGGCCACGCAGGTGCAGGGTGGCCGTACTGTATCCGTATATAAAACAACCCGTCAGTCAGTTACCACAAACAGCCGGAAACAGAACTCTTTGGTGGTTTTGCTTTTACGCTCTTGCCAGTTGGCGGGCCAGGCTGGCGCTAGCACCGTCTCGTATTCGGTGTAGATCAAGGCGCCAGGGAGGAGCGTAAGAGCGTCAATGGCGGGCTGCAGCAGGTTTTTTCCGAATGGTGGATCCAGAAACACCAGGTCAAAAGGTTGTGGATTCTGCTGCAACCAGAGTAAGGCATCACCAGCCCACACTTGGGCATGGGTTGCGTTCAGCGTCCCAAGGTTATCTTTCAGTTGAATAGCAGCCTTCGGGTGCTTTTCCAGAAAAACGACATCTTTGGCACCTCGGGACAGCGCCTCGATACCGAGCGCGCCACTCCCGGCAAAAGCGTCCAATACGCGTGCGCCTGCCACGTCAAACTGTAACCAGTTAAAGATGGTTTCACGTACTCTGTCCATGGTTGGACGCAGGCCATCCACTGCCGGGAAACGCAGCCGACGGGAACGCCATTCGCCGCCAATAATTCTCAGTTGTTGGGTGGGTGACTTGCTCACGCGGAATCTCATCAATGACTACGGATATCGGCGGATGGTATCAAGCACAGCCTGAATGTCGACATCCATATTGCAACAGGACACATCAAAAACGCTGGAATAGTGGTAGCATAGCCGCCAATTTCAGCCGTTTCCGGCTCCTCCCCCAGCCACGCTGACAGTGAACGCCATGTTTGATTTTTTTAAGCGCAAAAAGAAAAACCCGCAAGTCACCGAGTCATCGGCAGAGGCCGAGCAGATCACCAGCCCGGACGTTGTTGCTGATCCGGAATTGACCGGTATAGATAGTGATGCCGACGTTGTCGACAGCGCCCCAGCACCAGAACCGGCTGCTGCCGATGCAAAAGCGACGATTGGTAAGGCAACGGATGTTGAGTCGCCTGCCAATGCCACCGAAAATGACCGCGACACTGAATCCGTGGTTGCAAACCATGACGAAAGCCCCGAAGAGGTTATGCCTGAACCGGTTGTTGCCGGCACGAAATTGGCCCTCGCACCGGATGCTGATGAGCTGGAGAGCGACCCGATCGATACGGGCAGTCAGCTCAGTTCTGTTGTTGAAGTAGAAGTAGCACCTAAACAGGGCTTTTTTGCCCGCATCAAGGCTGGCCTGAGTCGCACTCGCAGCAACCTGACCGATGGTCTGGCTAACTTGCTGTTGGGTAAAAAGGCCATCGACGATGATTTGCTGGAAGAGCTGGAAACCCAGTTGATCATGGCGGATGTCGGTGTGGAAGCGACGGCCGATATTATGGCCCGCCTGACTGAGCGCGTTAGCCGCAAGGAACTGAAAGACTCTGATGCCCTGTACGATGCCCTGATCGATGAATTAAAAGGCGCACTGTCACCGGTCGAAGCACCGCTGACCGTGACGACCAGTAAGGCTCCCTTTGTGATTCTGATGGTGGGTATTAATGGTGTCGGTAAAACCACCACGATTGGCAAGTTGGCCCGTCAATTCCAGAGTGAAGGCAAAAGTGTGATGCTGGCTGCCGGCGATACCTTTCGGGCTGCTGCGGTGGAACAATTACAGGTCTGGGGTGAACGCAACCAGGTGCCGGTGATTGCCCAACATACCGGGGCTGATTCTGCCTCGGTGATTTTTGACGCCCTGCAAGCTGCTCAAAGCCGCAAGATAGATGTACTGATTGCGGATACAGCGGGGCGACTGCACAACAAGGACAACCTGATGCAGGAGCTGGAAAAGGTCGTTCGGGTGATGAAAAAACTGGATCCGGCAGCCCCTCATGAAGTCATGTTGGTACTGGATGCCGGTACCGGCCAGAATGCGATTAACCAGACCCGGCAATTCCTCCAGACGGTCGGTGTAACGGGGCTGACCCTGACCAAACTGGACGGTACCGCCAAGGGCGGGGTTATCTTCGCGTTGGCGAAGCAGTTTGGGATACCGGTGCGCTTTATTGGTGTCGGTGAAGGTATTGAGGATCTGCGCCCGTTTCATGCGGGTCAGTTTATCGACGCCCTGTTTCAGCGCGACAGCAGCGGAGACTGATCGATGAGCATGGTTCGCTTTGATCAGGTGAGCAAGCGTTACGCCGGGGGAAAGGAAGCGCTCAGTGGTGTCAGTTTTGAGCTGGATCGCGGTGAGTTGGCTTTTCTTACTGGCCACAGCGGGGCCGGTAAAAGCACCTTGCTGAAGCTGATGATGCTGATGGAACGTCCGTCTCGTGGTCAGGTGTTTGTTGATGGCCAGAATCTCAATCGATTGCGCCAGGGGCAGGTGCCCTATCATCGTCGCAAGGTTGGTGTGGTCTTCCAGAACCATCAGTTGCTGTTTGATCGACCGGTTTACGACAACGTTGCATTACCCTTGCAGATTGCGGGCTATTCACCACTCGACTGCGCCAGGCGAGTACGTGCCGCGCTGGATTCCGTTGGACTGTTGCATCTGGAGCAGCGTAATCCCATTGAATTATCTGGCGGTGAGCAGCAGCGCGTCGGTATCGCCCGTGCGGTTGTCAATAAACCATCGTTATTACTGGCCGATGAGCCGACAGGTAACCTCGACCCGGAGTTATCAGCAGAAATCATGAATTTGTTTGTACGCTTCCAGCAAGTTGGTGTGACGGTATTGATAGCGACTCACGATATCGCCCTGATCGAGCGTATGGGCAAGCGTCGCCTGATTCTTGATCACGGTCAGATGGGAGGTGATCTCCATGTCGGCAACGCCGGATAAAAAGCGCGGAGCGGTAGCCTCTTCCCGTCGAACCGCAGTTGGCAATCAAACAGCCCGATCGGCCGGTACCTCCTCGGGGGCATCGGCACAGAAAATCGGCATCGGACATCGTGTTGTTGCCTGGCTGGCCCATAACCAGCTGGTGGCAGTGGAGACGCTGCTGACATTACTGGCCCGTCCTGCCTCCAGTCTACTCACTTGGCTGGTTGTTGCCATCGCCTTGACGTTGCCTGGGGCGTTGTGGATGTCATTAACCAATGTTGAACAGTTAAGCGGCAATTTTCAGCAGTCTGGGCGTATCACCTTGTATTTACAGTCGGGCACAACCACCGCAGACGGGCTGGCATTGGAGCAACGGATCCAGCAGTTGGGGTCTGTTGTTGAGACTGAATATGTCAGTGCCGATCAGGCCCTGGCACAATTTAGCGAAGCCAGCGGACTGTCAAATGCCCTGGATATGCTCTCAGAAAATCCCTTGCCAGCGACCATTCTGGTCGAGCCACCACTAGGGCTGCCAGCCGAGCAGTTGCAACGCTTGCTGGAACAGCTGGAGTCGTTCCAAATTGTAGCAAGAGCACAGCTGGATATGGCCTGGTTGGAGCGATTGCGTTCCATTCTGGCGTTAGGGCAACGATTGATCTGGGTGTTGGGCATTATGCTGGCGCTGGCTATTTTGTTGGTGGTGGGCAATACCATCCGTTTATCTATTGCTGCACGGGTAGATGAAATTCGAGTGATCAAGCTGGTGGGGGGAACCGATGCCTATGTGCGCCGTCCCTTCCTTTATACCGGTTTGTGGTATGGCATGGTCGGAGGACTGCTGGCCTGGTTGATGTTGATTGGTTGCTGGCTACTGCTCAGAAATCCGGTGGCGGAGCTGTCATCCTTGTACGGTTCCGGGTTTGAGTTACAACCCTTGTCTGCCAGTGCGGCTCTGACACTGTTGCTCGGGGCCATGTTGCTGGGCTGGTTAGGTGCGTGGTGGTCGGTCAGTCGTCATCTGCACGAGATTGAGCCATGATATGCAGATGTGTGCCCGATATTGTTGCTGTGATGGAACTCAGTACTGACTTGGATGTCTGAGAAAGCCGGTGCTACACTGCCTTGGTAAATTCAGATTCTGTAGTGAATCCAGCGCAGCGTGCGTGGTCAATGGTTCGCTACCTTGTCGCTTATGGAGTATGTAATGAACAAAGGCTTGCAAGCCGTCGATGCGCTGTCTCCGGGAGCCAATCTCGAGGCTTACATCTCAACGGTTAATGCGATTCCTATTCTGAGTGTTGAAGAAGAACGTGAGTTGGCCAATCGCCTGCACTATCAGGAAGATCTGGAAGCTGCGCGCCGTCTGGTTATGGCTCATCTGCGCTTCGTTGTTCATATTGCCCGCAGTTATTCCGGTTACGGACTGAATCAGTCTGATCTTATTCAGGAAGGTAACGTTGGCTTGATGAAAGCGGTCAAGCGTTTTAATCCGGAAGTGGGTGTTCGACTGGTGTCGTTTGCTGTGCACTGGATCAAGGCCGAGATTCACGAGTTTATCTTGCGCAACTGGCGCATTGTTAAAGTGGCAACCACCAAGTCACAGCGCAAACTGTTTTTTAATCTGCGTAGCCAGAAAAAGCGTCTGGGCTGGTTGAGTCAGGATGAAGCCAAATCCATAGCAGCCGATCTGGGTGTTGAAACCCGTACCGTTTTCGAAATGGAAGGTCGTTTGAATGCTTATGATGCTGCGTTTGACGCTGGCGTTGATGACGACGACGAATCGGCCTATCAGGCTCCAGCTTACTATCTGGAAGACAAAAGTGCTGACCCGGCACTGACAGTAGAAACCGAGAATTTTGAACAGGATGCCAGTGAGCGTCTGGCCTCGGCGCTGGGTGACCTGGACGACCGGAGCCGGGCTATTCTTCAACAACGCTGGCTGAGTGACGATAAAGCCACACTGCACGAGCTGGCTGCCATGTACAACGTATCCGCTGAACGTATTCGTCAGCTGGAAAAAAATGCGATGAAAAAACTTAAAAATGCGATGGGCGGAGCCCTGGTACCGGTCGCATGATTCCGTCACATACAAGCTGAAGCATCAAAAGAGCCATCTAGGATTGGCGTGAAACAAAGAAAACGGCAGTTCAACGTTGAGCGGGCTGCCGCTTTATATATTTATCCTCCAGCTCTGTTCCGGACGGGATTCGCCAACCTGATGCAAAGCTATCCTCATAACGCATAGCCCTCTGTCTGCACCAGGTGCTGTTGTGTTGTGAGAGATTGTGACGAGGCACCAAGCCATCGCTTGGCTCTGACGGTTAATGGTACTGTTTATGTTCGATTTTGTTGCTGAGATCGTTATTTCTGCTCATTGTTTCCTGCCCAACAGCGTTTCTGAAAAACAACGTATACTCTCCATTTACTCAGGAACCTGCCCATGTCCGGCTTGCTGATTCTGCTTGCCTTTCTGATGGGCGGCACTCTTATTCAATATTGGACGTCAGCTCCGATTCCCGCTGCGATTATTGGCATGCTGTTGTTGCTGGTTTTTCTGATGATGCGGCGCAAGGTTCCAGTCGCGCTGGAAGGTATCACCAAAGTACTTGCCCCTATTTTGCCGCTGTTTTTAATCCCGGTGAGTGTTGGTATTGTCACCCATGAACAGTTGGTCCGGGAACATGGTCTGGTGCTGTTGCTTATTCTTGCGATCAGTCTGATACCTGGCACGCTGGTGTGTGGCTGGATCATGTCACACGGCAAGCGCTCATGACGGTGTTGCTGCATACTCCGTTGTTCTGGACGGCATTAACCATTGGCTGTTTTTTACTGGGCCAGCACGTGTACCGGCTGACCGGTAACCTGGTGCTGCTGCCTCCGATTCTGACTGGCTTTGGTCTGGTGATTACGACCCTGAAACTGACCGACACGCCGTACGCTGTATATATGGAAGGTGGGCGGTATCTGCACGATATGCTGGGGCCAGTTATCGTGATGCTTGCGGTGCCGCTATTCCAGCAATTAAAAGCGCTGCGCCAGGATGCTATCCGGATTGCTCTGGCGGTTACACTGGGCAGTGCTACGACATTGGCCTGTGCTTGGGGGCTGACGATCTGGTGGATTGGGGATCCGATGCTGGCGCAGACGATTCTGACCAAGTCCATTACGACCCCGGTTGCGGTTGCTATTACCAGTCAGCTGGGTGGGGATCCGTCGCTGGCGGCTGCCTTCGTTATTCTTACGGGGTTGCTGGGAGTAATTTTGATATTGCCGATTCTGACCCTGCTACGCATACGCCAGCCCGAGGCTATCGGGATAACACTGGGCGTCTGTGCTCATGCGATTGGCACCAGTCGGGCACTGGAGCTGGGTGAGCGGGAAGCCGCCTACGCGGTAACCGCCATGACCCTGACTGCCACGCTGCATGCGATTGTATTACCCCTGTTGGCCGGTCTGCTCTGAGCCAGAATTGCGAGGATCTCTTTCTTCGCTCGCGACATGTTTCGATGCATCCTATACTGGGCGGATGGGTGTACAGCGACCGGGTGCTCCTCATTCTGTCGGCCTGACCTGGTGTTTTAACCCACGTCATTGCTACTCGCGGGCGCATGATCTCGCTCAAGGAATATCGATGTCGTTTAGCTCTCGCCAACAGCTGATTCTGACTGCCACGGCCCTGATTGTGGGAGCCGGCGGCATCATGGGTGTAACGGCTTTCTTGCTTGCCAGGGGGGCTCCGGATATCAACGCGCTGAAAATACTGGCCGGCGTCGCCATACTGGTGTTGGTGTTTGTCGGTGTCTTGGTCAGTGTTATCAGTTATCACCTGACTCGCCCGGTTAGCGATCAATATAAACAGCAATTACTGCAGCAGGGTTTTACCTGGGAGCACGTCAGCGGCATTGTGCTGCGCGTCAATGTGCAGCAGCTGATTCTGGATGCCAATCCGAACTTCCAGCAGCTGTTCGATCTTCGCCCTGGCTCCTACCTTCCCAGCATTCAGCGGCGTAATGAGCGAGAGTTGGTTCAACAAAGGATCAATCAGTCTCTGAGCAGCCAGTCGATGGTTGATTTCGAGGCCAGCCTGCTTGACCGTTACGGCGAATGGGGCTGCTGGGCACTGCAGGTTCGTCCCTGGCAGCAAGACGGCAATCATCAGATGTGGCTACTGGTGACCGGTGATGACATTACCCAGCGTTATTTTATGGAAGCTCAGTTGCGCGAAGAGCAGCAACGGCTGTCGACTTATCTCAACACCATGCAAACCCTGCTGATCATTTGTGATGAAAATGGTCACGTGACGCGTATTAACCCGCAAGCACAGCAACTGCTACAAATACCGGATGAACAGATTAATGGCTATCCGCTTAGCTACCTGATCCCGAGGCAAGCCACTCTTGCGGTTGAGCGCGAATGGCAAAATCTGCTCAGCCGTCACAATGGCAGTTTGTCGCTGGAGTTTCCGGTACTGTCCTCGACGGGTAAAGAGCACACCATCAGCTGGCGTATGACGCGTCTGACCAGCGCCAATGCCATTCAGGGAGAGGTCTTGCTGGCAGGCCTGGACATCACCGAATCCGTGGCCAACCGCCTCGCCCTCGAAACAGCCAATAGCCGAATCCGCGAAGCGCTGACCGAGGCAGAGCAGGCGAACCACTCAAAGTCCATTTTTCTCGCTAACATGAGCCACGAAATTCGCACGCCCATGAACGGTATTCTGGGTGCGACCGAATTAATTCTTGATTCCAGCCTGAGCACAGAGCAACGCCACTATCTCGACATTATCTATAACTCATCGCAAACCCTGCTGGAAATCCTCAATGATATTCTGGATCTGTCAAAAATCGAATCGGGCAATCTGGAACTGGAACATATTGATTTTGATCTGAACCAGCAACTCAGTGATCTCAAACGACTGTTTGATGAACCCATCCGACGCAAGGGGCTGGCGTTTATTTATTATTACGACGGTGATATTCCTCAGTACTGGAATGGCGACCCCAAGCGTATTCGCCAGATCATCACCAACCTGATCAGTAATGCGATGAAATTTACCGAACATGGCCAGATTGAGGTGCGGGTTACCGGCAGCCAAGCGGAAGGAGTTCGCTACGATATCCATATTGCCGTCGCGGATACCGGTATCGGCATTGCCAAAAGCAAGCAGGAACAGGTCTTTTCGGCCTTCCGCCAGGCAGACAGCAGTACCAGTCGACGTTACGGAGGCACAGGCCTCGGTCTCACTATTTGTCGGCACCTGGCATCTGCGCTGCAAGGAGAAGTGGCATTACAATCCAGTCCAGGAGTGGGTAGCACATTTACCCTGCAGCTGCCGCTGCGAGCCGCCAGTCAGCCAGCGGTTAAACAACGTCCTTTGTTACAGAGCGCCGCGCTGGTGGGCCGAATATTGCTGGCCGAAGACAACGAGGTCAATCAGCGCGTTGCGTCCCGCATGCTGGAAAAGCTCGGCCTTGAATGCACCGTCGTCAGTGATGGTCGCGAGGCGTTGCAGGCGCTGCAGCAAGACACTTTTGATCTGATTCTGATGGACATCAACATGCCGGTATTGGACGGAATTCAGACCACTCGGGAAATACGACAGCTGTCGGCAGATATCAGTCAAATCCCGATTCTGGCTCTGACAGCCAATGCCATGATGGAAGACCGACAGCGCTGCCTGTCGGCGGGCATGAACGGTTTTGTCAGTAAACCCATCCGCATGGAAACTCTGCGCACCGCTTTGGTAGAACTGCTCCCCACCCAGACGTCGCCTCAGCCAGGTAGTACTTCACCCTTGTAATGCCCGGCCAGATACGCTTGCGCCAGCGCCAGCGCAGCCACTGCTCGGCCTTCTGAAAAATCGGCACGCTGATACAACGACAACAGATCGTTTAATTGCCAGGGAATCAACTCCAACGGCTCCGGCTCATCACCTTCAAGGCGAGAAGGAAACAGGTCACGGGCAAGCACCACGTCAATACCACCACTCATATAGCTGGGTGACAGACTCAAGCGTTTGAGAAATACAAACTCGCGGGCGCCATAACCAATCTCTTCCTGTAACTCCCGGTGACAGGCATCACGCATCGATTCACCCAGATCGACGGCCCCTTTGGGCAGCGTCAGCGTATAATCCTCAATACCGCCACCGTACTCCCGGATCAGTGCTACCGTATCGTCATCCAGCAACGCCACCATCATGACGGCACCAGGGCCGCCCGGCATCAAACGCTCATAAGTGCGCTCCACGCCGTTACTGAAGCGTAGCTCCAACGACTCGACACGGAACAAACGACTCTGGGCGACGATGGAGCGATGCAGGATCTGAGGTTTTTTATCCATGTCAGGCCTGTTTAAATAGCTGAAAACCTGTTGAGTATAACCCTATGCGCCCGATCGACTGGCAACAAATCGACACTGTGCTGCTGGATATGGACGGCACCCTGCTGGATCTGCATTTTGATAATTACTTCTGGCTAGAGCACCTGCCAGAGCAATACGCCCGTCACAAAGGTCTCAACAAGGCCGACGCACTGGCCGAGCTGAGCAGCAGTTTTGTTGGCCTGCGTGGCACTCTGAACTGGTACTGCCTGGATTTCTGGAGCGAGCTGACCGGCTTGCCTATCGTCGAACTGAAAAAAGATGTTGCCGACAAAATCGGTTTTCGGCCTTATGTGCGCGAATTTCTCAACACTCTGGCGCAACTCGGCAAACGTCGGGTAATCGTCACCAATGCCCATCGTGACAGCGTTGACCTCAAGCTGCAGCACACCGGCCTGGATCAATACGTTGATCGCATCATCAGCTCCCACGACTACCGTGAACCGAAAGAGCAACAAGCGTTCTGGAACCATCTGTTACAGGACGAACCCTTCGACCGGCAACGCACCCTGCTGATAGATGACAGCCTCGCTGTGCTAGAATCTGCCCAACGCTGGGGCATTCACTACCTGTTGGCAATCCACCACCCAGACAGTGAACGCGAACCAATCAGCCAGGATCAGTTCCCCGGCATTCATCATTTTGACGAACTGATCTTTGACTCACAGGACGCTGCTGACCGTGATGACTGATAACGCCATCAAAATTCGCCTCGACAAATGGCTCTGGGCCGCACGTTTTTTCAAAACCCGAGCACTGGCCAAACACGCTATTGAAGGCGGCAAAGTGCACTACGACGGTCAACGCTGCAAAGTCAGCAAGTTAGCCGATGTTGGTGCCAAACTGACCATCCGGCAGGGCTTCGACGAAAAAGAAATTGTCATCATGGCACTGTCCGATCAGCGCCGTGGTGCCCCCGAAGCACGGCTGCTCTATGAAGAAACCCCCGCCAGTATCAAGCAACGGATGGATAAGACAGAACAACGTCGGGTACTGAATGCTTCCATATCCATGCCCGACCACAAACCCAACAAAAAAGAACGTCGCGATATGCGTCGTTTTGAACAGGTCCATCAGGATCTCGGCTGAACGTTACAGGTACACCGATATGTCATACCGCAGCGCTGACCAACTGCAGCGATTTTCCTTTGATGCCGCTCCGATCCGCGGAGAAGTTGCCCACGTCAACACTACCTATCAGGATATTCTGAGCCGCCAGTCGTATCCGCTGCCCATTCGGATCGCCCTGGGGCAGTTACTGGCTGCGACCGCATTGATGAGTGCCAGTCTGAAATTCAAGGGACGACTGACCTTGCAAATGCGCCTGAGTGGAAACATCTCGTTGCTGCAAGCCGAAACCAATGAGCAAGGCCAGCTACGCGCGATTGCCCGCTACGATACCGAACAGTCGTCAGATACATTGGGCTTTGACCACGAAGGACAATTGGTGATTACCCTTGAACCTGACCAGGGACAGCGCTACCAAGGCATCACCTCGATAACAGAAGGCAATATTGCCACCGCCCTGGAAGATTATTTTAACCAGTCTGAACAACTGCCCAGCCGCTTCTGGCTCACCAGCGATGGCAATCAGGCCGCCGGATTCATGCTGCAAAAACTACCGGCCAGCCAACACAACAGTGATAACCAGCAAGAGATCGATCAGGACGCCTGGGATCGGGTGGCGCATCTTGCCGCCACGATCAAGGATGAGGAGTTGCTGACGCTGGAAAATGACCAGTTACTGCAACGCCTGTATCACGAAGAAGACGTCCGCGTATATCCTGCCACTGTGCTGTCATTTGCCTGTACTTGCTCGCGTGCCCGGCTGGCCAATGCCCTGCATCAGGTCGGTTACCAGGCATTGACCGAGATGCTGGAAGAATCTGGCAGTATTTCCATCAACTGCGAGTTTTGCCAACAACACTACGAATTCGGCCAACATGACCTGACGGAGCTGTTCCCTGAGAACAATTTGCATTAGGTTACTTCCGCCCCGGTCGCTGTTACAATTGTTACAATAATCAGAAAGCGCACCATCAGTATAAAAAATCAGCGAATATAGCGCCGGGTTATCCGGGTTATTGATCTGACCAATAGCAGGAGACTTAGCGCACACAGCATTTTCTGGCATACTTGCGCGTCTCATTGATCGAGTATCGTCTGCAGCACACAGACGGGTGTACGAATTTTTGGTAACGGCTCATATGGCCGTCCACAACTGCGAGGACCCTCCAGGGTATCGATATGACCACTGTATTCACGGATTTATCTACGCCATTTCTGGTAGAACAAGCCATTGCCCGCGGTGAGGGCCAACTGCAAGATAACGGCGCCCTAGTAGTGGAAACCGGTGTCCGTACTGGCCGCTCTCCAATGGACAAGTACATTGTAGAAGAGCCTAGCAGCAAAGACGCCATTGACTGGGGCAATATCAACCGTCCTTTTGATGCCGACAAATTCGATGCCTTGTGGGACCGCGTGGAAGAGTACCTGGCCCAACACGACAGCTTTGTTTCCCACGTCCACGTTGGCTCCGACCCGCAACATTATTTGCCGGTCAAGATGTCCACACAGACTGCCTGGCAGAACCTGTTTGGCCGCAACCTGTTTATTCTGCCTGAAAGCTACAACCCTTCTTCCAAGGAAGAATGGCAGATACTTAACGTTGCTGGCTTTGAATGCGTGCCTGAACGCGACGGTACCAACTCCGATGGTTGTGTCATTGTCAACTTCGCTCAACGAAAAGTACTCATCGCTGGCATGCGTTACGCCGGTGAAATGAAGAAAGGCATGTTTGGTGTGCAGAACTTCCTGCTGCCAGAAAAAGATGTACTGCCCATGCACTGCTCCGCCAACGTCGGTGACGACGGCGACGTCTGCTTGTTCTTCGGTCTGTCCGGTACTGGTAAAACGACTTTGTCTGCCGACCCTGAACGTTTCCTGATTGGTGACGACGAACACGGTTGGGGCAAGGGCACAGTGTTCAACATCGAAGGTGGCTGTTACGCCAAGACCATCGATCTGTCACAGAAAAACGAACCAATTATCTGGGACGCCATTCGCTTTGGTGCCATCGTTGAAAACGTTGTTATCGACAAGCAAACCCGCATTGCCGATTACACCGACACCAGCCTGACCGAAAACGGCCGCTGTGCGTACCCGCTGACCCATGTTGAAAAACGCGTTGAAGAGAACATGGCGGGCGAACCCAAAGCCGTTATCTTCCTGACCTGTGATATGACTGGCGTCCTGCCTCCGGTGTCGATCCTGACCAAGGAACAGGCTGCCTACCACTTCCTCAGTGGCTATACCGCACTGGTTGGTTCGACTGAAATGGGCGGTGTCAAAGGTCTCAAGTCGACCTTCTCTACCTGCTTTGGCGCACCTTTCTTCCCACGTCCAGCAGGCGAATACGCTGAACTGCTGATCAAGCGTGTAACGGAATTCGACTCCCAGGTTTACCTGGTCAACACTGGCTGGACTGGCGGTTCGAACGGTGCCGGTGGCGAACGCTTCAGCATTCCAACTACCCGTGCCGTCATCGCGGCGATCCAGACTGGTACCCTGCGCGACGTTGAAACTGAAGAATTGCCGGTATTTGGTCTGCGCGTTCCAACCGAACTGCCAGGTGTAGAAACCAAATTGCTGAACCCAACCAAAGCCTGGGCGGATGCAGACAAGTTTGATGCAGCAGCACGCCAATTGGCGGCTCAGTTTGTTGAAAACTTCAAGAAGTACGATGTATCGGATGCCATTCTGGCGGCAGGTCCGAAGCTGGATTAATACTGAGCTGCTATCGTATCAAAACCGCAGTCGCCGATCAGTTAAGCCTATGATCGGCTCCCCGTATTCTTACAGGATATTTCTGGGGGCGGTATTTGATCTTCTAAAAGATTTGCTGCAAGCCGACCTGAAAATAAAGCAGGTTATAAGGCAGCCGCGTCTGTCTTAACAATCTCCCCAATAGCACATTCATATCCTGGAAGATCATTTCAGGACATGCTTTCTGGCGTTCTGTCGTGAGAGTTTCCCGGCACTTCCACCTTGCCAGCGACAATCACTTCTCCCAGCTGCCACAGTTTCCATTCGCCTTGCTCGTACACATCCCAGTCTTCATCGGCAGTCAACGGCTCAGTGGCAATCACGCTCACCACGTCATTGGGGGTAGTTTCTGCCGCAAAGTCGACGGTGACATCCGCATCGGCTAGTTGCGCCGGGCCAAAGGGGGCACGGCGAGTAATACTGGCCATTTTGGTGGTGCAGAAAGTAAACAGCCAGTCGCCATTGCTCAGCAAGCAGTTGAACACCCCCTGTTGAGCGTAGTCTTCGGCCAGACTAACGAGTGTGCGAGCGAGTTGCTCAGGCATGGCATCACGGGGCAAGTTCTGGCGCAGCTGGTTCATCAGGTCGCAGAAGATTTCTTCGCTGTCGGTATCCCCAACCGCTTCATACATTCCCACCCGACGTACGAAATGCGGAATCTGGCCGTTGTGGGCGAACACCCAGTAGCGACCCCACAGTTCGCGGGTAAAGGGATGGGTGTTAGACAGATTGATCGTGCCGACGTTGGCCTGGCGAATATGGCAAATGGCGGTTTTGCTTTTGATCGGCAGCTGTGAGACAAACTCGGCGATTGGTGAGGTGGCCGATGGTTCCGGGTCGTGGAAGGTTCTTACGCCCTTGCCTTCATAAAAAGCCACCCCCCAGCCGTCCTTGTGGGGGCCGGTGTCGCCACCACGGCGGGTGAGGCCAGTGAAGCTGAAACACAAATCAGTGGGGGTGTTGGCACTCATGCCAAGCAGTTCGCACATAACGGTCGCCTGTTTTGGATCAGGGGAAGATGGGTAACAAGGATAACCTGTCTGGTGTCTGTTAAGCGCGATCAACCGTTCATCAATTGGAAGCTGCCCTCGGATTTTTTCTGGTCAGAACCGTCTACGTCTACCGCGTAAAAAACAAAACCCCGCAGGATGAGACTCCGACGGGGTTTTTTATTGGCTTGTTTGCCCGCATTGGTCGGCGGGCCTGGACCGGGTTATTTAACGGGTGTTTGCCACTCTGGTTTGTAGTCGCGTTTGCCGGTGACCTGTTCAAAGTACATGCTTTGCAGCTGTTCGGTAACCGGGCCTCGGTGGCCTGCTCCTATCACGCGGCCATCGAGGCTCTGGATGGGCAGTACTTCGGCGGCGGTGCCGGTAAAGAAGGCTTCGTCGGCGATGTAGACTTCGTCGCGGGTGATGCGTTTTTCGCGCACTTCATAACCGAGGTTGCGGGAGAATTCCATAATGGTGCGGCGGGTAATGCCGTCCAGGCAGGAAGTCAGTTCCGGGGTGTAGATCACGCTGTCTTTCACCAGAAAGACGTTCTCGCCGGAACCTTCGGCAACGTAGCCTTCGTTGTCCAGCAGCAGGGCTTCTTCACAACCGCTGTCGAGTGCTTCACGCAGTGCCAGCATGGAGTTCATGTAGTTGCCGTTGGCTTTCGCCTTGCACATGGTGATGTTGACGTGGTGGCGGGTATAGCTGGAGGTGCGGATTTTAATACCCTGGGTTTTGGCGTCTTCGCCCATGTAGGCGGGCCATTCCCAGGCGGCAACCATCAGGTGTACTTTCAGGTTGTCGGCACGCAAGCCCATACCTTCAGAGCCGAGAAACGCCATCGGGCGAATATAGGCGCTGTCGAGGTTGTTTTCGCGTACGGCGGCTCGTTGGGCTTCGTTTACTTCTGCTTTGCTGTAGGGCAACTTCATACCCAGAATGTGGGCGGAGTTAAACAGTCGGTCTGTGTGCTCCTGCAGGCGGAAAATCGCAGCACCCTCGGCTGTATTATAAGCCCGCACACCTTCGAAAACGCCCATGCCGTAGTGCAAGGTATGAGTCAGTACGTGGACTTTGGCGTCACGCCAGTTTACCAACTCGCCGTCTAGCCAGATCAGACCGTCGCGGTCAGACATGGAGGGTTGCATAAGGACCTCACTCAAAAAATGTAATTAGTTTTCTATCCAGAGTTTCCACAGTCGGGTCACACCCTCGCGGCGCACGTCGAAGCCAAGCTGATGGCTCTGCGTTTGGTCCAGAATCAGGTTTGTATTCTGTAGCGCGCGCCGGTGGGTTTCGGCTCGGTAGGTCAGGTAGGTTTCCTGCAGGGTCTGACGATCTTGTGAATCGAGCAGGCCGACTGTTTCAAACGAATCCAACAAGCGCATGTTGTCGGTTACCGCTAACAGATCTGGGTATTGGTGTGACCAGGCCAGAACTCCGTATTGAACCAGAAACTCGATGTCAACAATACCCCCGGCATCCTGTTTAAGGTGGAATTTCTGTGCGGATTTTTCTTCTGTGCCCAGGTTTTCACGCATTTTCTGACGCATGGAACGGACTTCTTCCTTGAGCACGGGCAATTCACGTGGTTGAGCCAGAGTCTGGCACCGGATGATGTTGTAGGCGGATGCCAGTTCCGGATTGCCACACAGTACGCGGGCGCGTACCAGTGCCTGCTGCTCCCAGGTCCAGGCGTGGCGGGTCTGATACTCTTCGAAGGCTTTGAAGGAGGCGACGATCATGCCGGAATTACCGGAGGGTCGCAGGCGCATGTCCACTTCGTAGAGATCACCGGAGCGGGTCTGAGTGGTGAGTATGTGGATCATGCGTTGGCCCATACGGGTGTAAAAAACGCTGTTGTCGATGCTGCGCTGTGCGGCAGTCTGGTCGGTTTGTTGGTTGGCCAGTGTGCTACCCATATTCCAGCTGTTGTGCAGAAATACCAGGTCGAGGTCGGAGCGGTAACTCATTTCCAGGCCGCCGACCTTGCCGTAGCCGATCACGACAAATTCCGGTTCGGTCACTGCATCGCCCTGACGGTTGGCAGGGTAACCATATTTACTCACCATTTGTTGCCAGGCCAGTTGCATCACATTTTGCAACGCCACTTCGGCGACCCAAGTGAGGTAGTCGGAGATGCGCATCAGTGGCAGGGCGTCCATTATTTCGCAGGCGGCAGCACGGAGTTTGTGGGCGTGAACAAACTGGCGCAGGGCTTCCATTTGCTGTTCGAGGTCGTCGGCGTCGATGCGGAGCAGACGTAATTGCAGTTCTTCCTCTAGTTCGCGGCGTTCGGGGCGACGGTAGAGGGTGGCGGGATCAAGCAGTTCGTCCAGCAACAGTGGTGTGTGGGTAATGTAATGGGCGACCCATTCCGAGGCCCCGCACAGTTGTATCAGCTGGGTGCGGGCCTGGGGGTTTTCTTGCAGTAATACCAGGTAGGCGGTACGCCGCAGCACGGCCTCCAGCAACGGGATCAGTCGTTGCAAGGTGTTCAGTGGCGTGCTGCTGTGGCTGATATCGTGCAGCAATAGCGGCATCAGGGTGTCCAGCCGTTCGTGGCCGATGGCCTGCATGCTGCTCACCGCGCGGGAATGACGGAAGTTGGCCAGGCATTGGCTGAAGTCTGTCGCCAACATGTCTGCGCAGTGGCTGGCCAGGTAGTTATGGGCTTCGGCCGCCAGGTCGCCGTGCCAGACGTCGATCCAGATAAGGTCTGCCGTGTCGGTGTGCTGTTCGGCGCTGTCGCTGCGGACGATTTCGGCAAAGTGGTATCTGACATGTTCACGATGCTGGTCAAGCTGGTGCTCAAGGCTGGCCCAGTTGTCGTAATTCATGGCCAGCGCAATCCGTGCTCTGGCTTCCGGTTCTGTCGGGAGCTGTTGGGTTTGTTCGTCGTTGAGTGCTTGCAGGGTGTGTTCGAGATCGCGCAGAAACA
This sequence comes from Oceanobacter antarcticus, assembly GCF_044962685.1. Classification (NCBI taxonomy): domain Bacteria; kingdom Pseudomonadati; phylum Pseudomonadota; class Gammaproteobacteria; order Oceanospirillales; family Oceanospirillaceae; genus Oceanobacter; species Oceanobacter antarcticus. The sequence goes on from NZ_JBBKTX010000018.1 coordinate 87,914, forward strand.
GGTAGGCATTACGCAGTTCGCTGGCGGCATCGGCTGGCAGGTAGCCGTCATTCACGAGCAGGCCAAGCAGCGGTACCAATTGGCGTTGCTGCAGCTGTTTTTCCTGACCGCCGCGAATCAGTTGAAACGCCTGTACGGTAAATTCCACTTCGCGAATGCCGCCCGGCCCCAGTTTGACGTTGTTGTCGAGGTGGCGGCGACGTACTTCAGCGTTGATCATGGCTTTCATGTTGCGCAGGGATTCAAAGGCGCTGTAGTCGATGTACACCCGATAGGTAAATGGCCGCAGAATATTGAGCAATTGCTGTGCTGCCGGGGTGTTTTCACCGGTCAGGATGCGGGCCTTGACCATGGCGTAGCGTTCCCAATCGCGGCCTTGGTTCTGGTAATACTCTTCCATCGAATCGAAGTTCATCACCAGTGGGCCGCTTTGGCCATAGGGACGCAAGCGCATATCAGTGCGGAAGACAAAGCCGTCGATGGTGTGTTTATCCAGCGCGCCGATCAGTTTCTGGCCCAGTTTGACGAAGTATTCCTGGTTGCTGATGGATTTTTTGCCATTGGTGTTACCGGATTCCGGGTAGCTGAAGATCAGGTCAATATCCGAGCTGAGGTTGAGTTCGTAAGCCCCAAGCTTACCCATGCCCAGTACCAGCAACGACTGTGGTTGCCCGGATTCTTTGCCCATCGGGGTACCGTAGCGTTGCTGCAGCTGCTGGTCAAAATAGTGAATGCTTTGGCAGATCACTTCATCGGCCAGGTCGGACACGGTGCGGGTAGTGGTGAGTGTATCGGCCTGCCGCAGCAGGTCGCGCCAGATGGTTTGCACCATGACCCGGCGGCGTAATACGCGCAGCCGATGTAACCACTGTGCTTCGCTGGTCGGATCTGTAGTGGTGTGTTCGTTGAGGGCATTCAGCCAATGACGGATATCAGCCCGGCCAAGGGGTTGGCTGATGTTGTCGGTTTGCAGCTGGCGGGTGAAGTAGTCACTGTCTTTGGGTAATGCATCGACGACGTACTGGCTGATCAGTAATACCGTACGCAGCTGGTGCTGCTGTTTTGCGGTCAGTGATTGCCACAGGCCGGGCCAGTCGAAGCTGAAGCGGGCACCGGTAGCCGTCAGTTGATGGTTAATCTGTTGCCAGCGGTGTTCGAGCAGTGCCGTCATGGTTGTGTTGTCCGTTATTTGTGCAAGTGTCACGTTGTGAGTGTAAGCGCTGTCGACTGGGTATGCATGATTCCGGTCTGCATCGTCGCCCGGATGTGATCCTGAGCATAGACAACCGATATATCGGCCAATGACGGGCACTGACTGCTAGACTTCCGGTCGTATTTTTCAGACTGCGCCATGGCGTGGTCGTTTTTTGTTTTTATAGCGCGGATTATTGTCATCATTATGGCTGGTAAAACTCCCAATAATACACCTTCACGCACACCCAAACCTGACGGGGTCAAACCCAAACGGTCGAAACCGGCTGTTGCCAACCCCCGCTCCAGACCGACGTCCAAGCCGTCAGCAAAACCCTCTGCCAAACCCAAATCGGGCAGCGGTGCCAAACCCAAGTCTGCTGCCCGCTCGGGATCAACATCAGGTTCGGCGTCGAGCGGCAAAATGGCGGCCGGTGGTGCCCAGCCATCGCGCTGGCTGGTCGCCTGGCGTATTAGCTGGCAGCTTGGTCTTGCTGGTTTGTTGGTGTTGGGGGTCTGGATGGTGTTTCTTGATGCTCAAGTACAACGGCAGTTCGACGGCAAAAAGTGGACGCTGCCTGCACGGGTGTATGCGCGCCCGCTGTTGCTGTATCCCGGCCGTTTGTTGCCCGCAGAGCAATTGCGGGCGGAGCTGGAATGGACCGATTATCAGCCGGGCTCGGTGGCGGGGCCGGGGCATTACCAGCATAACGGCGCAATCTGGCGTATTCATCGTCGCCAGGTGAATTTCTGGGATGGCCCACAGCCGCATGCATTGATTGAATTGACCTTGAGCAACCAGCGTATTGAACGGCTGTCCGTCAATGGGAAAGAGGTGCCACTGGTGCGGTTGGAGCCACAATACGTTGGCGGTATCTTCCCGGCCCATAATGAAGACCGCGAACTGGTGACGCTGGATCAGGTGCCCAGCGAACTGCTGGCTGCGCTGGTGGTGACGGAAGACAATGGTTTTTTTGAGCATCATGGCATTTCGTTGCGGGGGATTGCTCGTGCCATGGTGGCTAATATTCAGGCGGGCGGTGTGGTGCAGGGCGGATCGACCCTGACCCAGCAGTTGGTAAAAAACTTCTTTCTGACCCAGGAACGCACCTTAACGCGCAAGGTGCAGGAAGCATTGATGGCCATTTTGCTGGAGTTGCACTACAGCAAGGCTGAGATTTTGCAGGCGTATCTGAATGAAGTGTATCTGGGCCAGGCTGGTCGCCGGGCCATTCATGGGGTGGGGTTGGCGTCACGATTTTATTTCGGCAAGCCGGTGCAGGAGTTGGATCTGGCTGAAATCGCCACGCTGGTGGGGTTGGTTAAGGGGGCGTCGTTTTATAATCCGAAACGGCATCCGCAACGGGCGCTGGAGCGTCGCAACCTGATTCTGACATTGATGGCGGAGCAAGGGCTGATTTCGCAACCCCGCTATTTGCAGGCCAGTCAGCAGCCGATGCAGACGGCCGACAGCCAGCGGGTTAGCCAGCGCGAGTATCCGGCGTTTCTTGAACTGGTACGCAAGCAACTGCGAGAAGATTACCGCAGTGAGGATCTGGAAACCGAAGGGCTGAATATTTTCACCACTCTGGATCCCTGGATTCAGCATGCGCTGGAAGTGTCTGCGGCCACCCAATTGGACAGGCTGGAAACCCGCTACCCGGCGCTAACCGGCAAGCTGGAAACCGCAGCCTTGGTCACCAGTGTTGATGGTGCCGAAATCCGCGCCATGATTGGTGGTCGGCAGGCGGGTTATTTTGGCTTTAATCGGGCATTGGATGCGCATCGTTCGATCGGTTCGCTGGCGAAGCCGGTGGTTTATCTGGCCGCTCTGCGCAGTGGTCGCTATCACTGGGGGACGCCGGTGGATGACAGTCCGGTGCAGGTTGCCGGTCAGGATGGCCAGCTCTGGCAGCCACAAAACTATGACGGTAAAAACCATGGTCAGGTGGCCATGGTGGATGCCCTGAGCCATTCCTATAACCAGGCGACGGCACGTCTTGGTATGCGGGTGGGGCTGGAGCAGGTTGCGCGTACGTTTCATGATCTTGGTTTGCACAGTCAGGTGCCACCGTATCCCTCGGTGCTGTTAGGTTCGCTGGAATTATCACCTTTCGATGTGGCCGGGGTGTATCAGACACTGGCTGCTCGCGGCTTTGTGATGCCTCTGCGGGCGGTTGAAGCGGTGACGACCGGCAGTGGCAGAACCTTGTCGTCGTACGCCATTCAAGGGCATCAGGGGGTGTCGGCAGAACAGGTTGACTGGCTGCGCTACGGACTTGAACAGGTGGTGAACGAGGGCACGGCCAAACAGCTGCTGACGCAATTTAGTGGCCCCTTGGCGGGTAAAACCGGTACCAGTGATCAACAGCGTGACGCCTGGTTTGCCGGTTTTGATAATCGCCATCTCGGCGTGGTGTGGGTCGGTCGTGATGACAATCAGCCAATGCCTCTGGCGGGCAGTTCGGCAGCCCTGCCGATCTGGCAGCAAACCTTCGCGCAGGCGGGTGTGGAACCATTGCCAGCGACCGGTTTGCAACCCGTTGTGGTGGATCCGCAGGGACAGATTCTGGAGGAAAGCTGTGAAGGCCGTTCGCTGCTGATGCCTGCCAGTATGATGACGCAAGCTCCAATACCTTGTCAGTCGGCGGGTAAAGCAAACTCAAGAGGCAAAAAGGGATGGCTGGATTGGTTGTTTTGAACACCCGGATCGGGTTACTGACAGCGGCGCTGTTGCTGGGCGTGGCCGGTGGCTTGGTCGGATGTAGCAGCACAGCGGTGATCGCTCCTGAGTCGTCAACAACAGCCGAGTTGCCGTATTGGCAAGCGGGTGAGTTGGCGACGCTGGATCAAGGCCAGCACCATCCGGCCGTCAATGCCTTGTTGCAGCAGGCGGAACAGGCTCGTCAAGCTGGGGAGTGGCCGAAAACCATGAGCTATCTGGATCAGGCGCGCCAGATCCAGCCTCGTAATGCGGCGATTTTTTATCGTCAGGGGTGGGTGAGTGCGCAAATGAATCAGCCTGCGGCGGCGGAACAATTACTGCGGCGGGGGTTGCTGTTCAGCCATGATGAGGGCTTGAGTCGTCGAATCCAGTGGTTGCTGGTGGATGTTTTGCAACAGCAAGGCAAACAGGCAGAAGCCTCTCAACTGCGCTCCCGCTTGGAGGCGGAGCGCGGTTGAGTCATCAGTCCGTGACTGTATTCTGCGAGTGGTGGCTGGCCATCTGATAGGAAAGCGGTTGGGCGTAATGCAGGGCAATCAATGCCAGGGTCAGCCCTGCCATCTGGGCCGCAGGGAGGATCGCTGACTGGGTTGCCTGACCAATACAGAGCAGCAGCCAGGCCGCCAGGGGGAAATAGACATTTTGCCAGCGGCGCTTGTTATGGGTGATAGTGCTGGTTTGACGTAACAGCCAGGGTAAAAGCAGTGTCACCAGGCCAGCGGCAAGGGTCAGTATCAGCACCCAATCGAGGGCATTGCTACGGCGGGCCAGTTCGAACACCACACACCAGCCAAGGAATATTCGCCCCCAGACTTGCCGATTCCAGTTGTGGCCCAAGCGCTCTGTCAGATGACTGCAGACCAGCATGGGTAACGCGGCATACAGACTCAGCTGTTGCATCAGCAAGTCGGTTTGTTGCAGCGCATCGCCAGCCAGCCATGGTGTTAGTCCAGAGGACAGCAGTGAGGCGATACCATAGCCGACTAATATCAACCCGGCAGCAAAGCGTCCTGCGGCAGAGCCAGGCCATTGACGGGCAGTGGCCGGACGATTCTGCCAGCTTGATAGCAGTGCGGCAGCCAGAAGACAAAGCGCGACCAGCATCATCACAGTGTTGCCATGACCTTATCGGCAGCGGCAATGGTGAACTCAATGTCAGCTTCGGTATGGGCCAGTGACATGAATCCGGCTTCAAACGCCGAGGGTGCCAGGTACACGCCTTCTTCCAGCATGCCGTGGAAGAACTTGCCGAAACGGTCGGCGTTGCATTGGTCGGCGACCTGACGGAAGTTCTCTACCTTGTCCAGTTCGGTAAAGAACAGGCCAAACATGGAACCTGCCTTGTTAAAAGTGAACGGAATTCCGTGTTGGTCGGCGGCTGCCTGAAAACCTTCCAGTAGCTGGTCTACACGAGCGTTCAGTTGCTCATACACGCCGTCGCGCTGGATTTCTTTCAGCATCGCCAGCCCGGCGGCCATTGCCAGCGGGTTACCCGAGAGAGTACCGGCCTGATACACCGGTCCGAGTGGTGACAGGCACTCCATGATGGCGCGCTTGCCGCCAAAAGCACCCACAGGTAAGCCGCCGCCAATCACTTTGCCCAGACAGGTCATGTCCGGGACGATGTCGTAGTAGGCTTGGGCTCCACCAAGTGCGACGCGGAAGCCGCTCATCACTTCGTCAAAAATCAGTACGATGCCGTGGACATCACACAATTCACGCAGCCCTTGCAGGAAGGATTTGTTCGGTGGAATGCAGTTCATGTTGCCGGCCACCGGCTCGATGATCACACAGGCAATCTGGTCGCCCATCCGGGAGAAACACTCGCGTACGCTGTCGAGGTTGTTGTAATCCAGTGTGATGGTGTGTTCTGCCACTGACGCCGGAACACCTGGGGACGTCGGTACGCCCAGCGTCATCATGCCGGAACCGGCCTTGACCAGCAGCGAGTCGGAATGGCCGTGGTAGCAGCCTTCGAATTTCACCAGCTTGTCGCGGCCGGTGTAGCCACGGGCCAGGCGAATGGCGCTCATGGTGGCCTCGGTGCCTGAGTTGACCATGCGTACCATAGCCATCGACGGAATCAGTTTGCACACTTCGCTGGCCATATCGCTTTCAATCGCGGTAGGAGCGCCAAAACTCAGGCCCATTACCATGCGTGCAGAGATCGCATCAAGAATCTGCGGCGCACTGTGCCCCAGAATCATTGGCCCCCAGGAACCGACATAATCGACGTAGCGGTTATCATCGACGTCATAGGCATAGGCACCCGCCGCGTGATCGAAAAAAATCGGCGTACCACCGACCCCCTTGAATGCGCGTACCGGGGAGTTTACGCCACCGGGAATATGCAGCTGGGCGGATTCAAACAGGGCCTGGGATTTGGTTGTGCTATAGCTCATGGAGTTCTCTCTTGAATCTGTTTCGGTGCTTGCTGTTTTCGTATTTGGCACCGGAATCGAAAAATTGGCAGTGTGTTAAAACGGCCTCACCACCACCAGTATCACCACCGCAATCAAAATAACTACCGGCAGTTCGTTAAACCAGCGGTACCACACATGACTGCGGTGGTTTTGATCGTTGTTGAACATCTGGTTCAGTTTGCCGCAATACAGGTGATAGCCGACCAGCAACGCGACCAACATCAGCTTGACGTGCATCCAGCCACTGTTCAGGTAGTAATCGGGGTTGAAGCTGATCAGCCAGATGCCCAGTACGATGACCACCACCATGGAAGGCCACATGATGCCGCGATACAGTTTGCGCTCCATAATCTTGAAACGCTCACGGGAAGCCGTGTCATCAGCTGCGGCATGGTAAACGTACAGCCGTGGCAAATAGAAAATACCTGCGAACCAGGTGATCACGGCAATAATATGGAAGGCCTTGACCCAAAGCATAGGTAACATCCTGAATGGCGCAGCAGCACAATGGCTATCCGCTAACGAATAATTTGTGGCCGGTAGCGGTAGTGGCGTTCGATCATTTCCCGCGATACCAGCCCTACACAAGGGCCTTGGCCCTTGCGTGAATCCGGATCGCGACGATACACCGCCAGCCACTGTAAGTCATGGGTCTGCATCAGATCGAGGGCATCTTGCAGGTTGGCTTTTAGTGCAATACGGCCGACGCTGAAACGCTCTGCCGGAATCTTCAGCAGGTCGATAGCGGCTGACGACGGAGCGCTGTCAGCAGTGTTGTCGGTGATGCCATGAATACATTCTGCCAGTTCGGCGGTCGGTAATATGAGTTGTTCATCTTCAACGTAGAGCCAATCGGTGTGCTGGTCGATCAGCTGTTCGGCGGAGGTCGGGTGGAGCTGACGAGGGGTTACTGCCATCGATCGGGTCAGGGCTTCGGCTACCCAGGTGCTGCGTAACATCATTTGTACCGGATGGGGCGGCTGATACAAACCGTTATTGCCCAGTTGGGCCTGAAAGATGGACGGCTGGCGAAAAATTTCACTGGCGACCAGTGTCGCGATCACAATGGCCAACATGCTGGGCATAATAATATGCGGGTTGGCGGTTAACTCCAGCAAGGCAACCAGCGCCGCCAGCGGTGCCCGCAGCACGGCTCCCATCATGGCACCCATGCCCAGCATGACGTAAAACCCGATTTCAGCCGGGTAGTCGGGCACCCACAACAGCGACAGCTTGCCCATCATTCCTCCCACCAAGGCCCCCATAAACAGGGTTGGGCCAATCAGTCCGGCAGGAAAGCCGACCGCTGCTGCCCAGGCCGCCAGCACCAGTTTACCGACCAGCAATCCGGCAAACAGGCCAATGGCGACATTGCCAGCCAGAGCGGCGTTTACGGTATCGTAACCGATCCCCAGAATGCCGGGCAGCCACCAGGCGATGGCGGCAGTGGTGAGAGTCAGTCCTCCCCATTTGGCCCAGAGTGGGTAAGATGCGAGGGCCTGAAGGCGGGTTGTCAAATAAATAAACCCGGCCGCCAGGAGGCCACAAATCAGCCCAAGGGCAACGACGTAGAGTAATTCGACCAGTGAATGCATTGCCAATGGCGGGACATCGAACGCGGTATCAGCGCCAAATACCATCTGACTGATCACTGCCCCAGCGACGGAGGCCAAAATAATCGGAATAAAACCGCGCAGGTTGTATTCCAGCAGCACTACTTCCATGGCAAAAATCACCCCGGCCATCGGGGTGTTAAAGGACGCCGCGATGGCACTGGCGACACCAGCTCCAGCGAGAATCCTGAGTCGGTGATGGGCAACACCGGCGGCCTGCCCCAATTGGCTAGCCGTACCTGCTCCGAGGTGAATCGCCGGACCTTCACGGCCAACGCTGTGGCCACTGAGCAGCGCAATAGCGGCGGCAAACCACTGCAGCAGCAGGTTGGTTCTGGGCATATAGCCCTGGTGGCGCTCCATCCGCATCAAGACGTGGGTTACGCCAACACTGCGTTGTTCGGGGGTCATGGGTTGAAACAGCAAAATCAGTAACAGGCCTCCCCCCAGTAGCAGAGCAACGCGGGTGACGGCACTGAGCGCTTCATAGTCATCTTCACTCGCCATTGGCAAAAAGACTTCCAGTGGCCAGGCAATGGCGAGGCGAAACAGGGTGATCACCAGTGCGGCTGCAATACCTGCCAACAGTGCCAATACCGCGAGTCCAAGCTGGTTGTCGGATAACGCCAGATGCTGTAGCCATTGCTGGCTGCGGGCTTTTAATAGCAAACCAATCCCCTGGTGTTTGCAAGGAATGTGCAACGTGACTGGAAGGTGCACAAAGAAGCGGTATTATAAGCGGCTTCGGGATGAACTGCCCCCGCTCATGGCAGGAAATGGTTTAAACAGAGGTAATCACGTGATCAAAGTAGGTATTGTTGGTGGCACCGGCTATACAGGTGTGGAATTGCTACGCATCCTGGTCAACCATCCAGGCGTCGAACTGTGCGTGATTACCTCTCGAAGTGAAGCAGGTACACCGGTTGCAGACATGTACCCGAATTTGCGTGGCCACACCGAACTGAAATTTACCGTGCCCGATACCGCCACACTGGGCGCGTGTGACGTGGTATTTTTTGCCACACCACACGGCGTTGCCCACTCACTGGCGGCGGAGATTCTGGCTACCGGAACCCGTGTTATCGATCTGTCTGCCGATTTCCGTATACAGGACGCCGACGAATGGGAAGCCTGGTACGGCCAGCCTCATGGTGCCCGCGAGCTGTTGCCGGAAGCTGTCTATGGCTTGCCAGAAGTGAAACGCGATGATATTCGTACCGCGCGGCTGCTTGCCGTACCTGGTTGTTATCCAACTTCTGTGCAGTTGGGTTATTTACCGCTGCTGGAAAACAACCTGCTGCCAGAGCAAACCCTGATTGCCGATTGCAAATCTGGTGTTTCCGGTGCGGGCCGTGGCGCGAAGGTCGGCTCGTTGTTGTGTGAAACCAGTGAATCAGTGATGGCGTATGGGGTTGCGGGTCACCGTCATTTGCCGGAAATCCGTCAGGGCTTGGCCTGGTTTGCGGGCAAGCCGGTAAGTTTGACCTTTGTGCCGCACTTGATGCCAATGGTACGGGGCATACATTCTACCCTGTATGCCTTTGCACCGGATCTCGACGCCAGTGTGGATCTGCAGACGCTTTATGAAGAGCGTTACGTGAACGAGCCGTTTGTGGATGTGATGCCTGCAGGCAGTCATCCGGCCACGCGTAGTGTAAAAGGCAGCAACATGTGCCGTATCGCAGTGCACCATCATGCCGATACCGGCCAGATTGTGGTGCTGTCGGTGATCGACAACCTGGTGAAAGGCGCTTCCGGTCAGGCGGTACAAAACATGAACCTGATGTTTGGCCTGGATGAAACAGCGGGTCTGAATCATGTTGCGTTGATGCCATGATCTATTCAAGGGCGGTTAGCAAGGAGCCATCATGGCTTTGAATAAAGGGGCTGCTGTGTTGGGCAGCCTGCAAGACGAGCTGGTTATTTCCCGACGTCGTCCGGGGCGGGAACTGCGTACCCGCTTCTGGATGCTGTTACTGTTGTTATTGGCTGTCGGCAGCGGCTTTGCCGGAGGCTGGCTTGGCAGCATCCGTATGCTGGAGTCATTGCAGGCGCAGCGGGATCAACTGTTGAGTGATCTCTCGCGTAATGAACAGACCATTACGGATCTGACCCAACACGTTGGTATTCTCGAAAAAGGCGGTGAAGTGGATCGCTACGCCGCCGATTCAGTGCGTGGTTCGATTCGTAGCCTGGAGCAACAGGTGGATGACCTGGAACAGGATGTCGCGTTTTACAAAAGCATTATGGATCCGGATGCGGCCGAGAAAGGGCTGCGAATTCATGATCTGCAGTTGGTTGGCCTCAACGATGGTCGTTATCAGTACCGACTGATGTTGACCCAGGTGGCCGATAACGGTAATACGATTGCTGGAACCATCACGGCCAACGTCGTCGGCCTGAATGATAACGGCGTCAGTGCGACCATGCCTTTGGTGCAGCTGGATGCCGCATTTACAGGCAAATTCCGTTTCCGTTATTTCCAGGAATTGTCTGGTGAATTGGCGTTACCGGATGGCTTTACTCCTCAAAGAGTGAACGTGGTCGCTCAGTCGACTGGCAAAAAAGCCCGCCGTACCGAACAAACCTATGATTGGACCTTATAAGGAACCCCTGCATGTTTAGCGCAAAAGACAAAAGCTCCAACGTCCAGTACGACACGCTGATTTCTTCCAAAACCGAAATTACCGGGGATATTCATTTTTCCGGCGGCTTGCATGTTGACGGTGTTATCAAGGGTAACCTGATGGCTGACGCGGGCAGCAGCGCGGTGGTTCGAGTGAGTAACAAAGGCCGCGTTGAGGGGCAAATACACGCTCCGAATATCATTATTAATGGCCCGGTGATCGGTGACATACATGCGGGTGAATATATCGAGCTGGCGAAAGACGCTCAGGTAACAGGCGATGTTTATTACCAGATGATGGAAATGGTATTGGGCGCTTCGGTGAATGGCCAGCTTAAGCATCAGGCGACGGAGGCTCCGGTCAAAAAAGGCAAAGCAGCACAGACTGTCTTGCTGGATAAAGTTGACTGAAATGGTCGGGTAATCGCATAATGAGGGTATTATCAGGCTGAGCCAGAGTCCTACCCATACCCATAAGAGTCCAACCATGAATGCTGTCGTATCTGCTGATCCCATCGAATTGACCGCGACTGCCGAGGGCAAGGTCAGAGAGTTGCTGATTGACGAAGCCGACGATCAGTTGTGTCTGCGAGTCTTTGTTACTGGTGGCGGCTGTTCCGGGTTTCAGTATGGTTTTACGTTTGATGATGAGCGGGCTGAGGATGATTGCCTGATCGAGCGGGATGGCGTTCGTGTACTGGTTGACTCTCTCAGTTACAGTTACCTGGCGGGTTCGGTTATCGACTATCAAGAAGGTCTGGAAGGCTCCCGGTTTGTTGTTAACAACCCGGCTGCAACGGCAACCTGTGGTTGCGGTTCGTCGTTTTCTGTCTGATGCTGACATTCTATCGGACGTTTTTTGTCCAACGGCTGTCGGCTGCTGCTTTACTGGCGGCACCATGGGTCTGGGCTGGCCCTGAAGCTGAAGTCCTGGAACCCGTGATGCAGTCCAATTCTCTTCTTTCCCCCGGTATCAGGCCAATATTGAGCTTCACTCTGCTGCGGAACAGCTGAATTGGCTCTTTTTTGAGCAAATTCTCGTTAAACAGAACCACTATTCGTCCCAATCTTTGCGCAAAAAACGCTCAAGCCAGTCTTTCCCTCGCGATGAGCGCCTAAGTCCGACAGGCTCCTAGGTTTGTAAATTCTGGCTCAGCAGCCGTCGTCTGATTCGTGATGACTTCCCTGCCTTTATTAACTATGTCACCGATAGCCACCACGAAGTCCAGCGTCTGCAGTCGTCGGGTAACGCCTTTTTCTGAATGACAGTCCATCGTGCGCTTCAAGCCGGGTAAATGGCCCCCAGAATTCTTGGGCCACTGGCTCCGGTTACCAACGGCAGATTGCCTGGTAGCAAATCCAGGGTCTGTTTGGCCAGCCAGGCAAAAGCTGCGGCTTCTATCCAATCCGGGTGAATACCGGCGTCTGCTGTACTGATAACGTGATGGTCTGGCAAGAGGGTTGTAATTCGGTCTATCAGGCAGCGGTTGTGAATCCCCCCCCCACATACCAGCAGCTCTCCTTGCATATGGCCAAAACGCTGCACGGCGATCGCAATGCTCCGGGCTGTCCACTCGGTCAGGGTAGCGAGTGCATCGGCAGCGGTCAGCGTGTGTAATTGGTGTTCAAGGTGCTGTAGCAGGAACAGTTCACGACCGGTGCTTTTGGGCGGCGATAGGGCAAAGAAGGGGTGGGACAGCCATTCGGCAACTAATGTCTGGTTGATCTGGCCGGTTGCGGCGATATCACCATTCTGATCGCAGGGCTGGTTCAGGTAACGCTGGCAGTAATCATCCATCAAGGCGTTGCCTGGCCCGGTGTCAAATCCGAGGGTGTTGTTTCCGGCGAGAACGGTCAGATTGGCAATACCGCCAATATTCAGCACCATACGTCGATGCCCTGGCTGTTCAAATACCAGCTGGTGGAATGCCGGCACCAATGGTGCGCCCTGCCCTCCTGCGGCGACATCGCGGCGTCTGAAATCCGCAACACAGCAAATACCACTGTGTTCTGCGATCCATGACGGGTCTCCCACTTGCCAGGTGATGCCATCGGGCTGGCTCTGATGTCTCAGGGTGTGGCCATGGCTGCCAATCGCGGTTATGTCAGCGGCGAGAATATGACAGTTTTCCAGTAGTTGTTGCACAGCCGTCACGCTGGCTGCGGCGATAAAGCGGTCGAGACGCATCATCTCGTTTACCGGCAGCTGTTCGGCAACCGCACAGTGTCTGAGCCAGTATTGTTTATCGCGGGCGTAGGGCAGGGACACAAACCCGCAGGTGGTAAAGCCGCTGACGTCGCTGCGAGTCAGTACCGCGTCCATGCTGTCGGCGCTGGTGCCAGACATTAGTCCGATAAACAAGCGCGCCGTGGTCGCTGGCATCACTGCACCATCCCGACGCGATAGCCATTAAGCCAGGTCAGCATGGCACGAGATCGTTGTAGAAATGCGGGTTTCTCCACCGCAGAGATAGACTGGGCTTTGGGTAATTTGACGCGCAAGGAGTCCCGGTGGACGCCATCAACCCGGAATTCGTAGTGAAGATGAGGGCCGGTGGCCAGCCCGGTACTGCCGACATAACCAATGATTTGCCCCTGTTTGACCGAGCGACCCTTGCGAACACTGCGATGGAAGCTATTCATGTGCGCATAAAGTGTCTGGTAGCGAGTGCCATGCTGAATAATCACCACATTGCCGTAACCGCCCTTGCGCCCGGCAAAAATGATTTTGCCGTCCCCGGCCGCCTTGATCGGAGTGCCTGTGGCGGCGGCATAGTCGGTACCTTTGTGGGCTCGGATAGTGTTCAGCACCGGGTGTTTGCGGCTCAGGTTAAAGCGTGAACTGATGCGGGCAAAGTCGATGGGGTTACGCAGGAACTCCTTTCTCATGCTCAACCCTTCTGGGGTGTAATAGCTGGCGTTGCCGTCTTTATCTTCGTAACGTATGGCGGTTATATCCCTCCCTTGATTACTGAAACGGGCAACCAGAATATTGCCATTACCTATTTTTTGACCGTCCAGAAAGACATCCTCATAGATCAGGCTGAAAGCATCGCCCTTGCGGATATCCAGCGCAAAATCGATATCCCAGCCAAAAATACCAGCCAGTTCGATCAGAATTTGCTCCGGCACCCCGGCCCGTTCACCATCCAAAAAGAGCGAATTTTCGATGGTGGTGCTGGCGAAGTGAGGGATGTATTCGGCATCGCGTTCGACCAGCTGGTAGTTGACGGCACCATCTTCAGCTCTATCTATACGATGGTGAGCCAGTGCCGACAGCGGGATTTCCAGTGACTTGACGCGACCGTCCCAGTTCCTTTCCCAGCGTATTTCTTGTCCGGGATAAAGCCGAATGGCCTCTTTCGGTACCTTGCTGGCGATATCAACCACATCGGATGCACTCAGGTTGTTACGACTGAACAGGGTAGACAGGCTGTCTCCAGACTTCACCTTGTCCTGTTCCCACTTGTCTTCCCTGTCTGCGTCAGCGGACAGAGCGGGGGAATCTGGCAGGGCGATTTTGAGACTGGTTATCTGACGGTTGTTGCCTGAAGGCCAGAGCAGGATAGAAAGAATAAGAACAAGTGCGATAACTACTCCAGCCAGGTGGGTGGCGGGAAAATATTGAAGTCTGCTTGGCTCAGCCATAACGAGTAAATGATTCCTGAAGCGATAGTACGAGCGAATATCCGCATATTAGCGGCTGTGGGCATTTTAACCAGTGCGCTTGATTTTGCACATCGATCAGGTATTTTCATTTGCCCTATTTATCAGACACCTTTTGAGTACGTCATGACAGCTGCATTGATCGAAGATTTGAAAGCCCGTGGGTTGCTAAACCAGGCAACCGCCGACGAAGAACTGATTCAACATCTCGAATCTGGCATGCGTACACTTTATTGTGGATTCGATCCGACCGCAGATAGTCTGCATATCGGCAGTTTGGTTCCCTTGTTGATGCTGAAACGTTTCCAGCTGGCTGGGCATCGCCCCTTTGCACTGGTTGGTGGCGCGACGGGGCTTATTGGTGACCCCAGCTTCAAGGCGCAGGAACGTAAGCTGAACGGCCCCGAAGTGGTCGCCGGATGGGTTGAAAAACTGAAATCCCAGGTGAGTCAATTTATTGATTTTGATTGTGGCGAGAACAGTGCCGAGGTGGTGAACAACCTTGACTGGGTCGGGGACATGACAGTGCTCGATTTTCTCCGCGATGTTGGCAAGCATTTTTCAGTGAACAACATGATTCAGAAGGAATCAGTCAAACAGCGGCTTGATCGAGAAGGGGCTGGCATTTCCTTCACCGAATTCACCTATATGTTGTTGCAGTCCTACGATTTTGCCGAACTGGCGGAGCGCGCGAGCTGTACGCTGCAGATTGGTGGTTCGGATCAGTGGGGCAACATTGTTGGTGGTGTCGACCTGGCGCGGCGCATGTATAGCAAGCAGACCTTTGGATTGACCATGCCGTTGGTGACCAAGTCGGATGGTACCAAATTCGGTAAAACCGAGAGCGGCACAATCTGGCTGGATGCAAGCAAGACCTCACCTTACGCGTTTTACCAGTTCTGGCTCAACACTGCCGATGCCGATGCCTATAAATTCCTGCACTACTTTACCTTCCTTCCGGTAACACAAATCGCTGGAATAGAAGCCGCAGATAGCGCCATACAAGGGCGTAAAACGGCACAACCGATCCTTGCCGATGAAGTGACTCGCCTGGTTCATGGCGACGAGGCCCTGGCGTCAGCCAAGCGTATTACGGCAGCATTGTTTGCTGGAGACATCTCTCTGCTCTCTGAGCTTGAGCTGGAACAGATCAAACTTGATGGTCTGCCTGCCAGTGACCTGGACATGTCAGTGATGGGTGGCACGCCTCTGACAAGCTTGTTGGTGGAGTGTGGAATGGTCAGTGCCGGGCGAGAAGTCAAAGATGCCCTCGGGCGTAATGCCGTGCTTATCAACGGTGAGGCAAAAGGTGCAGCAGACAATATGAATACGCCAGCATGCTTTGCTGCTGAAAAAGCGCTTTATGGGCGATTTTTTCTCGTAAAACTGGGGAAAAAGAAATACCACTTGTTTGAACAGAAATAAGATTGAAAAAGTGGTTGACCTCTGAGGTGCTATCTCTATAATGCGCCGCTCTCGAGACAACAACGCCGCAAGGTGCTGAAGTTAAAGAGAAAAAGGGTTGACACTGTTGAAGATCTCTTTAGAATACGCGCTCCTCTCCCAAGCAAGAAGTCACCAGGCTGAAAGCAAAAGAGAAAGAAAAAAGGAGTTGACATTCTTGAAAATATCTCTAGAATACGCCCTCCGATCTGAAGTGAAAGCGCATTGCGCTGACCGCATCGGAAAAGATTGAAAGAAAGTGGTTGACATTGAGATTAAGTTCTGTAGAATGCGCAGCCCGCTTCGAGACAAAACGAAGCACGCTCTTTAACAAAGTATTTAGACAATTACGTGTGGGTGCTTACTGAGATGATCTGAAGTCAAGATTATCAAGAAGTAAGAACTCGTCGAAGATTCATTTACGTGAATGTTAACAGTTTTATTCTTGAGCACGATTTAGATTGGATTTTC